>NZ_CP071632.1:367916-668333 GCF_017357385.1 Rhizobium sp. NZLR1 | reverse complement strand
TCGGACTCGAGCGCCGCCTCGACGATGGCTTTCTTCTTGCGCATATTCATGTCCTCCGTTGCTCAATGGATAACGGATGGCCGGACTCGCAGTTCCCATTAGGGATTCACGATATAAGACCGGGTGAAACGAACGCTCGCATACACCACGGCCGCCGCGCGGGCGGTGGTGTTTCCCTGGTGTAGACGCTTTCGTTGAGACAGCTCCCGGTACTGGCGACACTGCCTAATTCGGCAAGGCGTCACGCCCGTCGGCGGCTCTTTGAACCAAACGGGCAACCACTTCAGTGCGGTTCTGCGCCTGCAGCTTGCGCATGATGTGTTGCACATGCATCTTTACCGTATGCCCCGACAAATTGAGTTTTCCTGCAATTACCTTATTTGAGCATCCGCATTGCAACTCTGCGAGGACATCCGCTTCGCGAGGAGTGAAATCGGCAATCGCCAAGTACTGCGTCCGATCATCCAATCTTTTTTCAGCCTCGTTTCTGGCCGGACTATGCTCGTTTGAGCCGTTTGTGACCGCTCCCAAAAGCTGCGGGAAAAAGGTTCCTCCTGCCAGAACGAGACCAAGACCGGCAAGGGCAATGTCAACGGGAAGTGAAGTCGAGAAAAAGCCGCGGATGCCCACCTTGAGCGCTTGACGCGCTATGATGGCGTCATCCGTACCTGAGAGCAACGTGATAGGAGCCTCAGGAAAACGTGCCGTAATCGCCGCGAGGTCATCACGCAGGCTGGAGCTCTCAACACCTCTGCCGGCCAGATCCAATGCAATCAAACGCACCTCGGCTCCAAGTGCTCGATCGAGACTCTCGGTCGAGATCAAATCGATAAAGTTCCAGCCGGCGAATTCACGCTCAAGAAGCTTCACTACGGTCGTGCGCGCCAGTGTAGAATGCCCAACGATGATCACAGTTGGTGCATTGCGCCCCATACGGCGCTTAATTCCAGCACTGTCGGACACTTGCGTGCTCCCCAGAATATTTGCAACCAACAGGCATTCATACTATGCCTGTTCTCACTACATGTCATGATAAAAAGAGAGTCTATTGTCGATATCGACAGTCAGATCTCTCATGATAATTCTTATAGCTAAGATTTCATCGAGAGATGACTGGGGCCTGCAGAGCACATTGAAGAGCTTGTTCATGATGACATGCAGGTTCGACTTGTCGCTTCAGACTTACCAGTCTTCTCCGAGTTCACGTACGGCAAGCAGGTCAACAGAGCTTTCAAAGGCGCTGAAAAGGCAACGTATCTAATGAAGATCCATTCAGAAAAGATCTACTTGATATAACTAGATTCCGATCAGCTTGGCTTTGTTACCATATCTCAATTCAAAATTGTCGCAGACCCGAAAGCAAAACAGCAAACGCGAAAAGCAACAGACGGCCAAGATCACCGACTACCCATTATGATTACTAAATGATTCGGCTCTATCGATGCATTATTACCCAGTTGGGCATCGTTTTCACTTAGGCAGCATCGCGCCGGCACCGGCCAGATGCCGGACAGAGGTCACGGCCTCTGACGGCCGAATCGGCGACAATGCGGATGCGATCATGGTGGATTGTTCGGCATCCCAGTGAGCCGGCCGTTCGGGGGTCATGTCGGATGCAGGTGGGGAGCTATCCGCTAGCGAGCATGTCGCGCAAAAAGTTTTGCGATAACGACATGCGTAAAACCAACGACCTCAAGCGCGAGGAGCGAAACTGAAAGATCGCGGCGCGCTCTAGCTATGCATGAAGCTCAGAATGTCGTCCACGAGAGCGGAATGGGCGTCGGTGAGGTTACCGTCTCCGCCGTGGCCTGCGATGCCGGCCAATTGAAGCGCATGCTGATCATAGAGAACATGATCGATCTGTTGGGCGTCCGCCGTCCCACCGGCGGGAACGGCAATGTTGATGGGATGGAAATAGCCGACATTGACGTCGACCATGCTGCCGGTTGACGATCCGTCGCCGCCACCGCCACCCGCATGGTTGCCGGTGAAGATCGTGTCCGACGACAGGTTGAAGCCACCGCCGTTGCCGCCGATGCCGGCGATCTGCACAGTGCCCTGATCGAAAATGACATTGTTTGTCTGATGAGCCTCCGCCGAGCCGCCTGCGGCGCCGATGGCGATGTTGATCGGCGAGAAGATGGCTATACTTATGTCGACCATGCTGCCGACGAAATATCCATCGCCGCCGTGGCCCGCATAAAAGTCGCCGGTCAATGTCAGCGCCGTTCCCGGGCTCATCGACGAGCCATGGCTCGCGACGTTATGGTCTCCGCCCGAGCCGCCCATGCCGCCGATCTGGGTTGCGCCCTGCAGAAACAAAGCATTGTTCGATTGCTCGGCGTGCGCCTCCGCGCCAGGGCCCGCAGCCACAGCGGTATTCACGGGGGCAAACAGCGCGACTTCGGTGCTTACGAGTCCACCGTAGAAGACGCCATCTCCCCCAGTGCCGGCATGATTGGCGCCATCGCCGCTGCCCACGGCAACATTGCCGCTTCCGCCATTCCCGCCTATCCCGGCCATTTCGGTGGGATGCTGATTGATGAGCGCATCGTTGCCCTGGAAAGCGTCGGCGCTCGAATGAGGTCCCGCAATAGCGGCATTGGACGGCATGAAGACGGCCAACGCGTTGCTGCTGATCACGCCTTCGCTTATCCCGTCACCGCCGCTGCCGGCTGAATTGGAGCTCGAACCGGAAGCAACATCCAATGGAAGCCAGGTCGGCACCAGCGCCAGATGCCCCGCGGCCAGACTGGAGGCGAGGTTTTGATCGGTGCCCGCTTTGGGCGAATCTTCCAAGAAGGGACGAATTTCCGTCATTGCCGTCTCCATCCGCGGTCAACCGCACGTCCGCCAAGCGTGTCGCGCATGTAGCCTGAATTATTCAGCCATTGTGCCTCTGAAGTTAAGAAAAGCAGAGCCTGCAATTCGTCTACATCCCGTCGGCTAGGTCTATAGCCATTTGGCTATCATGGCCGTAACGCCCCGTTGTGCAGGTTTGACAGCACTCAACCCGCCTTCGGGCTAGAGTCCTGCATTGGCCTCCGTTTTCGTGGCGGGTTGATTTTTCTCGCCCCAAACAGAATCTCCTCCGCCAAGCGCAGCCTGGTCAGGACCTCGGAATACGGCCGGTTCGCTTCGGCGGCCGTTTGGGAAAAACGACGTCGCTTCGACGAGGCCGCAGACATGATCATGCTCATCCCATCCGGCGCAAGATCACCAAATACCAATCCAAAATAACGCTCCGCCACCTCCAAGCATACGCCCGAAGGAATGTCGCCGAATATCTAGATAGTACGCAGATTGAATCGCGGGCAATATTCGCCTGCGGCTGTATTGTCTGGCGGTGACATACTAATACCCACGCCGTAGGGGGAACGCCGTAGAATTAAAACGGACGAACCAAAGTAGAAGGAGTGACTGAAATGCCTATCCCACAAATATCTGACACGATTCACCTTAATCACCCAGATGCAGGTGACGCGAATGCCGGCAACGGCGGTGATGGCCACAATAATGGGAATATTGACTACAACCCGGTTGCATATGTAGACCCCGTGCAAACGGTCGACGGGGCATCTACCCATCTGCACAACGGCGATCACGTTTGGCAGACGGCAGATTGGGACGCCGGCAATGGCGGACCCGGTGGCTTTACCCAGGCCCAGAACGGCTTCCTGGCGGCAATCTCAAACAGCGGCGCCGGCGGCGCGGGGGGAGATTCCGACTCCAACGGCAGTCAAGGAAACTCAAGCGGCCACGACACGGCTGCGGTGGCTGCGGCTACGACCGCGACACAATATACGCAGCTCGTGGCCGATCAGCATGCCACCATTCTCGCAGGCGTCGGCGGTAACGGCGGCAACGGGAACTACGCTCTGGGCGGCGACATCTCGTCAGCATTGGTTCACACCAATCCAGAAACGACGACGGTGCACAATGATCTCGATCATTTCATAAACGCCTTCGGCCATATCGATGTCAGCCATCTTGGCTCATGAACTCATCTCCCTTGAGGGTCGCTCGTTTCGACTGGCGACCCTCAGGCTTACTGAACCAGCCCGCAGCCTCTTCTTGTCAGTATCCAGTGCAGCGAGATCTGACGATGACAACGATTTCGATAAAGCCATCGATAAAGCCATCGCGGCCGCAGACACACCTCGTTGCGGCGCTCCGGGCTTGTGCCGGAGCCTTCGGGTTGGTCTTCCTCTATAGCTGCGGCTATAACCTCTTTCTTCTGACGCCTTCCATCTATCTCCTGCAGATCTATGACAGGGTCCTGTCGAGCCGAAGTGCCGACACGCTGCTGATGCTGACGATGATCATCGCCATCGCCGTGTTGGTCGGGTCCATGCTGGACATCGTGCGCAGGGCAGCTCTTTCGCGCATCGGTAGCTGGCTGGACCACAGGCTCCGGCCCATGGTGCTGACCGCATCATTCGAATATGCCGCGCTCGCCGATGCGGGAGCCGCCACGGAGTGTTACAGGGACCTGGCCGCACTACGCCAATTCCTCGATTCACCGGCTAGCGCCCTTTTTTTTGACGTTCCCTGGGCGCCAGTATTCCTGCTCCTGCTGTTTCTTGTTCACCCGCTGCTTGGGACCATCGGTCTTCTATGCGCATTTGCACTTCTGCTGTTCGCGTTCCTGACGGAACTGGCGACGCGAGAGCCGCTTGCCCACGCCAACCTTGCCCTTTCGAGGAGCTATTTCCGATTTGCGACCGCCCTCAAAAACATCGAGGTGATCCGGGCAATGGGCATGCAGGATGGCGCAGCGATGATGGTCTATCGCGAGGCGGAAATGGCGAGAAGAACGCAGGACATCGCGATGCATCGCACGGAGATCATTCTTGGATTCTCCAAATCGATCCGCACACTCGCGCAGATCCTCATGATGGGATCTGCTACATGGCTGGTGCTCGTAAACAACGGCAGTCCCGGAATCATCTTCGTTGCGAGCTTGCTGCTCGGGCGCGGGCTTGCACCGATCGAGGGCGCAATAGGTGCATGGCGCTCCTTTACCTTTGCACGCAATGCTTTCAATCGCTTGAACAGAATGCTGATCGCCGTTGCATCGAACCAGGATGCCCGAATGGTGCCGGTACCGGAACGTAACGGCCTCGTTCTCGATGACGTCAGCTACATCCAGCCATTCGCCGATCGGCCGATATTGACAGGCGTCACGTTGCGCCTCGCGCCCGGCGACTGCATAGCGCTCATCGGTCCGTCGGGATCGGGGAAATCGACTCTCGGTCGCGTCATGGCAGGCGTTGTGCAAGCAACGAGCGGCTGTGCTCTTCTCGGCGGGGTCGATATCACGGCTCTGCGCCTTTGCGGGGGGACCCGCCACGTCGGATACCTGCCGCAAGACATCGAACTTTTCGGAGGAGCGATCAAGGATGTGATCGGCCGGCTGGACGGAGGAGATCCCGGCAAAGCAATCGACGCCGCGAAGCTGGTTGGATTGCACGACGCGATCATGCGGCTGCCCCAGGGCTACGAGACCGATATCGGTGAGGGTGGGAACCTGCTCCTTCGAGCTCAGCGTCAACAGCTGGGACTGGCACGCGCGGCTTATGGAAATCCATCTCTGATCGTTCTCGACGATCCGAACTCGAGCCTGGATTATGACGGCGAACGGATGCTGTTCACTGCAATCGAGCGCATGAAATCCAGGGGGATGACCGTCGTTATCATAACGCACCGGATGGGGATCCTGCCAGTCACCAACAAGATTGCCATCATGCGTAACGGGACTGTGGCTGCCATCGGCGACAGTGAGCGGATTTATGAAACCTATCTTCAACCACCGTCTCGAACAGGAACGTAGGGAGGGACGCCGCCATGACCCTTGTTCAACTGGACGCAACGCCGGCGAGAGTTTCAAATTCGCCAAGGACGGACCAGCGGTTCGCTCAACGATCGACAGCGACAGCCAGGCAACAGACGGTCTATTCGCCGGTGATCGAACAGAAACAGCGCGGACCGGCCCCGTCTTCGCCCATGCCGGGGCTGAGAGGCGTTGTTTGGACGGGTAACCTGTTGATCCTGGTTTTCATCGTCGGATTGGGAATCTGGTCGGTTCTGGCGCCGCTGAAAAGCGCTGCGATCGCATCGGGCGTTATCGAACCGGAGTCCAGCCGCAAGACCATTCAGCATCTGGAAGGCGGAATTGTGCGACGGATCCTCGTCAGAAACGGCGATGCGGTCATGGCCGGGCAAATCGTGATAGAACTCGACGACACGAAGTCTCGCTCGGAGCGCGACAGCATCCAAGGGCAACTTTGGGACGCCGAAGGAAGCCGCGCCCGCCTGCTTGCGGAGCAGACCGGCGACGACCATGTCGCCTATCCTGAGGATCTCAGGGCAGCAATCGACAAATATCCTTCGGTCAGCGCGATTCTGATCGGTCAACAGAAAATCTTCGAAGCCCGTCGCCGGGTCATGCAGGCGGAAATTCAGATCGCCAATGAAAAAATCGCGCAGGTGCGGCAGGAAATCGTCGGACTTGGCGCGCAAAAGGCAGCATTGGCCGACAGAGCTGCAATCTCGAGCCAAGAACTGGATCAGGTTACGGCCCTCAACGCCAAGGGACTGGAAACAAGGAGCAGGCTTCTCAACCTCCAGCGGGAAAAAGCAGACCTTGACGGCCAGCAGGGTCAAGTAGAGGCACAGATCTCTCGCGCCTACCAGGTGATCAGCGAGTCACAGGCCGATCTCGCAAAGCTTGAGAGCGACCGGTTGAGCGAAGTCGCCCAGGGCATGCGCGCTACGGAAAGCCAGATCATGCAATTGCGCGAGCGCTTGCGGGCGATCGACGACCAGCTTTCAAGGACCGATATCCGTGCGCCCGAAGATGGAACAATCATGAACCTGCGCATCCACACAGCCGGTGGGGTAGTCGGCGCGGGCGAACCGCTCGTCGATCTTCTGCCGCGCTCCGATCGCCTTGTCGTGTCTGTCCACGTCAGGCCGGAAGATATCAATGTCGTCCGTGCGGGGCTCGAGGCACAGATTCACCTCCTTCCATACAATCAGCGGCGCGTTCCACTCCTGAAAGGTCGGGTCGAGTATGTATCGGCAGACCGTCTCACCGATACGGCAAGCGGCCAACCCTACTATGCCGCGACAATCCGCGTAACGGACGAGCGGTTGGCGAAAATGAAGGATGTCGAAATGGTCGCCGGCATGCCCGCACAGACTCTGATCGAGACCGGCAAAAGCAGCGTGGCAATCTATGCACTCAGACCTCTTCTCGACAGTTTCAACAGAGCATTTCGTGAGGACTAAAGCGGTGATGGGTAAGAGAAAATTCGACGACGACCAGATTACGGGCATTCTGAAGGAGCACCAAGCCGGGGTGACGGTGGCAGATGTTTGCCACAGGTACGGCATCAGCGAGCCGACCTTCTATCGGTGGCAATCCCTGCAGTTCGGAAATGTCGGTCTTCATGTCAGAAGGGTGAGAGCCCTGGAGGAAGAAAACCAGAAGCTCAAGAAGCTTTTGGCCGAGTCCATGCTCTCGGCGGCAACGCTGAGCGAGATGCTGGCGAAGACATCGAAAGGGCGAAACTAACCTCAGAGAGGTATGTTGGCCGCCTTCTGGCTCAGGCTATCCCATACTATTCACATGATTAGTTTAGGGGATTGTGTGGTGCCCAGGACCGGAATCGAACCAGTGACACGCGGATTTTCAATCCGCTGCTCTACCAACTGAGCTACCTGGGCTAACCAGCTTCCGATGGACCTTTTTCAGAAAAAGAACCGCGGGGCCTTGGTGCGCCCCGGAAGCGAGCGGGGTTATAGCATCTTGCTCGGCCATGGCAAGCGGTCAAATGACTCTTTTTTGACGGTCTTGCCGATTTTGCGGATTCATGAGGAAAAATAAGAGCTTCGCGGGCGCTTTAGCTCGTTGTTTTATGCATGTCGTACTCCCGGAACCGCTGCACACTCCCTGATGACATGCTTCAGTTTTCCTCATCCGGATATTCGGCCTTGGTCTCGTCGTCGGCAACGGGAATCGCATAGGCGCCGGTCAGCCAGCGGGAGAGATCGACCTCGCGGCAGCGGTTGGAGCAGAAGGGGTAATGTTCGCGGTGAGAGGGCTTGCCGCATTCGGGGCAAGGGCGCGCCTTGCGCAGCGGTTCGACCTTGGCGGCGGCTTTTTTGTCTTCAGGCATAATCGGTCCGTCCTAATTCAGGAATTGGCCGCGGGCTTCAACCCTCGGGCCACCGGCTATGCACATCGAAGCCTTCGCCGGTCAGAAGCACAATGGTTTCATAAAGCGGCAGGCCGACGACATTGGTGTAGGAGCCCACCATCTTCTGCACGAAGGTGCCGGCAAGGCCCTGGATGCCGTAGGCGCCTGCCTTACCGCGCCACTGGCCGGAGGCCAGGTAGTTCTCGATCTCGAAACCGGAGAGGCGCTTGAAGCGCACCTTGGTCTCGACGATCTTCTGGCGGATCTTGCGATCCGGCGTCACCAGACAAACGCCGGTGTAGACGAGATGGTTGCGTCCCGACAGCAGATGCAGCGAACTCAACGCCTCGTCGGCAAATTCGGCCTTGCCGAGAATGCGCCGGCCGACGGCGACCACCGTATCGGCGGCGAGGATATAGCTGCCCTTCCAGGTGATATCGCCCTTAATGGCGGCGAGCGCTGCCTCGGCCTTCTCGGCCGAAAGCCTGCGGGCGAGCGAACGCGGATGCTCCGACTTCTTCGGCGCCTCGTCGATATCCATCGGCATCAGGCGTGCAGGCTCGATGCCGGCCTGGTTGAGCAGGTCGACGCGACGGGGCGAGCCCGAGGCCAGAATGAGCTTGTATTTCAGCGCCATGGAACCTCGACCATCGGCAGGCGGGGGAACACCCCTTGCAAGACCTTTGTCAAATTTACTTGAAACGGTAGGTGATGCGGCCCTTGGTCAGATCGTAGGGCGTCATTTCCACAAGCACCTTGTCGCCGGCGAGAACGCGGATGCGGTTCTTGCGCATGCGGCCGGCGGTGTGGGCGATGATCTCGTGTTCGTTTTCGAGCTTCACGCGGAACGTCGCATTCGGCAGAAGTTCGGTGACGATACCGGGGAATTCGAGGACTTCTTCTTTCGGCATATAAGTGTTTTCTTCCTGTGGGTTGAATAGGCAGCGCAGCGCGCGCCTTTAAAATTTGCGCGGAAACTACACAATCAACGCAGGTTTGTGAACCTTGTTGAACGGCCTTTCCTTTATTTGTTTTCATGCCGTTTGCGCGGCAATGCCATTTCGTTTGAGTAGCCGGCTTTCGATGAGGCCAGCCAGGTGATCGCGGACCTCGCGATAACTCTCCAGAATCTGCTCGCGTGTTCCGCTGACAACCGTCGGATCCATGGTCGGCCAGTAGATGACGTCGATTGCATTCGATCGCGTCAGCTCGAGTGCGGCATGATGGGCCGGCGGCGACAGCGTGATGATCAGATCGAAATAATCGTCTTCGAGCTCTTCCAGCGTCTGCGGCAGGCGGCGCCCGAGGGAAAGCCCGATCTCATCGAGCACGACATCGACGAAAGGATCGCGCTCGCCGGCGCGTACGCCGGCCGACCTGATATAGGTATTACCAGGCAGAATACTACGGGCGATCGCTTCGGCCATTGGCGAGCGGATAGAATTCATCCCGCACATGAAGAGGATGGCGCCCGGCCTCCTTCCCTCCTCGATGTCGGCGGCGCGATCCATTGCCGTCATCCGCGCCAGTAGAGCACACAGACAAGGGTGAACAGGCGCCGGGCGGTGTCGAAATCGACCTCTATCTTGCCGGTCAGCCTATCCTTCAGCGTCTGCGAACCTTCATTGTGGATGCCGCGCCGGCCCATGTCGATCGCCTCGATGCGGCTCGGCGTCGACGAACGGATCGCCTCGTAATAGCTCTCGCAGATCATGAAGTAATCCTTGACGATCCGCCGGAAGGGCGTGAGCGACAGGATATGGGTGGCGACGTCGCCACCCTCTTCGGTGGTGACGGCGAAAACCAGTTTCGAATCGACCAGCGAGATGTTCAGCCGATAGGGCCCACCGGAATGGCCGAGCGGCGCAAAGCTGTTCTCCTCGATCAGGTCGAAGATGGCAACGGCGCGTTCATGCTCGACATCGGGCGTCGAACGGCCGATCGTATCGTCAAGGACGACGTCGCAAAGCCGGAAATCGCCCTTCGCCATGCCCTCACCTTTCGAGGTTCAGGCGGATCGCGACCGATCGCGCATGGGCATCGAGGCCTTCGGAGACGGCAAGGGCGATCGCCGCCGGGCCGAGGGTGCGCAGCTGCTGCGGACCGAGGCGCAGGATCGAGGTGCGCTTGACGAAATCGAGCACCGAAAGACCGGATGAGAAGCGCGCCGAGCGCGCCGTCGGCAGCACATGGTTAGAACCGCCGACATAATCGCCGATCACCTCGGGCGTATGGGCGCCGATGAAGATCGCGCCGGCATTGCGGATGCCGTCGAGCAGCCGGTCCGGATCGGCGACGGCGAGTTCGAGATGCTCGGCCGCGATGCGGTTCGCCAAGGGAATAGCCAGTTTCAGATCGGCAACGAGGATGACCGCGCCGAAATCGCGCCAGCTTGCCGCCGCCGTCTCGGCGCGGTTCAGCGTCATTAGCTGGCGTTCGACCGCCTGCTCCACCGCCTTGCCGAAGTCGGCATTGTCGGTGATCAGGATCGCCTGGGCGCTGACATCGTGCTCGGCCTGCGCCAGGAGGTCGGCGGCGATCCAATCCGGATTATTGTCCTTGTCGGCAATCACCAGCACCTCGGAGGGGCCGGCAATCATATCGATCCCGACGGTGCCGAAGACATGGCGCTTGGCGGCAGCGACATAGGCATTGCCGGGGCCGGTGATCTTGGCGACCGGGGCAATGGTCTCAGTGCCATAGGCCAGAGCCGCGATCGCCTGGGCGCCGCCGACACGATAAACCTCGGTCACACCGACAAGCTTGGCGGCGGCAAGCACCGCCGGATTGACCGTGCCGCCGGTGGCCGGAACGGCGATCACGATGCGATCGACGCCGGCGACCTTGGCCGGCACGGCATTCATCAGCACCGAGCTCGGATAACTCGCGGTGCCGCCCGGAACATAGAGCCCGACCGCTTCGATCGCCGTCCAGCGCGAGCCGAGACCGACGCCGAGGTCGTCCTCGTAGATATCGTCCTTCGGCAGCTGCCGGCGATGATGGCTCTCGATGCGCAGTGCCGCGAGCTTCAGCGCACCCAGCACTTCCGACGGCACCGCCTCAACGGCGGCGTCGAACTCTTCCGGCGTGACACGCATCGGTACGGTGGCGAAATCGATGCCGTCGAACTTCAGCGAATATTCGGCAAGCGCCACATCGCCGCGGGCCCTGACATCATCGATGATGGCGCGAACGACGGTGTTCACATCCTCGGAAACTTCACGCTTCGTCGTCAGAAAGGCGGCAAAATGCTGCTCGAAACCTTCCGATGCCTGATCCAGCCAGATTGCCAAGGCCGATTTTCCTTCTCAACTCGAAACTGCGATGTTCAAACGTCAAGCGTCAGCGGCGTCAGCGATGGCGAGGCTTGGAGGAGGCCTCCCAGGCACCGCCGATATCGGCGAGCTGCACCTCGATGCATTCGACATCGAGCGCAATCGAGGCGGTGCCGGACAGCGACAGCTCGATCGTACCTTCCGGTCCGTCGCCCTTCTTATCGAATCGCAGCGCCAGCAATGACAGCACCTCGTCCCGTTTGCCACGATCGATGCCGAGCGACCGCACGGCCAGCACGCGCTTGAAGACCAGGGCGGCCCGGCGGCGCTCGAAACCCTTGCGCTTGCGTTCGGCGCCTTCCCAAACGAAACGATTGACGGCCAGGGCGAACTGCGCGTCGCGCGGCGACCAGTCGATGTCGCCGACCTTGAAGACGCTGTCCTGCATATGCGCGGAGATGATCGCGAGGTCCTCGTCATCGAGCGCAACAAGCTTCAGATCGGTCATTCAGTCTTACCCCAGCAGGCACCGCCGGAATGGCAATGCGTAGACAAGGGAAATAAGATGCTGCGGCCAATTACGCAACCGGGATGAGCGCAGCTTACTCGCTGATGCGCTCGACGACGGCGCCGCAGCGGGTCAGCTTCTCCTCGAGCCGCTCGAAACCGCGGTCGAGGTGATAAACGCGGGAGACCGTGGTTTCGCCCTCGGCCGCAAGGCCGGCGATGACCAGCGAAACGGAGGCGCGCAGATCGGTCGCCATGACGGGCGCACCGCGCAGGCGTTGGACACCCTCGATCTTCGCCGTCTGCCCAGACAGCGTGATCCTGGCGCCGAGGCGGGCAAGCTCCTGCACATGCATGAAGCGGTTTTCGAAGATGGTCTCGGTGACGTGCGAGATGCCGGACGAGCGGGTCATCAGCGCCATGAACTGCGCCTGCAGATCGGTCGGGAAACCCGGGAACGGATCGGTGACGATATCGACCGGCCTGATGCCGGCGCCGTTGCGCTTGATGCGCATGCCGTTGTTGGTTTCAGAGATGTCCGCGCCGGCGCGGCGCAGCGTTTCCAGCGCGGTTTCGAGCAGCGCCATATCGGTATTCTCGAGCACGACATCACCGCCGGCCATGGCGACGGCCATGGCATAGGTGCCGGTCTCGATACGATCCGGCAGCACCCGGTGGCGGGCGCCGGAGAGCGAGGTGACGCCTTCGATGGTGATCGTCGCAGTCCCCGCGCCCGAGATCTTGGCGCCCATGGCGTTCAGGCAGTTGGCGAGATCGACGACCTCAGGCTCGCGGGCGGCATTGCCGATCACCGTGGTGCCGCGGGCAAGCGTTGCCGCCATCATCATCACATGGGTGGCGCCGACGGAGACCTTCGGGAAGGTGTAGCGCGCGCCGATCAAGCCGCCATTCGGCGCCTTGGCGTTGATATAACCGGCTTCGATCTCCATGGTGGCGCCGAGCGCCGTCAGGCCGTCGATGAAAAGATCGACGGGGCGCGTGCCGATGGCACAGCCGCCCGGCAGCGATACGCGGCAATGGCCTTCGCGCGCCAGCAGCGGGCCGATGACCCAGAAGGAGGCGCGCATCTTCGAGACCAGCTCATAGGAGGCTGTGGTATCGACGATGGTGCGGCAGGTGAAATGGATGGTGCGCGAGTAGGAATCTTCCTGGCGCTCGCGGCGGCCGTTGACGGCGACATCGACGCCGTGATTGCCGAGGATGCGCATCAGCAATTCGACATCGGCCAGATGCGGCACGTTTTCGAGCGTCAGCGTATCGCTGGTCAGAAGCGAGGCGATCATCAGCGGCAGTGCGGCATTCTTGGCGCCGGAAATCGGAATGATGCCATTCAGCTCATTACCGCCGACGATTCTGATACGATCCATGTGCGCTTACGGGCCGCGCCCGCCTTTCCTGAAAGTACTGCCTTGGAATAGGAGTGGGGTGTTTAAGGGATTTTTCGCGACGCTTCAATTCGCCGCGGACGGAACATTACGATTCGTCCATTTTTGCGGCAGGCAGTCCACTTGTTTCGTCAGCTTGCCCGGAACGGCGGGCGCGCACCTGCTGTTTGCGTTTTGAAAGATTTTCCCGGAGTTTTTCGGCGGCGCGCTCGCGGCGCAGTTTCGCCTGTGCCTCGATCGCCTCTTTGCGGCTCTGCTGGCCGGTTTCGGTCTTTTCATTCATGTGACAGGATTAGCCGAATTCGCACCGATCCAAAAGGCCCTTGCATCCCAATCCACGCAAAGTTGGAATTTGCTGCTTGCACTGGCCGCCAAGCTGTGGCAATAGCCGCCCCGTTCCCGCGATTGAGCCACACGGCTCGCACGGGTCCTGGTCCTGCTGCCGTAGCTCAGTGGTAGAGCACACCCTTGGTAAGGGTGAGGTCGGTGGTTCAATCCCACTCGGCAGCACCAGTCAACCAGTTGAAAACCTCCACTTTCTCAATTGAACGCGCCCTTCCGCTCGGAAGGAACGAACAGAGCAAAGAAGGATTTCCCGAGCAAATCCGGGCGTCGCTCCGCGAATGTTTGACGCAAATTAGTTGTCAGCTATTGGTTGACGCTGCTCAAATGGTTGGCTGAGCAGCTTAATGGGCGAGAAATATCATCCGTCGATTTCAGCGATCGCTTCGATTTGACATCCTCCGAAGCAATCGAGGCCATAATTCTCGCGAGACGCTATCGGATCGGCCGAAAGGCATTTGGATGCCCGAGGAGTCCGCCGACGGGCGAAGACATCATATCATGGCTGCAGCATTGGGATCGCGTGCTTGAGGCTGCTGGCGTCGCTATCCCTCGTGATCTGATTTTGAAGCCCACTCGGCCAAGGGTCGAGCGGCCACCGAGATCGCGCGACCGCAATACTCACCGATTTGTTTTGCGCCGGTGGGAGATATCTAGTTTTCGTTCCACCTAACGTCGGATCGGAATTTTCGAATAGTAAGTTGGGACATCATATCCTTGGTCAGCAAGAAACTGCTTTAATGCAAGATCGGAGACGGTCGCATATGGCGACGGACCGACGGTTACACTCAAGACCGGCAGCGGCAGTGGCCCGCCCTTGCCAACCCACTCGTAGTAGGGCACGACGCCCAGAGAACTGGCTCGATACTTTCGCGACACGGTTCCCTCAATGTCAGGGCGATAGCAAACTGCGCGATACTCCTCCTCTGCCTCAAAAGCCGCGTTTTTGAACCGCGTTATGAGTTTTGCAATCTCCATCGCCGCGCCAATTGCCAAACGCTTCGCTTCCTCATCATCGAACTCTTCACGTTCGCCCTTTACGGCGATGGCTCTGTCGTAGATGTCTTTAACCAAGCTGATCGTCAGTTCCTTTTGAAAGTGTCCGTCGTAGACAACCTTCGTCAGAAAGTGCGGGAAGTTTCGAGACTGCCAGTTTTCGAGTTCAGCCGCGTTGAACTCTATGCAGTATGGAACGACATCCTTCCCATAATCGCGCCACTGGTTGAGAAGGTTGTTGCGCGCACTCATGCAAAAGATGATGGGCTGATAGTGTCGCATCGCGTCGGCGATTTGATCGATCAGGTAAGAGCCTGCATTCTTTTCCGCCTCCGTTTTGTCTTCGACGAATTCACGGATAGCGTATGCGGCAACTTCAACGCCATACACGACCTCTGATCCGTCATTCATGAACGTGGAGTCGGAAAACCAAAGCTTATGTTCGCCCAAAATGCCAATGAGCCCTTGAGCGCTCGTGTAGTGAAATAGAGATGTCGGGATGACGACATTCTCGTAGATTTTCTTAATCTGGATCTCGGCCAATCCATTAAACACGTTGACGAACGGCGGCAGCTCCGCCGGCTGCTGCTCTAATCCTTCGGCCTCGATCTCACTTTGTCCAGCGTCCGTCATCTTCTTAGCTGCCCCTACCTCTCCCGACTACATTTACTCGATCATCGCATAGCTGAAGTGCTAATTGCCTGCGCAACGGGCGCGGGCATCTTCAAAGAAATTGGTCGGGTTGTCCCGTCGGAACCATAGTTTCGGCGGGTGATGTCCGACTTCAAAGGGTGCGGGTTGCACCCACATCCTCTTAGTGGATATTCCGCTTTTCGCGAGCGATCTGCTCGCTGCCAGCGTGGCGTTTGCCCTTCAGGACCTCGTTTACACGCCCCTGGTTGACGCCAAAGCGGGCAGCAATCTCGTGCTGATATTCGCCGGTCCAACTGTGAAGCCAGACCTGTACGGCGTCATCGAGAGTGAGGCGGTGGTTCGTACGATTCATTTTCGAGTTTCCTTTTTGGTTAGGAAACCTCGATCAGCTTGACAGGCCATCCTCCCCAAGTATCCTTGGGGTCGTTAAGGGGTGATCCGTTTTGCCGATCGAGGCATTCGGTTTATTCGACACGAGGCCGGGGCTGTAACCCCGGCCTTTTTCGTGCCCTGCTCTTCCGATAGGCGAACAGTAGGGAAATTAAAGTTTCATTCGCACGATTCCGTCAAGGGGTTGAAAATTAACTCCTGTGGAACAGGCGCAAGCGATAAGCACTTGCGCCAACTATGTTTTTCCTCATCCACAGATAAAAGCTGTTTAAAATCAACGTGTTTCACCTGAAACACTAACGTCATGAAATACTTGTGAAAACTCGCGATGAGACTGCCCCTTCCGCCTAATTCACAGTTTGCACTTGTAGAAATATGCATTTGCTGGAGTGAGATTGCGATTCGTCACCGCCGTTTTCGTCAAAGCCTCAATCGACGCGGGAAGGGGAAGCAATTCGCCGAAAGCGTTTTCTCGCATTTGGGGTCTTGGTATTTCCGATCTCTCTTTGCAGCAAATTGCCGAGATGGCTGGGGGTCTGTTTGTCGCGCAGGCTAGATTGTACGTATTACCATCGTTGGCGAGACCCAGCCCCTAATCCGCCTGCCTGCACTTCTCTCCGTAAACGGGGCGAAGGGGATATGTCGCGACCTCTCCGTTCCCCGTCAACGTTTCGCGTGGCACGTCCCGTCTTCCCGTTTTTTTGCGGGAAGAGGGTAAGGGGCCTGCGCCATACAACTCATTTGCGACTGCGAAAAATTTCGTTTGGCGCGCGCACCCGCGATCCCTCCTGCGCAGGCTGACATTTGAGCCTCAGCAGCAAGAAACGATTCACCATTGTTGGCCGTGAAAATCACGCTAGAATAGCGATCATGGCCGGCGTCTCCGCGGAGGAATACGGAGACGCTGCATCCTTTGTTTCTGTCGACAATCGTGGAGGAGCATTGATGGCAACTGAAAGATGGAACAGCCCGGTCAAGGTCGGTTTCGAAGATGCCGATGCGCGAACGGTCAACGGGCCGTTCGACGCGCTGAAATGCCTGGCGGATTTCTGGCCGAACTTGCGCGGTCTCCGTTACATCAAGGCGCGCAGCACCTGCCGGGCAGCACTCGACGGGCGCAAGAGCGTGGAAGAGGCGAGAGCTGAATTCCTGGCGGCGGCCGAAGAGGCGAAGCTGAAGCTGCATTAACTCGCGCGTTCGACAGGAAGCGCACAGGCGCTTGATCACATTGAACTGGTATTTCGGTCAGCATTGCCGACCCTATTGGCTTTTCCGTAAATAAAGCGTGCCGGAACGGCATAAGGCTTTAATTTACTTAACCCTGCAGCGAACTTGTGCCGGGTTTTGGTGCAATGGGCGTTGCGCCTGGTACCGGTGTCTTCATAGAAGACGCGCAGCCATCATGATGATGGTCAGAGGCTCGTCACCTCTGCGGAAACGCAGGCGAGCCTCGTTTGAGCAGGACGCTATTTCAGCAGTCCGCGGCGCCCTCATTCCCGACCTCGATATAACCGACGCCGATGATCGTGCCATCGCCGGCGCGGATGAAGGAGGGGAGATAATGCGGCTCTGCCGGCGTGCAGGCGACAGCGCCGGTATATTCGTTGAGTGCGATCTGGTCCTTCGGCAGAGCGGAATAATTGGTGCCGGTTTCCAGCGAGGCATAGGCGGAACCGGCAAAGACACCGGTTGACATCAAGGTGATTGCCGAGAGGCGAGGAAGGGACTGCATGAGGGTCTCCAGCGTTTCGATCCGGCATTTCAACACGCGGGAGAGCACTTGGTTCCCGTCATGTGTGGTCAGGGCACGTGAGCACAGGAGTCGCGCAGCTTCTCATTTGCAGGCGTTTCAGCGTCGGAGCAGCCGGCTGCGGACGTAGCCCCGGCCGACAATGCTCTCGGCGATCTCGACTGCCCGCTCGACATCGCCCCGCCGGTGCACGAAACCTTCCAGAACGACATAGGAGCCGGATATGCCGACGATGATTTCACCGGCTTCGATATCGCCGGCCGCATGAAGGGCGCTCTCTACCGAGGCGCGGGTCGCCGCATCGCTGTGGCCCTGCCGGCCGGGCTCCTCATGGGCCGTGAATGCTGGAAAGCCAGGCACCGTTACCGCTCCTGATGTTGGTAGATGTGGGGTAACGCTGCAGCGAGGCATTTCGTTGCGGTCGTGGGGCTATCAAGAGCGTTTCCTGCGGGTCGTGGCGTCGGTGCCCTTGGCGAAAGGTGATGCGGTTTCCATATTTGCTTGTAGTCGAAAGAGAGATGACGACGATGAAAGTGCTGCTGCCCGCCTTATTCCCTGGGGCATTGTTTGCCGGGGTATTGCTTGCCGGCTGCTCGTCGGCCGATACGCCGGCGCTCGACCCCATTCCCGGCAGCATCACCTATGGCGGGCAGCCGCGAACGAAGCTCACCAAGTCGCCGGTCGGCAGCGCCGTCTATAACCAGTTCTACAATGGGACCGGCCAGCGCGTGGAGGAAACCTATATTCTTCAGCCGGACCGCAGCCTGAAGCTGGTGCGGCGCGTGATCGGACCGGATTTCCCCGATTGACGTTGCGTTGGAGCGGCAGGCTTGACAGCGGCTGAAATCGCGAACATTCAAGGAACATCTAATTTTCCGCAGTGATTCTGCGAGAGCCCGACCGGACGGCTGGATGTATCTCGAAAAGCTCAATCCCCAGCAGCGCATGGCCGTCGAGCACGGCACGCTCATCGACGGCAGTCATATTGCCGGGCCGCTGCTGGTCATTGCCGGCGCCGGCTCCGGCAAGACGAATACGCTGGCGCATCGGGTCGCCCATCTCATCGTCAAGGGCGCCGATCCGCGCCGCATCCTGCTGATGACTTTCTCCCGCCGGGCCGCCGCCGAGATGATGCGGCGTGTCGAGCGCATCTGCCGCGACGTGCTGGGCTCGAATGCCGGGGTCATGGCCGATGCGCTGTCCTGGTCCGGCACCTTCCACGGCATCGGCGCGCGGCTGTTGCGCGATTATGCCCAACAGATCGGCCTCGATGCCGACTTCACCATCCATGACCGCGAAGACAGCGCCGATCTGATGAACCTGATCCGGCACGATCTCGGTTTCTCAAAAACCGAAAGCCGGTTTCCGACCAAGGGCACCTGCCTTGCCATCTATTCCCGGGCGGTGAATTCGGAAACCGCGCTCGATCAGGTGCTGCGCGACGCCTTTCCCTGGTGCGCGGCCTGGGAGAAACAGCTCCGTGAGCTTTTCGCCTGTTATGTCGAGGCGAAGCAGAGCCAGAACGTGCTCGACTACGACGATCTGCTGCTCTACTGGGCGCAAATGGTCGGCGAGAGCGTGATCGCCGAGGATATCGGCAGCCGCTTCGACCATGTGCTCGTCGACGAATATCAGGACACCAACCGGCTGCAGGCGTCGATCCTGCTGGCGCTGAAGCCCGGCGGCCAGGGGCTGACCGTCGTCGGCGACGATGCCCAGTCGATCTATTCCTTCCGCGCCGCGACGGTGCGCAACATCCTCGATTTTCCCGCCGCCTTCAGCCCGGCCGCCAATATCGTCACCCTCGACCGCAATTACCGCTCGACGCAGCCGATTCTGGCGGCGGCCAACGCCGTCATCGATCTCGCCTCGGAGCGCTTCACCAAGAACCTGTGGACCGAGCGGCAATCATCCGAGCGGCCGCGTCTGGTTTCGGTGCGCGACGAGGCCGACCAGGCGCGTTATGTCGCCGACATGGTGCTCGACAACCGCGAGGAAGGCCTGACGCTGAAACAGCAGGCCGTGCTGTTCCGCGCCTCGCATCACAGCGGGCCGCTGGAGGTCGAGTTGACCCGGCGCAACATTCCCTTCGTCAAGTTCGGCGGGCTGAAGTTTCTCGACAGCGCCCATGTCAAGGACATGCTGGCCGCCCTTCGTTTCGCGCAGAACCCGCGCGACCGGGTGGCGGGCTTTCGGCTGATGCAGATCCTGCCGGGCGTCGGGCCGTCGACGGCGCAGAAGGCGCTCGACCTGATGGCCGAGGATGCGAGCCCGATATCGGCGCTTGCCGCCATGCCGGCGCCGCCGCGCTCCGGCGAGGACTGGACGTCCTTCGTGTCGACGCTGCAGGAGCTGAAATCCGGCAAGGCCGGGTGGCCGGCGGAAATCGGCCTGGCGCGGCAATGGTACGCGCCGCATCTGGAACGGCTGCACGAGGACGCAGCGACCCGGCAGGCCGATCTGCTGCAACTCGAGCAGATCGCCGGCGGTTATGCCTCGCGCGAGCGTTTTCTCACCGAGCTCACTCTCGATCCGCCGGATGCGACCAGCGACCAGGCAGGCGTGCCGCTGCTCGACGAGGACTATCTCATCCTGTCGACCATCCATTCCGCCAAAGGCCAGGAATGGACGAAAGTCTTCATGCTGAATGTCGTCGACGGCTGCATTCCGAGCGATCTCGCCGTCGGCGCCACTGCGGAAATCGAGGAGGAGCGCCGGCTGCTCTATGTGGCAATGACCCGCGCCCGGGATGGTCTCGACCTCGTCGTGCCGCAACGCTTCTTTACCTATGGGCAGAATTCGCAGGGCGACCGGCACGTCTACGCCTCCCGCAGCCGCTTCATTCCGGCAACTCTGCTGCAGTTCTTCGAGGCCTGCAGCTGGCCGCAGGCAAAGTCCGGAGCTGCCGCGCAAGCGCAGGCGCGGCAGGTTCGCATCGATGTCGGCGCCCGCATGCGCGGCATGTGGCGATAACCAGATAATCCATCAAAGCGAAAGCGGCGGCTCGGCCGGTTTCAGGAAGCGCTCGACCGTTGCAGCCCCGACAGCCTCGATACTTGCCGGCGACCATTTCGGATTGCGGTCCTTGTCGATGACGGCGGCGCGGATGCCTTCGAAGAAATCGGGATTATCCAGCATCTGCAGGCAGGCGCCGAGTTCACGGCCGAGGCATTCGGCAAGTGAAGCGCTGCGGCGGCCGGCTCTCAGCAGCGCCAAGGCGAGTTTCAGGCTGGTCGGCGAGCGGGTCATCAGCACCCGGCGGGTCTCGGCGGCGAAGTCGCCCTCCTCCCCGGCAAGTGCTGCCAGGATCTCCTCGACGCTGTCGAAACAGAAGACGCGATCAATCACCGATGCGTTCTGCCTGAGCCGGCTTTCACCTGCAGGCTCCGAAAGCGCCTGCAGCACCGCATCGACATCGCTGGGGGAGCCGGCGCGCGGCAGGACAGACAGCGCATCGATCACCGCGCCGAGCCGCGACGACGCAATCTGAAGGTCGGCAAGGCTGGCGTGGATTGCGTCGGCAGCACCGATATCGAGCCCGGTCAGGCCGAGCCATGTTCCGGCTTCGCCGGGGGCGCGCGGCAGCAGCCAGGTGGCGCCGACATCCGGGACATAGCCAATGCCGGTTTCGGGCATGGCAAGCCGCGTGCGCTCTGTGACGATGCGGTGGCGGCCGTGCGACGATAGGCCGACGCCGCCGCCCATGGTGATGCCGTCCATCAGCGCCACATAGGGTTTGGGGTAGGCGGCGATCTGATGGTTGAGGCGGAATTCCTCGCGCCAGAAGGCGCCCGCGAGACCATCGCCGGCGCGGGCGCTTTCATGCAGGGCGCGGATATCACCGCCGGCGCAGAGGCCGCGTTCACCCTCCCCGCTCATGACGACGCTCGCCACGTCGGCATCCCCGGCAAAACCATCAAGAGCGTCAGTGATCGTCCGGATCATCGGCAGCGTCAGGCTATTTAGCGCCCGCGGCCGGTTGAGCCGGATGATGCCGGCAGTGCCCTGCTGTTCAATGATGACTTCGCCGTCTTGCATGGTTCACCTCCGCTGTCGAAGTCTTTCCTGGTCAGATTGAAGCATTCTGCCCGGGAAAGGCTCGAGACCATGAATAGACGACGATGCAACGTCGCTCCAGTCGATTTAAGATCGGCCGGGGATCGACCGGTCAGGCAGAGAGCGAATTGCGGGCGGAGGCTGCGGCTTCGCACCGGGCGGCATAGTCGATTGCAAGTTCCAGCGGCAGCGGCCGCGAGAAATGATAGCCCTGCGCCAGACGAACGCCCGCCGCCTTCAAGCCCTCGGCGATCGCCTCGCTTTCGACGCCTTCGGCGACGGAGGCAATGCCGAGATTCTGGCAGAGATTGGCGACCGAGCGGGTGATGTTCATGCAACGGGCGTCGCGATCGAAATTCATCACGAAGGCCTTGTCGATCTTCAGCTTGTCGAAGCCGAGACGGTGGATATGGCTGAGGCTGGAATAACCGGTGCCGAAATCATCGAGCGCGATCGAGATGCCGGCAGCCCGCAGCATTGAGATGACCTGGTCGGCGGTGTCGAAATCGGAAAGCAGCGCCGTCTCGGTGATCTCGAATTCGATGCGCCTGGGATCGATGCCGGAGCGGGTGACCATGCCAAGCAGCGCCATCGATGTCTCATGGTCGCAGATATCGCGCGCAGAGAGATTGAAGGAGAGCCGGAGATGGCGTGGAATGATCGCCAGCGCTTCGAGCGCCCTGGCAAAAAGGATGCGTGTTATCCGGCCGATGACCGCCGTGCGCTCGGCAGCGGGAATGAAGGCGTCGGGACTGATGCGGCCGAAGCGGGCGCTGTCCCAGCGGGCAAGCGCCTCGTAGCCGACGACGCGGCCGCTCTTCAGTTCGACGATCGGCTGATATTCGAGTTTCAATTCGCTGGCGAAATCATTCGCCTGCAGCTCGAGCTCGATCAGGTGGCGCTGCGTCAGGATCTTCTCGTGCTCCGCCGAGAAGAATTCGACGCCGCTGCTGCGCTTGCTCTTGACCTGGTAGAGGGCAAAATCGGCTTTCTCGTAGAGATCCTCGGCGGTGTATTTGCCGATCTCGGGATAGACGATACCGCAGGAGCCGAAAACGCGAACTGAGCCATCAGGGATTTCGTAGGGATCGCGAACGGCGGCGCAGAGCGCCTGGCCGAGATCGGCGATCGCCTGGCGTGTCATCGAACAGGGGAAGATGATGCCGAACTCGTCGCCGCCGAGACGGGAGACGATACCCTCTTCGCCGACCAGCGCGGTGAAGCGGCGGGCGGTCTCCTTGAGCACGAGATCGCCGGCGGCATGGCCGAAAACATCGTTGACCGGCTTGAAACCGTCGAGATCGAGAATGCCGAGGACGGGCGGCGCGGACGGATCCTTCTGCAGCCGCTTTTCCAGCGAGAGAAAGAAGCTGCGGCGGTTGGCGAGGCCCGTCAGCTGGTCATGCAGGGCGTTGCGGCTGTTGACGAGGTTCAGCTCCTCGGCTTCCGCCCGCTTCTGCTTCAATTCCTCGGTCAATTGCACTAGGCCGACGAAATTCTGGAAATAGCTGTTGATCACCCTGAGGAAGGGCAGGATCAGGAAGAGGCCGCTGACGGCGGTCGCCACGAAAACCGGATTGCCCGAGAACATGAAGGTCGCCACCATGGCCGAGAAGGTGATGACCGTGGTGAGCGCTGCCGCCATCGGCAGATGCATCAGGCAGAAGATGCAGGAAATGCCGGTGACGACGAGGAAGTAGGCGATCTGGCCCTGTTGGGAAGCATCGCCGTATTGGTAAAGCGCGATCGCCCAGCTGCCGAAAGCGATCGTGAGGATACCGGCGCCCGATATGGTGATCTTCATCAGCCTGTAAGCCCGCTCGGCTGTGACGTTTTCCTTGCCCCTGATCTCCCACCAGCAGAGACGGAAGACACAGACGATGCTCAAGGCGACAGGAATATAGAGCGAGAGCCAGAGCGGCGCGGATTTGAGGTGGGTGATCGCCACCGCAAGGGCGTTGATGACCAGCAGGATATAGAGAATGGGGATCTGAGACGACAGGGCCCGGAACTGCGCCGTCAGAAGCGTCGGATTGTCTTTTTGCAGCTGCAGTGAGGCCAGAAAGTTCTTCATCTTCCCTTTTCCAAGCACCACTCAGAACGAAGCGGCTGCCAGTGCCCGGTGGATGCTGTGCAGGTCGTCGACGTTTCTGTTCGACAGGAAGATTTCCCAGTCGAGCGAACTCTGGACGATGGTTTCGAGCGAATCGTGCCGGGGCCTCCAGTCGAGCACCTGCCGGGCGAGCGAAGCATCGGCGACGACGCTGGCCGAATCGCCGGCGCGCCGCGGCGCCATGTGGATCTTGAAGGAATGTCCGTGCAGGCGCGTGATCATGTTCAGCACGTCGAGCACGGAATAGCCGCTGCCATAACCGCAATTGGCAACGAGCGAGCCCTTGCCCCTGCGCAGATGCTGCAGCGCCTTCAGATGCGCATCGACAAGATCGGTGACATGGATGTAGTCGCGCACGCCGGTGCCGTCATGGGTGGGATAATCGATACCATAGACGCTGACGCTGTCGCGCCTGCCGAGCGCCGCCTCGCAGGCAACCTTGATGAGGTGGGTGGCGCCTGAGGTCGACTGGCCGGCCCGGTGATCAGGATCGGCGCCGGCGACGTTGAAATAACGCAGCGCGACGTAGTTGAAATCATAGGCGGCGGCGGCATCGCGCAGCATGAACTCGGTCATCAGCTTCGATTGGCCGTAAGGATTTTCCGGATTGAGGGAGGCCGTCTCCTTCACCGGAAGGTCGGTCTTTTGCTGACCGTAAACGGCCGCCGTCGAGGAGAAGACGAAGTTTCGGATCCCGGCCTCGACCGAGGCCGAAAGCAGCGCCCGGGTCTTGCCTGAGTTGTTGTCATAATAGGAGAGCGGATCGGCAACCGAGACCGGGACAACGGCGGAACCGGCGAAATGGATGATCGCCTCGATATCGTTTTCGATGAAGATCTTCTTCAATATGTCGGCATCAGCGACGTCGCCGAGATAGAAGCGCGCCGCCGGCGCCACGGCCCAGCGAAAGCCCGTGGAGAGGCGGTCGAGCACGACCACATCTTCACCTGCATCGAGCAGCGCCCAAACCATGTGACTGCCGATATATCCGGCGCCGCCCGTCACCAAAACCGCCATGACCCGCATCCCTGCTTTCGTTTGATAAGCAGGGGCATCAGGCCCGGTTTTTCTTTCCAATTTTCTTATCGAATGGCCGTTCGAGGCCCTTTGAACCGGTATGTTTGGACTTGTGGTTAGAGGCCGATTTCGGGCTTTGTTCAAGTTTTATCGATCGGGCGATTCCGGCACGAAATCGCCCGATCGAGCCGCTTCTCAACGCTTGAGGATATAGTCGCAGAGACGCTCGGCCGCGACCGCCACCTGCGCAGGGTCGCGCAGGAAACAGGCGCGCAGGAAGAGTTCGCCGCCAGCGCCGAACGCGGTGCCGGGGGCAAGGCCGACGCCTGTCTTGTCGACGATATCGATGGCGGCGCTGCGGCTGTCGGCGACGCCGTCGATCTTGAGGAAGGCGTAAAGCGCGCCGTCCGGTTTCAGCGTCTCGACGCGGTTGGTGGCGACAAGCGCGTCGCAGAGAATATCGCGGGAGCGGGCCGCCTTGGCGATATTGGCAGCGACGAAATCGTCGCCTTCATTCAGAGCTGCGACGGCGCCCTTCTGCATGAACTGCGCCACGCCCGATGTCGAATACTGGATGAGGTTTTCGAGCACCTGGCCCATCTCGGGCGGGGCGACGATCCAACCGACGCGCCAGCCGGTCATCGACCAGTTCTTCGAGAAGGAATTGACGAAGAGGATCTTGTCGTCCGGCTCCATCACATCGAGGAAAGAAGGCGCCCGACCGCCGGCAAAATAATAGAGAGCGTAGATTTCATCCGCCATGATCCAGAGATCGTGCCGGCGGGCGAGCGCCAGGATGTCGGCAAGATCCTTCTTCGTCGCCGTCCAGCCCGTGGGGTTCGACGGCGTGTTGACGAAGATGCCCCTGGTCTTCGGCGTGATGGCAGCTTCGACGCGGTTCAGATCGACCGCCCATTTGCCGCCTTCGAACTGCAGCTCGACGCCGACGGAGCGCGCGCCCGAGATTTCGAGGGCGGCAGCGATATTCGGCCAGGCGGGGGTGAAGTAAACCAGTTCGTCATCCGGCGAGGTCAGCGTCTGCACGGCGATCTGGATCGCCTGCATGCCGGAACCGGTGACATAGAAATGCTCGACCGGAAGCCGGATTCCGAAATGTCTGAAGTAATAATCCGAAAGCGCCTGGCGAAGCTCCGGAATGCCGCGCTGCCATGTGTAGAAGGTCTCGCCTGAAGCAAGCGCGGCCATCGCCGCTCTGCTGATGAAATCAGGCGTCGGCAGGTCGCCTTCACCCACCCAGAGCGGCAGCAGGCCTTCGCGGCCACGGGCATAGTTGACGACTTCGACGATCCCGCTTTCGGGCGCCGCTATGGCGCGCGGGCTGAGGCTCTTCACGATCGACATGCATATCTCCGGTTTCCGCCTTCATAGTGGATTTGCGTCGGCAAATCCCATGATATCCAGTGATGGAATATCGATTTTCGTGATGAATGGTCGGGCCGCGCCGGCGTGGTGAAGCACGCCAGGAGATCCACGCTCGCCCTTCATCCGCCTGCCGGCCCCTGCTCCCTGTAAACGGAGCGAAGGGGGTGTGCCGCGACCTCTCCGTTCCTCGGTAAGCTCTCGCAGGGCACGTCCCCTCTCCCCGTTTTTTACGGGGGTCCGAAGGACGGGTCGAGACCAGCGGCTCGACCCCCGGTTGGGCTAGGGTGAGGGGCAGCCTTCAGCCACGATCAGGCCGTCGGGCGCTTGGCGAGGAGATCGCGGATTTCGGTCAGCAGCTGGACGTCGGCGGGCGGCGGGGGCAGCTCTTCCGGTGCGGCCTTTTCCTGGCGCTCGACCTGCAGGCGCAGATAATTCACGCCCCTGACCATCAGGAAGATGATCCAGGCGAGAATGAGGAAGTTGATCAGAACGGTGAGGAAGCTGCCATAGGCAAAGACCGCCCCTTGCGCGCGGGCGGCGGCAAGCGTCGGCGCGTTGACGGCCGACGCAAGTGGCAGAAAGTAATTCGAGAAATCGAAGCCGCCGAAAATGGCGCCGACAATCGGCATGATCAGGTCGTCGACCAAGGATTTGACGATGCCGCCGAAGGCGCCGCCGATGATGACGCCGACTGCAAGATCCATGACATTGCCGCGGGCGATAAAGGCCTTGAAGTCGTTGAGCATCGGATCCGTCCCCCTTCGATCCATTTCAGAGAGTATACGATGGATTTTATTAGCTACATCTTCACTGCAATTAATCAATCGGCAATCGCAATTATTTGGCGATACCTCTGGCGGTCTTTGACTTAAGGCCTAGACGGGCAGGAATTTTCAAAGCACCTGAAATGACTTAAGCTGCTCCAAGTTGCGGGAGGTCCCGGCGGGCTTTCCGCCGGCGGAGGGTCAATGCTTCCAGGCTGGGTCATATTCGCGTCTGCCTTCGGCTATCTGCTCCTGCTTTTCGCCGTGGCAAGCTATGGCGACCGCAAGAAGCGCGGCCAGGGCGGGCTCGAAGGCGGATGGCCGGTGGTCTATGCGCTGAGCCTGGCGATCTACTGCACCTCCTGGACCTATTTCGGCAGCGTCGGGCTTGCGGCGCAGCGCGGCCTGGAATTTGCCGGCATCTATATCGGCCCGATCCTGGTCTTCACGCTCGCCATGCCGCTGCTTCGCCGGATCATCGAGCTCGCCAAGGCCGAGAAGCTCACCTCGGTTGCCGATTTCGTCGCCGCGCGCTACGGCAAAAACCCGACGGTCGCAACGATCGTCGCGCTGATCTCGCTGATCGGCACCATTCCTTATATCGCGCTACAGCTCAAGGCGATCTCCAGCACCGTTAGCGCCATGGTCAACCCGTCCGATTACGGCATCGGCAGCGGCAATCTCTACTTCCTGGACCTGCCGCTCATCGCGACGCTGGTGCTTGCCTGCTTCGCCATCATGTTCGGCACGCGGCATACGGATGCGACGGAACACCAGGACGGCCTGATCCTCGCAGTCTCGATGGAATCCGTGGTCAAGCTCGTCGCCTTCCTGACCGCCGGCGTCTGCGTCATCTGGTTTCTCTTCGATGGCCCGACCGATCTCTGGCAGAAGACTGTCGACAACGAGCTGGTCATGTCGGCGCTCAACTACCATACGCCGATCAGCCGCTGGATCACGCTGATCCTCCTCTCGGCCTTCGCGATCATCCTGCTGCCGCGGCAATTCCACGTGACGGTCGTCGAAAACCGAACGCCGAAACAGCTGAAACTCGCCGGCTTCCTGTTTCCCACCTACCTCATCGCCATCAATCTCTTCGTGTTGCCGGTGGCGATCGGCGGACTGCTGACCTTCGGCGGCGCGGGCAACGCCGATTTCTACATGCTGTCGCTGCCGCTTGCCGGTGAGATGCCTGTGGTGTCGCTGATCACCTTCATCGGCGGCTTCTCCGCCGCAACGGCGATGGTCATCGTCGATTCCGTGGCGCTGTCGATCATGGTGTCGAACGATATCATCATGCCGATCTTCCTGAGGCGCAAACTCGCCGGCCGCGCCAGCCAGCGCGACAATTTCGCCAAGACGCTGCTCAACATCCGCCGCAGCGCGATTTTCGCCGTGCTGCTGTTCGGCTACGCCTATTACCGCTCGACCGACAGCACCGCCGGCCTGGCCTCGATCGGCCTTCTTTCCTTTGCCGCGATCGCGCAAATCGCCCCTGCCCTCATCGGCGGGCTGATCTGGCGGCGGGCGAATGCGCGCGGCGCGATCCTCGGGCTTTCCTCCGGCTTCATCATCTGGATCTACCTGCTGTTCCTGCCATCGCTCGGCGGTCCCGATTATTCCTATGTGGCGAGCGCCGTGCTCGGCTTTATCTTTCCCGGGACGACATTGTTCAGCGCAGCCGACGCCGATCCGCTGGTCAATGCAACGGCGATGAGCCTGCTCGTCAACACCGCCTTCTTCGTCGTCGGCTCGCTCACCCGCAATGCCCGGCCGCTAGAACGCATCCAGGCCGGCATCTTCGTCAAGCGGCATTCGCGCTCGCAATTTGCCACGCGCGGCTGGAAGACCCGCATCAGCGTCGGCGATCTCAAAGCGGCGATCTCGCGCTATCTCGGCGAAGAGCGCATGCAGCGCTCATTGACGACTTACGAACAAAGCTCCGGCCGCAAGCTAGGGGACGAACAGCCGGCCGACATGGCGCTCATCCATTTCAGCGAGCAGCTGCTCGGCAGCGCCATCGGCTCGTCCTCGGCCCGGCTGGTGCTGTCGTTGATCCTGCAGAAGATCGAGGATGCCTCTTCCGACACCGCCTGGCTGCTCGACCAGGCAAGCGAGGCGCTGCAATATAACCAGGATATGCTGCAGACCGCCCTTTCGCAGATGGATCAAGGCATTGCGGTGTTCGACAGTTCCAACCGGCTGACGATCTGGAACCGGCGCTTCCGGCAATTGCTGGACCTGCCGGAAAGTGCCGGCCAGGTCGGTTTTCCCCTCGCCGACATTGTCACCACGCTGAGTGAGCGCGGCGACATCGCGCCCGGCGATCTCAATCAGACGGTACGGCATTTCCTGACACTGGACAAACCCTTCGCACTGGTGCTCAGCGGCGGCGAGCGGATCATCGAGGTCCGCTCCAACGCCATGCCCGACAAGGGCATTGTCGCGACCTTCACCGACATCACCCAGCGCGTCAGCGCTGACCAGGCGCTGAAACAGGCGAATGAGACGCTGGAGCAGCGCGTCGCCGAACGCACCGCCGAGTTGACCCGCGTCAACCACGAACTCGCCGAGGCGCGCGCCGCCGCCGACGAGGCGAATATCGGCAAGACCCGTTTTTTCGCCGCTGCCGGCCACGATATTCTGCAGCCGCTGAACGCCGCCAGGCTTTATTCCTCGGCGCTGGTCGAGCGCATGGCGCAATCAGACAACAGCCCGATCGTGCGCAACATCGATTCCGCGCTGGAATCGGTCGAAACCATTCTTGGCGCCGTGCTCGATATATCCAGGCTCGATACCGGCGCCATGCGGCCGCGGCTTGCCGCCGTGGCACTTTCCGACCTGTTGGAGCGGATCGAGACCGATTTCGCGCCGATTGCCCGCGAGAAACAGCTGAAGCTGGTGGTCATGCCGACATCGCTTCGGGTGCGCTCCGACCCCAATCTTCTGCGCCGGCTGGTGCAGAACCTCGTTTCCAATGCCATCAAATACACGAACACGGGCAAGGTGCTGGTCGGAGCGCGGCGGCGCGGCAACCACGTGATCATTCAGGTAATCGATTCCGGAATCGGCATTCCGCCGTCGAAATTCCGCACGGTGTTCAAGGAATTCGCCCGGCTGGACGAAGGCGCCAAAACCGCCTCCGGCCTCGGGCTCGGTCTTTCGATCGTCGACCGCATCGCCCGCGTGCTCAACCATCCGGTCGAACTGCACTCGACGCATGGCAAGGGCACGGAATTCCGCATCTCCATGCCGCTCGACATTTCGCGCCCCGCGGAGGCTACAGCGGCAACCACTGCTGCCGACCGTCCGGGACAGCCGCTCAAGGGGCTGAAGATCCTCTGCATCGATAACGAACCAAAGATTCTCGAAGGTATGCGGCTGCTGCTCAACGGCTGGGGCTGCGAGGTGGAGGCGCTGGATAGTCTCGCCGAGGTGATATCGAGCGACGGCCATGGCGGGCCGCCGGATCTCGTCATCGCCGATTATCATCTCGACGACGGCACCGGGATTGCCGCAATCCTGCATCTTCGCCGGCAGTTCGGCGCCGACATTCCTGCGCTGATGATTACGGCCGACCGCACGCCGGAGGTGCGCAGCGAGGCCGAGAAATACGACATCGCCGTTCAGCACAAACCGGTGCGGCCGGCAGCACTGCGCGCCTATATTACCCAGATTTCCGGCTTGAAGCGCGCGGCCGCGGAGTAAGAGTCAGTCCGCAGCGTCCATGACGCGCGCGATGAGATCACGGACCCGCGCCGCATCCGGCACGTCTCCGAACAGGATGCGGTACATGATCGGCGCCACGACCTGATCCATGACGCGGTCGAGATCCGGAAAGACCTCACCACGAGCCTTCGCCCTTTCGGCGATGACGACGATCTGCTGGCGGGTATATTCGCAGCATTTGCAGGCATTTGCGCCCGTTTGCGCCGCCAGCACGTCGCGGATCATCTCGCGGCCCGGCCCGGACGACATTTCCTCGGCATATTGCTCGGCCCAGGCTTCGAGGTCCGCCTTACCGCTGCCGGCATCGACCGGCTGCATATCCGGCCGCAGCCGCTCGACGGCAACGTCGGCAAGAAGCGCCTGCAGGTCACCCCAACGGCGATAGATGGTCGACGGCGTCACACCCGCCTTGGCAGCGATCAGCGGGATCGTCACCTCAGCGCGGATCATCTCGGCCAACAGCTCATGGACCGCCTTGTGAACCGATGCCTGAACCCGCGCGCTTCTGCCGCCCGGACGGAGATTCTCTTTTACCGCCATGCCTGCAATCCAACTTTCGTTTCTTTGTTTTATGCATGTCGTTATTCCGGAACCGCTGCACACTTCCGGGCGACAGGCATACCATGGTTCAAAATCTTTGACAGAACCATGAACGCAAAGAATTTGCCTTTACCATGCATTCGCCCTACATGGAGCTAACGCAACGGCTTAGCTTTAAGAGGGCTTATATATGGTCGCCGCAGCCAAATCCACCGGGAATGCGCAGAGGCCCTCGATCGGTTTTCATGCGCTGACACTCGCCACCTTCTTCGGCGCCTCCGCGGCGCCGACGCCGCTCTATCGGATCTATCAGCAGAATTTCTCGCTCTCGCCTGTGCTGATCACGGTGGTCTTCGCGATCTACGCATTCGCGCTGCTGGCGGCGCTTTTGACCGCCGGTTCGATCTCCGACCATCTCGGCCGCAAGCCGGTGATCTTTTTCGCCCTCGTGCTCGAAATCATCGCCATGGCGCTCTTCGTCGTCGCCAACGGGCCCGGCTGGCTGATCGCGGCGCGGATCGTCCAGGGTATTGCAACCGGGATCGCCGGCGCCTCGATCGGCGCGGCGCTCGTCGATGTCGACCGGGCAAAGGGGCAAATCGTCAATTCGATCGCGCCGCTTTGCGGCATGGCGGTGGGGGCGGTCGGCACCAGCGCCTTGATCCAATACGGCCCCTTCCCGATGCATCTCACCTATGCGCTGTTGCTCCTTGCCTTCACGCTGCTGGCAGCGGGCATCTGGTTGACGCACGAGACCGGCGGCACGCGGCCGGGCGCGCTCGGTTCGCTGATCCCCAGGGTCGCCATTCCCCAGCAGGTGAAACGGCCACTGTCGCTGGTGACGCCGATCAACATCGCCAACTGGACGCTCGCCGGCTTCTATCTCTCGCTGGTCCCGTCGCTGGTCGCCAGCACCACCGGTAGCGGCGCGCCGCTGACCGGCGGGGCCGTCGTGACTGCGCTGATGGCGAGCGGGGCGAGCGCCGTCTATCTCAGACGCAGCAAGTCGGCCTCGGCCAATCTCGGTTTCGGCGTGTCGGCCAAAACGCTCGGTATTTTGACGGTCGTTGCCGGCGTGCATCTCGCCAATGTGCCGCTGCTTCTCATCGGCACGGTCTTCACCGGCGCCGGTTTCGGAACCAATTTCCTCGGTTCGATCGGCACCATCATGCCGCTCGCCAAGGCGGATGAGCGGGCCGGGCTTTTGTCTGCCTTCTATATCCAGAGCTATCTCGCCTTCAGCCTGCCGGCGATCCTTGCCGGGTTCCTGGCGAAATCGGCCGGATATGCGCTGACGACGGATATCTATGCGACGGCCATCCTGTTGCTGATGGGCGTCGGACTACTGGGGCTTCGCGCCGGCCGTCGGAAGGCGGCCGCGTGAGGGCATGACGGCGACCAGCCGTGGCGAGGGAACCGTCTCCGTTCCGCTGAACCGAACGGATCAGAAGTCCTCCCAGCCGTGGTCGGCCGGAGCGGTTGCCTTTGAGCCGCCACCGAGAGCGGTCGCCAGCGTCTTCTTCAACGCACGGGCCGGAGAGGGAACAGGGATGGACGTGTGCGATGATACGATTTTCGGAGCGGCGATCGAACGCGGCGCATTCGAACGCGATATTGCCGACGTCATGCCCATGCCGGTATCGAGGCGAAACTGGCCCAACCGTCCGGACAGGGCAGAGACTTCGGTCGCGAGCGTGTGGGCTGCCGCATTCGACTCCTCCACCATGGCCGCATTCTTCTGCGTCGCCTGATCCATCTGATTGACGGCGGTATTGATTTCCTGAAGGCCGGTCGACTGCTCGCGTGCGGATTGAACGATCGCGTGGACATTGCGGTCGATCTGCTGCACCTCTTGAACAATCCCGTCCAAGGCATCGCCGGTCTCGCGCACCAGGGCAACACCATGTCGCACCTGGCCGCCCGAAGCGCCGATCAGCGCCTTGATCTCCTTGGCTGCGCCAGCCGAGCGCTGCGCCAGCTCACGGACTTCCTGGGCGACGACGGCGAAGCCCTTGCCGGCTTCACCGGCGCGCGCGGCCTCGACGCCGGCATTCAGCGCAAGCAGGTTTGTCTGGAAGGCGATCTCGTCGATGACGCCGATGATATTCGAGATCGACTTGGACGACTGTTCGATGTCGTTCATCGCTTCGACAGCCCGCTGCACGATCTGGCCGGACCGTTCGGCATTTTCCTTCGTGCGAACAACCATCGATCCTGCTTCTTCGGCACGCGCCGTGGAATCCTTGACGGATGTGGTGATCTGCTCGAGCGCCGCGGCAGTTTCTTCAACGGAGGCAGCCTGCTGTTCCGTACGCCGCGCAAGATCGTCGGCCGCAGAACGGATCTCCTCGGTGCCGCTTTGGATGACCTCGGCATTTTGCGAGAATGACACCAGCGCCGAACGCAATTTGACGACCGACTCGTTGAAATTGATGCGGGTCTCGTCAAGCGTCGCAGCGAAAGGATGCTCGAGTGCGCTCGTCATGTCGCCTTCGGCAAGCTTCGCCAGGCCAAGCGCCAATTCACCGACGGCGAATTTGACGTCGGCTTCCTGGGCCTGGTCGATCCGAGCGCGCTCTGCACGCTCCTTTTCCTGCAGCGCGCGGTTTTCTTCTGCCGCGGCCTCCAGCCGCGCCTTTTCGCGATTGCCCTCCAGCAGCGCCTTCAGCGAGCGCGACAGGTCGCCGATTTCGTCCTTCGCGTCGCTGTCCTTCAGGTTCACATCGAGTTTACCTGCGGCAATCTCGGCAGTCTCGCCGATGACGCTGGAAATCCGACCGACGAACCGACGTGCGATCAGCCAACCGGCGACGCCGAGCAGCAAGGCCGCCAAGCCTGTTGCGAGAATGGCATCCCGCACCACCGCATACAGAGGCCCGAAGAGTGTTGCCTTCGGGACCGAAACGATCGCATACCAATCCGAGCTCTCGGCAAGCTTGACCGCGACCGCAATCGCCAGCGATACGCTGCCGTCCTCATTGGTCACCTCACGCTCAACACCGGGATTGGCGATAAGACGATCCCACTCCGCAGTCTTTGCTCCCGTCTCGGAAAGGCTCTTGCCGATGAGGCCTGCATCCGGATGGCTGACGATCTTGCCGGCACTGGTCACCAGGCCAAGGAAGCCCGCTCCCATCGGTCGAACGGCTGACAGCGCCTTGTTGGTGTCCTGAAGCGAAAGGTCAAGGCCTGCAACGCCCACCGCCTTGCCGTCGATGACAATCGGCTTGGTGACAGAGGTCATCAAGACGTCTTTTCCATCGATCGCATAAGAATACGGCTCGATGAAAACGGTTTTGCGCTGCGTGAACGGCAGCTGATAGTAGTCGCCCGCTCCAGCCACGGTATAATCGGTCAACGCGGTATGGGTAATCTGCCCCCCGCTCCGCACCCAATAGGGCACATAGCGGCCCGTCGCGTCGTGTCCTTCCTTGCCGACATAATCCTTGTCCTTGCCGTCGAAAGCATTCGGCTCCCATCCGGTCCAAGTCCCAAGGACGGGGGGGTTGGCTTGCAGCAGGTTGAGCAAGACCTTGTCCGCCCTGGCACGATCGGTGTCGCCCATCTGCTTCATCGTGGTCAGCACGACATCAAGTCCGTCGACGATATGCACGGTACCGCCGATATTCTTTTCGACTTTCAGCGCTTCGGCCGTCGCGATCTGGCGCATCTGTTCGATGCTGCCGCCGCGAATTTCGGTATAGGACCGATAGAAAATGACGCTGGAAGCGACAATAACGGCGATGACGCCACAGGCCGCCACAGAAAAAAGATTGCGACTTGTCGTAGACTTGAAAAGCATGTTCTCCGCCCGCCTTCGCTGCTGTACTGACGCACGCCTTAAGTCCAATTCGCCGGCACGTATAAACAACCGTCATCCAGCAGAAACTGAAGGCCTCCCAATCTCCATGCTTGCAAAATTTGATTAAAACAAAGTTCTTATTCTCTAAAGCGCGTCGCGATCTTTCAGATTCGCTCCTCGCGCTTTAGGTCTTTGTTTTTTGCGTATGTCTTTGCCGTAAAACCGCTGCGCGGTCTGTGCGACATGCTTGACCGGCAACGGAATTATTCAACAGGGTCTGCACTTTGCGGTTTCAGATCGAGCAGCGCGCGGCCGCTGCCATCCATGGCGAAGGGCACCGAGGCGTGCTGATGGGCAACCAGCCAGCGGCCATCCCGCTTGACGAGGCCGAGGGTCTGGCGGAACCAGAGATCGACCTCGGCCCCATCGGTCTTGGTCCCGGTCATGCGCAGGAGACCACTCCAGAAGGCGACATCCCCGCCGACCGTCAATCTGGCATCGCGCACTTCGCCGCCGATCGGGCCTTCCCAGGTATCGAACCAGGCCTGTAGGCCGGCCGCGTCCTTGCCATTGCTGACGAGCGGCGGCGCCAGCGAGAACTCGACGGAATCCTCGACCTCATAGGACAGCGCCTCCTCGGCGTTCTTTTCGCTGAGCGCCTTGGCCCGCATCATCAGCATGGCGATGATCGCCTCTTCTTCGTGCCTGACATTGGCTTCGTCTTTCACAACCGTTCTCCTTTTCCGTTATAGACAGAGGACGAACGGCAAGAGGACGATCCGACAAGGATGCATTTCCGTTTTCGTAATTCCGGACGCAAAACCGCCGCGCAGTCTTGCCGGAATCGCCTCAGAGATAACTCGTCACCGCCGGTTCGTTCCACCAGGCATCATGCCTGCCGTCGTAATAACGGACCGGCAGTGCTGCCAGTTCCTCAGGGGTGATATCGTCGAGGCAGGCGATGTTGATCGAGACATAGGCGCCGCCGATCGCCTCGACATAACCGTCGCCAAAGGCGGGCACGCCGCAGGTGCGACAGAAGCGGTGGTGACCGCTCATCGTGTTGAACTGGTAGTCAGCCGTTTCCGCCTCGTCGCACGTCAGACGAAAATCCTCGGGCTTGACGTTGGCGCCCCAATAGCGCCGCTTGGCGCAGATCGAACAATTGCAGCGGCCGGTGCCCTCCTCGAGGTCGATATCCACCTCGTAGTGCACTCTGCCGCAGTGGCAGCTTCCCTTGTAGGTTTTCTTCATGGCGCGCTCCTCCTTCAATATTGCGTTCAGTGCCTCGATATGACAATATGTTGTCACTATGAATGAGATACAAAATAGACAACATGTTGTCAAACAGAATCGACCGGAGCGGACGATGGAAGGGAATGCCTTTTCCGCTTTCGCAATCACCGCCCTTCGCCTGGCCGGCCATCTGACGGCGGCGGGCGACCAGCTGGCAAAGCCTGCAGGACAGACAAGCGCCCGCTGGCAGGTGCTGGCCGCGGCAAGGCGCGGCGACATGTCGGTGGCGCAGATCGCCCGCGCGCTCGGCCTCGCTCGCCAGGGCGTGCAACGGCTTGCCGATGTGCTGGAGGGTGAAGGGCTGATCGCCTATGCGGAGAACCCGCAGCACCAGCGGGCCAAGCTGGTGCGGCTGACGGCGGAAGGGACCGCACGGCTGGGGGTAATCGAGGTGGCGCAGGCCGGATGGGCGGACGGGCTGGGTGCTGCGTTTACGTCAGCCGAGCTCGATGCGGCGCGGGCGGTGATGCTGCGGGTCATGGAGATGCTGGAGGCTGACGGGGCGCCCGGAGGCTGATTGGCCTTGCGGTGATACGGCCGAGGCTGACGCAAATAAAAAAGGCCGGGCTAACCCGACCTTCCCTGCCATCTCAACGAACCGTGCCAGTACATCCGTGGTCACGATCCGGAGATGATATTCAAAGCTCCACGCGTCCGAGAGGACGCGCCAAACTTAAGCCGCCTGGAGGCGGTCTGCCGACATTTTGCCGGACTTGTTGTCGCGGACGAGCTCGTAAGACAGCTTCTGGCCATCCTTGAGGTCACGCATGCCGGCGCGTTCAACGGCCGAGATGTGGACGAAAACGTCGGCAGCGCCGTCATCCGGCTGAATGAAGCCGAAGCCCTTGGTTGCGTTGAACCACTTAACGGTACCTGTGCTCATGACGATATCCTTTTCGAATCGTTCATAGAAGATTGCCGCCCGGGCAAATGCCGAGCGGCGATGAAAACCGATTTTGGAGGAAGTTCGCCAGGAACGACGCGAGCGTCGTTTCAAAGTTCATCTAGCAAGATCGATGCGTGAACGTTTAATCGGAAATTGTGTCCGTGACAAGGCCGCAACACGGAAAAGTCGAGTTCGTGCTCTTGGGGCGAAAGGGTCTTTGCCGTCGTGCCGCGGCGGCGCCCTCTGCCCTGCCGGGCATCTCCCTCACAGGTGGGGAGATCGGCAAGTAGCACGCCCACCGGACCTCTCCTGCGACTAGCCGTGACGGACAAGATTCGGGGAGATCCTCGCGCCCAGCCAATCTCCCCACTTGTGGGGGAGATGCCCGGCAGGGCAGAGGGGGCGGCCACGGTATGACGGTAAAGATTGCCCCCTCAAAACCCACACCGCGAAACGGCTTACGCCGCTGCCTTCGCCCCTGCATAGGGATCGAACCGTCCGTAAAAAGTCTCACCATTGGCGGCCAAGTCTTTCAACAATGACGTCGGCTTGAAATGGTCTCCGTAAGCCTCAGCTAACTTCTCCGCCAGTTCCACGAAGGCCTTCGCGCCCATCCCGTCGATATAACTCAGCGCCCCGCCGGTATAGGGCGCGAAGCCGAAGCCGAGGATCGAGCCGACGTCGGCCTCGCGCGGATCGGTGACGATGCCTTCCTCGACGGTGCGGGCGGCTTCGAGCGCGATGGTGACAAGGAAGCGTTGCTTGAGAACGGCGATGTCGACGTCATCCGCTTTCTTCTGCGGGTAGAGGCTCTTCAACTCGGGCCAAAGCGATTTCTTGGCCGGTTTCGGCGGATAATCGTAGAAGCCCTTGGAATTCTTGCGGCCTAAGCGGCCCTCCTTTTCCACCATGCGGGAGATCAGTTCCATATGCCTGAGGTCGATCGCCTTCTCGCCGAGATCGGCGGCCGTGGCCTTGAGGATTTTCAGCGAGAGATCGATGGCGACCTCGTCGTTGAGTGCCAACGGACCCACCGGCATGCCGGCCATCTTGGCGGCATTCTCGATCATCGCGGGCGGCACGCCTTCGATCAGCATGTCGTAGCTTTCCGACATGTAACGCAGCACGCAGCGATTGACGAAGAAGCCGCGGGTGTCGTTGACGACGATCGGCGTCTTCTTGATCGCCGCGACATAGTCGAGAGCGACGGCCAGCGCTTTGTCGCCGGTCTCCTTACCGAGGATGACCTCGGTCAGCATCATCTTTTCCACCGGCGAGAAGAAATGGATGCCGATGAAATCGGCCGGGCGCTTGGAATTCTTCGCCAGCCCGGTAATCGGCAGGGTCGAGGTATTGGAGGCTAAGATCGCTCCTTGCGGCAGCACGGCTTCCACAGCCTCGATCACCGCTTTCTTCACCTGGCGATCCTCGAACACCGCCTCGATGACCAGATCGGCATTGGTGAGGTCGGCGTAATCGGCCGAGGGCGTGATGCGAGAGAGCAGGGCTGCGGCCTCGTCCTGCGTAAATCGCCCCTTACCGACGGAATCCTTGACGAGACCTTCGCAGACGGCCTTTCCCTTGGCAGCAGCCTCCAAGTCACGGTCGATCAGCGTCACCGGAATGCCGGCGGCGGCCGTAACATAGGCGATCGAAGCGCCCATGAAGCCGGCGCCGACGACGCCGACATGTTTCAGCTCGGTCTTCGGGTGACCGGCCGGACGGCGCGCACCCTTGCCGAGTTCCTGCATGGAGATGAACAGCGAACGGATCATCGAGAAGGCTTCGCGGGTCTGCACCACCTCGGTGAAATAACGCTGCTCGATCTTCAGGCCGGTGTCGAACGGCACCTGAAGGCCTTCATAGACACATTTCAGGATGGCAAGCGCTGCCGGATAATTGCCCGATGTCTCCCGACGCAGGATCGCCGGCGCCGCCGGCCAGAGCTGGGCTGAAGCCGGCGTCCAGATGCCGCCGCCGGGCGCCTTGAAACCCTTCTCGTCCCAGGGGGCAACCGGTTTCAGGCCATCCTTGATCATCTGCTTCGCGGCGGGGATCAGTTGGTCCGGCTCGACCACCTGATGCACGAGGTTCATCGCCTTGGCGCGGGAGCCGGTCAGCGACTGGCCCGTCGTCATCATCTGCAGCGCATCCTGGGCGTTCGCCAGGCGCGGCACACGCTGTGTGCCGCCGGCGCCGGGGAAGATGCCGACCTTGACCTCGGGCAGCGCGATCTTGACGCTCTTGGCATTGGAGACGACGCGGCCGTGGCAGGCGAGCGACATTTCGAAGGCGCCGCCCATGCAGGTGCCGTTGATGGCGGAGACCCAGGGCTTGCCCGATGTTTCGAGCTTGCGAAACAGGCCGGTCATGCTGCCGACCATGTCGAAGAGTTTCTGCACGGCCGTTTGCGGGCTCTTTTCTTTCTCATCCTGGTAGAAAGTGAACGTCGACTTGACCATCGACAGATCGGCGCCGCCGGAGAAGGAGGACTTGCCCGAGGTAATGACGACACCCTTGACGGCGGCGTCAGTGGTGGTGGCATCGATGATGGCGTCGAGCTCGGCCATCACCTCCGCGGTGAAGACGTTCATCGATTTGCCGGGCATGTCCCAGGTGACGAGAGCGATGCCGTCGGCGTCGGTTTCGAGCGTGAAATTTATGTAGGTCATTGGGTTTCCTCCCCGATCAGGCCGGCAAATGGCTGCGCTGCGCGTCGACTGTCTTCGTCTTTTCGGTGACTACATCGCCGATATGCTTGGTCTGCGATGGCTCGAAAAGCACGATCCAGCATTCCTCCTCCGCCACCGGATTATGCTCTACGCCCCTCGGCACGACATGAAAATCGCCGGCGTTCAGGTGCACATGCGGGCGGTCGCGATATTCGATGGTCAGCGCGCCCTTCCAGATGAGAAAAAGCTCGTCCTCGTCGCGGTGAGAATGCCAGGCGAGCTGGCCCCGGACCTTGGCGAGCTTGACGCTCTGGCCGTTGAGATCGGCAATGACGCGGGGCGACCAGTGCTCGGTGACCTCGGCATATTCGGTTTCGATCGTGCCGGTGTTGAAGCTCATCGTCAGACCCTTTCGATAACCGTCGCGGTACCCATGCCGGCGCCGATGCAGAGCGTCACCAGCGCGGTGTTGAGGTCGCGGCGTTCGAGCTCGTCCAGCACCGTGCCGAGGATCATCGCGCCGGTGGCGCCGAGCGGATGACCCATGGCGATGGCGCCGCCATTGACGTTGATCCTGTCGTGGTCGATGTCGAAGGCTTGCATATAGCGCAGCACCACGGCGGCGAAGGCCTCGTTCAACTCGAAGAGATCGATGTCGGCAAGGCGCATGCCGGTCCGTTTCAGCAGCTTCTCGGTGACATCGACCGGTCCGGTCAGCATCAGGGCCGGATCGGAGCCGATATTGGCGAAGGCTTTGATGCGGGCGCGCGGCTTCATGCCCATGCTCTGACCGCCTGCCTTGGAGCCGAGCAGGACGACGCCGGCGCCATCGACGATGCCTGAGGAATTGCCGGCATGGTGGACATAGTTGATGCGCTCGATTTCCGGGTGCGCCTGGATTCCGACGGCCTCGAACCCGCCCATCTCGCCGGGCATCTGGAAGGAGGGATTGAGGGAGGCAAGCGCCTGCATGTCGGTGCCGGGGCGCATATGCTCGTCCTTATCAAGGATCGTCAGGCCGTTCTGATCCTTGACCGGCACGACCGACTTGTCGAACCAACCCTGCTGCCAGGCATGTCCAGCGCGCTTCTGGCTCCCGACGGCGTAGGCGTCGACATCGGTTCTGCTGAAACCATATTTGGTGGCGATCAGATCGGCGGAGACGCCCTGCGGCATGAAATAGGCCGGGAAATTCACCGAGGGATCCATGAACCAGGCGCCGCCGGACATGCCGAGGCCGACGCGGGACATGCTTTCGACGCCGCCCGCGATGACGATGTCGTCGGCCCCTTGGGCAATCTTGCCGGCGCCGAAATTGACGGCATCGAGGCCGGAGGCGCAGAATCTGGAGATCTGCATGCCGGGCGCCCTGGTGGAATAACCGGCTTCGAAGGCGGCTGCCTTGGGGATGACGGCACCGGCATCCATGACCGGATCGACACAGCCCATGATGATGTCGTCGACGGTCGTGGTATCGAGCCCGTTGCGGTCGCGGATCGCTTCCAGCGTCTTGGCCGCCAAGCGCACGGAAGGCACCTCATGCAGGGCGCCGTCCTTCTTGCCGCGGCCGCGCGGCGTGCGGACGTGGTCGTAAATAAAAACCTCGGTCATGTTCTGCTCCCTATCGGCGGCGAGGCCGGTGAATTTCAACTCCCCTTCTCCCCTCGGGGAGAAGGTGGCCGAAGGTCGGATGAGAGGGCGCTCGCGGCAAACTCGACCTTGCTTGCGCGCGGCCGTTCGCTCCTTCGTCGCTCACCCCCTCATCTGTCCTTCGGACATCTTCTCCACGCAGGGGAGAAGGGGGAATTCGTCAAAACGCTTCGGCGGCAAGTTCCATCATCGTGTCTGCACCGGCTTCGATACGGGTCTTGCGAAGCGCGGTTTCTGGCATGATGCGTTCCATGAAGAAGCGGGCGGTCACCAGCTTATTCCTCAGGAAATCCTCACGGGTTCCATCGCCGGATGCAAGGCCGTCCTCGGCGGCTTTCGCCATCTTTGCCCACATATAGCCGAGAACGACAAGGCCGAAGAGGTGCATGTAATCAGTCGAGCCGGCGCCGGCATTGTCGGGCTTGGCCATGGCGTTCTGCATGAACCACATGGTCGCGCCCTGGGCGTCGTTCAAGCCCTTCTTCAGATGCTTGGTGAAGAAGGACAGTTTTTCATTGTCCCGATTCTCTTCGCAGAAATCGCCGATCTCCTTGAACAGCGCCATGGCGGCACGGCCGCCGTTCAAGGCGAGCTTGCGGCCGACGAGATCGAGCGCCTGAATGCCGTTGGCGCCTTCATAGATCATGGCGATGCGGGCATCGCGCACATACTGGCTCATACCGTGTTCTTCGATATAGCCGTGGCCGCCGAAAACCTGCTGGGCCATGACAGCATGATCGAAGCCCTTATCGGTCATCACGCCCTTGAGGATCGGGGTGACGAGGCCGAGAATATCGTCAGCCGTCTGGCGCTCCTTCTCGTCAGTGGCACGGTGAGCAATGTCCGACTTGAGCGCGGTCCACAGCAGAAAGGCCCGGCCACCCTCGTTGAAAGCGCGGATGGTCATCAAGGTGCGACGAATATCGGGATGAACGATGATCGGATCGGCCTTCTTATCCGGCGCCTTGGGACCGGACAGCGAGCGGCCCTGGATACGGTCGCGGGCATAGTTGGCGGCGTTCTGATAGGCGATCTCGGAAATGGCGATGCCCTGCAGGCCGACCATCAGTCGGGCCTCGTTCATCATCACGAACATGGCGTTGAGGCCGCGGTTTTCGGCGCCGATCAGGAAACCCGTCGCCTCGTCGTAATTCATGACGCAGGTGGCGTTGGCGTGGATGCCCATCTTGTGCTCGATCGCGCCGCAGGAGACAGCATTGCGGGCGCCGAGGGCGCCGTCCTTGCCGACGAGGAATTTCGGAACAATGAACAGCGAGATGCCCTTGGTGCCCTCGGGCGCGCCTTCGATGCGGGCAAGCACCAGGTGGACGATATTGTCGGCGAGATCATGCTCACCGGCAGAGATGAAGATCTTCTGGCCGGAGATCCTGTAGCTGCCGTCGGCCTGCGGCACCGCCTTGGTGCGCAGCATGCCGAGATCGGTGCCGCAATGCGGCTCGGTGAGGTTCATGGTGCCGGTCCAGGAGCCGTCCACCATCTTCGGCAGATAGGTGCTCTTCTGCTCGGACGAACCATGGACGAGGATCGCGGCGATCGCGCCTTGCGTCAGGCCCGGATACATCATCAGCGACATGTTGGCGGCGGAGGTATATTCGCCGACGGCGGTATGCAGCGTATAGGGAAGCCCCTGCCCGCCGAATTCCTCGGGCACGGCAAGGCCGATCCAGCCGCCTTCGCGATAGGCCTTGTAAGCCTCCTTGAAGCCCTTCGGCGTCGAGACGCTGGCATCGTCGTGGCGATGGCAGCCTTCCTGATCGCCGGAATAATTCACCGGGAAGAGAGCCTCCTCTGCAACCTTTCCAGCCTCGCCGAGGATCGCCTCGATCATGTCAGGCGTCGCGTCGGCAAAACCGGGAAGATTGTTGTAGCGTTCGAGGCCCAGCACGTCGTTCAGGACGAAGAGCGTATCGGTCACCGGGGCCTTGTAGACTGGCATCTCTGGATTTCCTCCCATTCGACTGCGCGGGTCGCGACGGCCTCGGGGACTGTCTTACAAAATATTGACGTTTGCGTAAACGTCAAATTCTGCCGCTTCGCCGCCTTTCATGAAAAAATTTGTCATGACGAGTCTGCGGGCGATGAAGGGCCCGAAAGGCACGAGACGTCGTCTCCCCTTCCTTGTCCATCGTGGAACGGCGTATAAACGCAAGCGTCTTTCAACCCGCAATTCGGGAATGCCAGGGGAGGATGGTCGGGATGATCAGTTTCGAGGCGATAAGGCAGCGTGCGGAGCAGCGGAAGGGCGGAGCCGCCGCTTTGCAGGCCTTGCTGGAGAAGCATAGGCCGGATCACAACCGGCTGCGCACCATGCCCGACGACCGCATCCTCGCAGACATGACCCGGCGCATCTTCTACAGCGGCTTCGTCCAGAAGGTGATCGATGCGAAGTGGCCGGGTTTCGAGGCGGCGTTTTCCGGCTTCGAGGCGGCTATGCTGAATATCGCGCCCGACGATTATTGGCATGACCTGACTTCGGACGAACGGATCATCCGCAACGGTGCGAAGATCATGTCGGTTCGCGCCAATGCCGCCTTCATCCGCGAACTGGCACGGGAACACGGCAGTGCCGGCGTCTTCTTGGCCGACTGGCCGCGGGAGAACCAGATCGGCCTTCTCGACCTGTTGGGGAAACGCGGCAGCCGGCTCGGCGGCATGACCGGGCAATATTTCCTGCGGGGCATCGGCCGTGACAGCTTCGTCAGCACGATCGACGTGCTCGCCTGCCTGAGATCGGCCGGTGTGCCGCTCTCCTCCTCCGGCATGGCGAAGAAGGACCAGCCGCTGATCCAGCAGGCCTTCAACGACTGGGCGGAGGAGACTGGCCTTTCCTTCATCCTCCTGTCGCGCATCAGCGCCTATTCGATCGATGCGGCGCACACGCACGGAAATTCGCACGGGCAGTAGCGCAGGCCGCTCGGAGTTCCTACGTCTTCCGGACGATTCATCGAGGAGGATATCATGACCGACTTTCCCTATGAGAGCGCCCTCATCGTCGGCGCGGGCTCCGGCATCAGTGCGTCGCTTGCACGGCAATTGTCGGCGCTCGGCGTCAAGGTCGGGCTTGCCGCCCGCAATGTCGAAAAGCTCCAGCTGCTCATCGAGCAGACCGGCGCCAGCGCCTTTACCGCCGACGTCTCGCAGCCGCAAAGCGTTGCAGCGCTGTTCGAAGAGGCTGCCGGCGCGATCGGCGGACCTGACGTGGTGATCTTCAACGCCGGCGCCCGCCTGCGCGGACCGCTGGCCGAACTCGATCCCGCCGATGTCGAAAAGGCGATCGCGACCACCGCTTTCGGCGGTTTTCTGGTGGCGCAGCAGGCGGCGCAGCGGATGATACCGCGCGGCCGCGGCGCCATCCTGTTCACCGGCGCTTCGGCGAGCGTCAAGGGTTATGCGCAATCGGCCCCCTTCGCGATGGGCAAGTTTGCGCTGCGCGGCCTTGCCCAGAGTGCGGCTCGTGAACTTGGGCCGATGGGCATCCACGTCGCGCATTTCGTCATCGACGGCGCGGTGCGCTCGCAGATGCGGCCGGACCGGGCGGAGAAGCCGGATGGCACGCTTTCGCCGGAGGCGATCGCCCAGACCTATATCGACGTGCTTCGCCAGCACCGCAGCGCATGGTCGCTGGAGGTCGAAGTCCGGCCCTGGACGGAGAATTTCTGAGCTGCCATCGGCGGAGAAGGCAGCTATCGCGGCGACGATGGACAGACTATGTTTCGTCGCCGGAGCTGACCAGGATGATTTTAGGCCGGATGGCCTAAAATCATCCTGGTCCAGATTCAATGGTTAGAGCATGATGCCGTCCGAAAACCGCTCACACTTTTCGGCATCATGCTCTCGGAGGACACCGATGCAGCGCCTGGACCATGTCACGATCGATACCCGCGATGCCTCTCGTATGATCGGCTTCCTCAACGCCGTGCTCGGCGTCGAGGAAGGCTATAGGCCACCCTTCGACTCGCCCGGCCACTGGCTCTATCTGGACGAACGCCCGGTCATCCATCTCAGCCTGACGTCACGCAGCACCGATTTTCCGCCCGGCATCTTCAATCATGTCGCCTTCAGCCTCTACGAATTCGGCGCGGCGCTGGAGCGCATCAAGGCGAGCGGCTATCGCTATGAATATTACGATATTCCCGACACCGATCTCGGCCAGATCTTCGTCTATGGCCCCGAAGGCGTGAAGATTGAGCTGCAATATAAGCGGCCGACCTAAGCGCCCCACCGCCATTCGATGTGACGAATTCAGGGGCAATTGCCGCCTAAAACGGCGTTTGGAACACAAACGTTAAAAAATTCTCATCGACATTAACGGCTTGTTTACCACGTTTCGTGAAAGGTGCGGATTGAGCAGTAGCAATCCGCATTCCTTTTCCCAGTGTCGCGTTTCCCAGGGATGCCGCTACATCGTCCAGCTTGAGGAAAGTCTAATTGACTAACCTCTTATGAATGATGTGCTCCGGTCGGCGTGAAGACGCTGGCCACAGACGGAAAAGCCAATGATCGAGCTCTGACGAGGGGTCGAGCAGTCGAAGCGAGCAAGAAGATGAACGGATCGCGATCAAATCCTTCCCGACAGTCCGACAGGACCTCGCTCGATGCGCTGAACCGCACGATCGAAGGGCTGGAGGCACGCATCGAAGGGCTGATAGGCAGCGGGCGCGAACAGCGGCCGCGCACGGCAACAGCCGAGCGCGAACCCTACCCGGCCTCCAATGCTCCGCGCCCCGCAAGGGCGCCGCTCGAGCCGCGGCCGGATCCGCTCGCCGAAATCCGCCAGCGCCAGCGCGCGCTTGAAGCGGGCCGCGAGCGACCCTACACACGCGAGCCGGCCCCGCAGTTGCGCGAACCAGCCCCACAGTTGCGCGAACCCGCGTCGCGCGTCGCCACACCACAACCGGCACCCGCCCTCCGTGCGGGCGACGACACGATGACCGAGATCGCCCAGGCGCTCGTCAATCTCAGGCATGATCTGAAGCGCGATATTTCCGAGGGCGTCACCCGCGAGATGAACGCGCTGCGCGCCGAGCTGCGCGAGATCAAGGCGAATGCCGGCGATGGCGGTTTCGCCGATGATATGCGCGCCGATATGGGCCGCCTTGCCCAGAGCATTACTCAGTTGACCGGCCGCTCGAGCGGTCCGGAGGCGACCGGCCTGCGCGAGGACTTCGAGGAGCTGCGCTCGCTGATGGACGGGCTGGCGCGCGAGGATTCGCTGCGCCATATGGAAAACCGCTGGGACGGCTTCGAGAGCCGGCTTGCGGCGCTCGATACCGAGGGGCTGCAGGAAGAGCTGGTTTCGCTCGCCTATAGGCTCGACGACATCAAGCGCCATATCGGCGGCATGGGCGAAAGCCCGGCGGTCCGGGCACTTGAGGACAAGCTCATCGCCATCGCCACGGCGATGGAGCAGTTCGGCAACATGATCCAGCCGCACGACCGGGTCATGTCGGAGCAGTTCGCCGCCATGGACACGCGGCTTGACGAGATCAGCCGGGCGATCGCGGCAAGCGGGCGCGCGGCTGCCACCAACGATCCGGCGCTGATGCAGCGGCTGGAAGGCCGGCTTTCGGCGCTGGCCGATCAGATCGATCTGATGAGCCATGATGCGGCCAACCGCGCAACGCCGGCCGACGAGCTGGCGATGCGGCTCGAAGCGCTGACATCTCGCGTCGAGGAGTTGACGAAGGCGGAAGCGACGTCACGGCTCGACGAACGGCTGGAGCATCTTTCCTATCTCCTGGAGCGCACGCAAACGACGGCGCAGCCCGACCTCACCGGCACGCTTTCCGACATTTCCCGCAAGATCGACGCGCTTGAGAACGGCGCGGTCAACGACGTGCTGGCGCAGCGGCTCGACGGTCTCGCCCGGCGCATCGACGAGATGGCCTACCAGCAACCGGCACCGGCCGCCGCGGTTGACGACGGCGCCTTCCGGCGTCTCGAAGGGCGGCTGAGCGACATCGCCGCCCGGCTGGAAGAGAGCACATCGGCAGCGCCGACCGATCCACATGCGCTGAAGAACCTCGAAGACCAGATCGCCAATCTTTCGGCACTGATGAACACGCCACGCGAAAGCGCCGCGATCCCAGCCGAATTCGACCGGCGGATGGGCGCGATCGAAGACTATATGGCGACGAGCGACGAATATATCATCGAGGCGGCGCGCCAGGCGGCAGAAGCCGTCGTCGACGCCTATTCGCGCCATGGCGGCCCGCAGGGCGCCGTGGCTGCTGCCGATATGTCGGCGCTGACGGCGCTGGCCGAGGATCTGCGTCACCTCGAGGAAATCAGCCGCGACAGCGAGGAGCGCACGCACAAGACTTTCAAGGCGCTGCACGAGACGCTGGTGCATATCGCCGACCGCCTCGACGGCATGGAAGAGCGCGGCGGGCGGGTGAGTGCCCAGATGCCGGTGGCCGAGGTCGATTTCGATGTCGATCCCTACGCGCTGATGGTGGCCGAGGCCGAGATGGACAGGACGCCGGCCGCTGTCCTCACAGCGAAGGCCTCTCCTGTTATCCGCACGGCCGAGGTTGCAGCCGAACCTGCCGCCCCGGTGCAAGCCAATGCCATGAGCGGAACGAGCGCGATCGCCATCGAAGCCGCGACCAGGACGACTGAGAACGTGACGCCAATACGGGCACAGGCACCGGCAAAGGCCAGCCTGCTTGCCAGCCTCGGCAAGCGGCTGCTGCCCGGCAGGAAAGCCGAGAGCCGGGCAACCGAACGCCCGATGATCGACCCCGCGCCATCGATCGATCCGACCGACGTGGTGCCGACGGATGCGGCAAACGAACTGCTCGAACCGGGCTCGGGCGCGCCCGACGTGAAGAAGATCCTTGAACGGGTCCGCGCCAGCCAGAGTGCCGCACGCGGCAAACCCGCCGCCGAAACCGATCGCGCCGATTATATCGCCGCCGCGCGTCGTGCAGCGCAGGCAGCCGCGATGGAAGTGGACGCCAATCCGAAACAGGCAGCCGTCAAGGCCGAGAAGAAGGGCGCAAGCGTCGACAAGACTTCTGACAAGACGGGCAAGACCAGCGCCTTTTCGCGCTACCGGCGGCCGATCCTGCTGGCCGTCGGGGCCGTGCTGCTGGCGATCATGGCCTTTCCGCTTGCCCGGACGTTGACGAGCGGCGAGAGCGCCCCGCAGGCGCCAGCCGAAGTCTCGGCGCTGACCGGCGCGACGGAAAATCCGCAGCTAGCCTTGCCTGAAGCAACACCCGCCCAGCCGGACACCGGCACGGCAGAAACGGCCGCCCCAACAGCGCAGACGACGTCCCCCGCCGCCGAACAGGCTGAGCCGGAAGCAACCCCGCCGGTTGTCGGCGATCATCTGACCGATGCCGCGCCGTTCGACGGCGAAGGGGCCGCGACATTTGCCCCTGCCGCCCCATCCGGCGCAGCGCAGGAGACATCGGGCTTTGTTGCGAACACGCCGGCGGCGGCATCCGCACCGCAGGCCGCCATCACCATTCCCGATACCGTCCAGCCGAAATCGCTTGCCGATGCGGCGCGCAGCGGCGATGTGCTGGCGCTGTTCGAGATCGGCGCGCGTTATTCGGACGGCCGCAACGGCATCACCGTCGATCAGAAGCAGGCGGCAGGCTGGTACCAGCTTTCGGCCGACAAGGGCTTTGCACCGGCGCAGTACCGGCTCGGCAGCATGTACGAGAAGGGCAATGGCGTCGAACGCGACATCGCGAAGGCGAAGAGCTTCTACGAGCAGGCGGCAAACCAGGGCAATGCCAGCGCCATGCATAATCTCGCCGTGCTCTACGCTTCCGGCGCGCTCGGCCAGCAGGACTATGCCACGGCCGCCTCATGGTTCACCAAGGCCGCCAACCTCGGCATCACCGACAGCCAGTTCAACCTGGCGATCCTTTGCGCGAGGGGCAACGGGGTTCCGGCGGATATCGAAGAATCCTACAAATGGTTTTCGATCGCCGCCAAGGCCGGCGACAAGGACGCGGCGCAGAAACGCGACGAAGTGGCCAAAGCCATGAAGCCGGACCAGCTCGAGCGGGCCCGCACTAAGGCCGATCTCTGGAAGCCGGAGCCGGTCGACCACCGCACCAACGCTATCGACATTCCCGACGAATGGGCCGGCACTGGCCTCAAGACGGCGACGGTCGACATGAAGAAGGCGATCCGCAATATCCAGGCGATCCTCAACAATAACGGTTTCGACGCCGGCTCACCGGATGGCGAAATGGGCGCAAAGACCGTGACCGCGATCAAAAGCTTCCAGAAGTCGGTCGGCCAGGAGCCGGACGGCAAAGTGACCGACGCAACCGTCAAGGCGCTGCTCGAACGCAACAAGCAGGGCAGCAAGGCCATCTAGAACCTTTCCGCTCTTTTCGGGTGCGGAAATGGCCTATGTCTCGTTTGCGCCAGCCCGGGCGCAAACCGCACGGCCCTTTTGCTGTAATTGCCCTACAAAAGGCTTGGCGGCCTCAAACATTTTTCGTTTTTTCCGCCGCCTGTCACGCAATCTGAAAAAAGCCGGATTATGCGGGACAGATCGATCGTCGCACCTGCCGAATCGTCCGCTTTCGATCTCCGTCGCCACAGGGGCCGATCGAAAGCCTCTGGCAACGATTTCACAGTATGGTGCGCATTCGAACGGGGTCGTGACAGAAACCGCCCGGCAGGGGCGGTCATCATTCGGGGTCGGCTGTGACAATCTATCTGCCCATCGCAGAATTGTCGGTGAACATCTTCATCATTCTCGGCATGGGGGCGGCCGTCGGATTCCTGTCTGGAATGTTCGGCGTCGGTGGCGGCTTTCTGATCACGCCGCTGCTGATCTTCTACAATATCCCCCCAATCGTTGCGGTCGCAACCGGCGCCAACCAGGTGGTGGCGTCGTCGATCTCGGGTGCGATCACGCATTTCCGGCGCGGCACGCTCGACGTCAAGCTCGGCACGGTGCTTTTGGTCGGCGGTCTCTCGGGGGCGACGGTCGGCATCTGGATCTTCTCGCTGCTGCGCGCCATCGGCCAGCTCGATCTGATCATTTCGCTGATGTATGTGATCTTCCTCGGCACGGTCGGCGGACTGATGCTGCTCGAAAGCATCAATGCCATGCGGCGGGCGGCGGGCAACGAGCCGCCGGCACCACGCAAGCCCGGCCACCAGCACTGGGTGCACAGACTGCCGCTGAAGGTGCGTTTCAAGAAATCGAAGGTCTTTCTCAGCGTCATTCCGATCGTTGCGCTCGGCTTTGCGATCGGCATCCTCACCTCGATCATGGGTGTCGGCGGCGGCTTCATCATGGTGCCGGCAATGATCTATCTGTTGCGCATCCCGACCAATGTCGTTGTCGGCACCTCGTTGTTTCAGATCATTTTCGTGACCGCCTATACGACGATCGTGCAGGCGGCGACGAACTTTTCCGTCGATATCGTGCTCGCCTTCATCCTGATGGTCGCAGGTGTCATCGGCGCGCAATACGGCGTGCGCGTCGGCCAGAAGCTGCGCGGCGAGCAGCTGCGCGCCCTGCTCGGCCTGCTGGTACTCGCCGTCGGCGTGCGTCTGGCGATCGCGCTGGTGGTGACGCCGGCCGACATCTATTCGGTGGTGATGGGAGCGGGCAATTGATGCGCCTGCTTGCCGCCGCCATCGCGCTTCTTTGTCTGCTGCCGGCGGCTGCCGGAGCGCAATGGCTGCCTGGGCAGGCAACCGAAGCGGTGCGTGAAGGGCTGGAAATCGGCACGTCGACCAGCGAAATCGCCATCACCTCGGATTTCCACGGCGCCGACCTGACGATCTTCGGGGCGCTCTCGAACACCGACCAGCTGCTGCTCGCCATCGGCCAATATGACGTGGTCGTGGTGCTGGAAGGCCCGCGCCAGGATGCGACGGTGCGCAAGAAGGAGCGCGTCTTCGGCATCTGGGTCAATACACGCTCGATGACCTTCGAGGCGGTGCCGCACTCCTACTCGATGTCGAGTTCGCGGATGATCGACGACCTGACGACGCCGCTCGAGCTGACCGATCAGGGGATCGGCATCGATCACATTCCGCTGACGCCGGTCGGCTTCGTCGGCGATGGCAGCAATCTCGGCGAATTCCGCGATGCCTTCCGGCGGCTGCAGCAGGGCGGCGGGTTCTACGACCGCAACCCGAGCGGCGTGCGCTTCGTTTCCTCCAACCTCTTCAAGGCGAGCCTGCGCCTGCCGGCAAACATTCCGAACGGCGTCCACACGGTCCGCGCCTATCTGTTCAAGAGCGGCAATCTTATCACCCAGGAATCGCTGCCGCTGCGCGTCATCAAAACCGGCATCGAGCAGACGATCACCGACGCCGCGCATGGCCAGCCGATCCTCTATGGCTTCGCGTCCGTGGCTCTTGCCGTCATCACCGGCTGGGGCGCCAGCCTGATCTTCCGCAAGGACTGATCTGCGATAAGACGCGGCATTCACGCGAATTTCTTCCTTGTAACGGCGGGCGGTCAAGCGGCCGCGTCGCGCCGATGCGGTCATTCTCACCGCTGAACACCGCTTGCATTTTGCTATCAGTTGCATTAGGTTTCAACCAGTTGTAATATGCAATCGGTTTTGATCGTGGCTGGCAAATCCAGAAGGAGGATGGAATGAGAAAGCTTGTCGTCTGGAACCTGATGACCCTCGACGGTTATTTCGAAGGCACGAAGCCGTGGGATATCGACTTCCACAATCTCGCCTGGGGACCCGAGCTGCAGCGCCTGGCCGAGCAATTTGGTGAAGAAGGCGATCTGCTGGTCTTTGGCCGCAAGACCTATGAGGGCATGGCCTCCTACTGGCCGACCGCCGAAAGCGAAGACAAGATCAAGGCCTATATGAACGGCATCGCTAAGATCGCCGTGTCGCGGACGATGACCGAGCCCGGCTGGAACAATGCCCGCATCGTCAGCGATCCGATCCCCGAATTGACGAGGCTGAAACAAGAGGACGGCAAGACGATCTTCATCTTCGGCAGTGCCGCGCTTGCCGACAGCCTGCTGAAAGCCGGCCTCATCGATGAAGTCAGGATTTGCGTCGTGCCCCTCATTCTCGGCGGCGGCAACCCGCTTTTCAAGCCTGCAGGGGAGCAGGTCGCGCTAAAGCTCATCCAATCCTCAACGACGGAAAGTGGCGCAGTGATCTTGCGCTACGAGCCCGTCAAAGCGTAGCGGGTTAGACTATCTGATGACGACGGCGGTCCAATCTATGGCCGCATTCGGCTTTTCCTCCTCAAATCCCGCCTCTATCATCGTCGCCGAACAGAGGGCGACGGAGCATGACAAAAGGCGCAGACCCACCGTTTGCGGAAGAACAAGATGAACGGCCGGCGGTGGGTGCACCGGTGGAGATCCGATGCAGCGACGGCGTGATGCTCGGCGGCCATCTCTGGACCTCGGGCGAAGCGAAGGCTCGCGCCAGCGTCATTATCAATCCGGCGACTGGCGTGCTTGCGCGTTATTATCATCGTTACGGCCACTTTCTCGCCGCTCACGGTTTCGACGTCCTGACCTATGACTACCGCGGCATCGGGCTTTCGCGGCCGGCGAGGCTCCGCGGCTGCGATTATCGCTGGCGGGAGTGGGGCGAACAGGATTTCGACGCGGCGCTGTGCTTCATGGACAGACGGGCAGACCAGCCTCTCTATGTCGTCGGCCACAGCATCGGCGGTTTTCTGCCGGGCCTTTCGAAACATGCCGGCCGGATCGACCGCATGCTGACGATGGGCGCGCAATATGCCTATTGGCGCGATTATGCGGCAGCGCGCCGGATGCGGCTGCTGATCAAATGGCACGTCGTCATGCCTATGCTGACGGCGCTCTTCGGCTATTTTCCCGGCAAACGGCTCGGCTGGCTCGAGGATCTGCCGGCGGGCGTCGCCCATGAATGGAGCTTTCGCCGGGCGCGCATGGAGTGGAGCCACCCGGCCGCGGAGCGGGACGAGGTGCTCAAACGTTTTGCCGCGGTGACCGCACCTATTCTTGCCGTCGCCATGTCGGACGACGAACTCGGGACCGTGCCGGCGATCCGCCGCACGCTTGCCTATTACCGCAACGCCGAGATTGGCGAAGTGCTATTGCAGCCCGCCGATCTCGGCTTCGAGGCGATCGGCCATTTCGGCCTGTTCCATGCACGCCATTCCGAGGGCTTCTGGCGCGACAGCGTCCTCTGGCTGCGCGACGGCATCCATCCCTGGCCGGCGCAGGCAGCAATCCAGAGAAGTTCGTATTCGACTAAAAACCGGTTTTTAACATTTACGAGTTAGTAATCTCTCGGAAACGAGAGGTTTTATCATGCGTACTCGTATCGTTCTGACCGCCGTGGGTCTCGCGCTGCTTGCCGGCTGCGCGACGGCGCCGAAGCAGACGAGGAACATCTGTGCCGTCTTCGATGAGCGCGACGGGCTCTTCTCCAGCTGGCAGCGTGCAGCCGAGCGGACGGAGAAGAAATACGGCGTGCCGGTGCCAATCCTGATGGCGACGATGTATACCGAATCCGGCTTCCAGCCCTATGCGCGGCCGCCGCGCACCAAGCTGTTCGGCTTCATTCCCTGGACCCGGCCCTCAACCGCCTATGGTTATTCGCAGGCGCTCGACGGGACATGGGATCACTATCAGTCGCAGACCGGGAACTGGACAGCGCGGCGGGCAAACTTCGCCGACGCCATCGATTTCATCGGCTGGTATCACGCCCAGAACAGCGCGGAGACCGGCATTCCGCTGAACGACGCTTATAATCTCTATCTCGCCTATTATTCCGGCCCGACAGGATACAAACGCGGCGACTGGCGCTCGAACGGACAATTGCAGCAGACGGCGCAGAAATTTGCGCGGATGGCCGGGACGTATCAGCAGCAATTGCAGAAGTGTGATTGATTTCAGGGTGTGCCGTGTAAGTCCCGTATCCGAGATAGCAATCGCTACCCCCGCAAATTCCCGTATCTGACCGAATAGATCCGATCCCGGCCCAGCAGATGCGCCATCAGCGAAGATGTGTCGAACAGGCCCTTCATCGCCTGATGGGCGAGATCCAGGCCGCCGCTCATGACGCCGAAGGCCGGCATCAGGAGGCGGGCGCCATCGGTGGCGAAACACGGACGGCGGACGGATTTTTCGCGGCGGCGCACGGTCGCGGAGGGGTGCAGGTGGCCGGCGATTTCGCCTCTCTGCAAACCGCTCCGCGGCTCGTGGCGAAAGGTCAGTCCGGCATAATGCATCTCGTCGACCGAGGCGCCGGGCAGATCCACGACGCCGTCGGGATCGTGATTGCCATTGACCCAGATCCATTCGCGGCCGCGGGCCATGGCGACGATTAGCGCCCGGAAATTCTCCGGCAGATGCGCAGAACCGATGCGGTCGTGGAAATTGTCGCCGAGCGAGACGACGAGCTTCGGATCATAACGAGAAATGACGGCGGCAAGCACGGTCAGCGTCGCCAACGTATCATAAGGCGGCAGCATCATGCCGCGGCGGGCGAAGGCCGCGCCTTTTTCCAGATGCAGGTCGGAGACGACGAGCAGGCCGGCATCCGGCAGATAAAGCGCGCCGAGGGGGTCGCAGACGGCGGCAATGCCATGGACCGATGTCTCGATCCCCGGCATCGCGGTCTGTCCCGATATGTCGCGCGCAAGCGCCAGGCGGTTGATCACGGTCAATATTCCCAAACAAGTCTCAAGCGAGCGCCTCGGCGATCAGATCGTCGGCCGCTTCGGCGAGCAGCGCATCATGCGCCTCGCCCGGCACCGCTTCACGGCCGATTTCCAGCATCACCGGCACGGCGAGCGGGGAAATATGGTCGAGAGCGCGGTGGGTGATGTGGCCCCTGATTCGCCTCAGCATATCGCCAAGACGGCCAATATCCAAAAGTCCCGTCGCCGCATCCTGCCGCGTCGCCTGCAGCAGGATGTGATCCGGCTCGTGGCTGCGCAGCACGTCGTAGATCAGATCGGCCGAGACGGTGATCTGGCGGCCGCTCTTTTCCTTGCCAGGATGACGGCGCTCGATCAAGCCTGCAATCACGGCGCAATTGCGGAAGGTGCGCTTCAACAGGAAGGATTCGTCGAGCCAGGCTTCGAGATCGTCGCCAAGCATATCCTCGTCGAAGAGGTCGGAGAGGCTGAGCCTGCCATTGCCGATCATCAGCCCCATATCCTCGAGCCCCCAGACGGCCAGCGAATAATCGGTGGCGACGAAGCCGAGCGGCTTGGCGCCGGCCCGCTCCAGCCGGCGGGTGAGCAGCATGCCGAGCGTCTGGTGGGCGAGACGGCCTTCAAAGGGATAGGCGACCATATAGCCGCGGCTGCCGCGCGGGAAGGTTTCGATCAGGAACTCGTCGCGCTTCGGCAGCATCGACTTGTCTTTCTGCAGCGACAGCCAGTCGCGCACTTGATCCGGCAGTTGGCGCCAGCGGTGGGGGTCGGCGATCATCGCGCGCACCTGCTCGGCGAGATAGGTCGACAGCGGGAACTTGCCGCCATTGTAGGAGGGGATCTTCGGATCGAGCGAAAAGGCCTGCGATGCCAGGCACTCGTTTTCGCGGATGCCCTCGAAGCGCAGCACCTTGCCGGAGAAGACGAAAGTATCGCCCGGCGACAATTGCTCGAGGAAATATTCCTCGACCTTTCCAAGCGTGGCGCCGCCGCGGCCGATCCTGCCGCCCTCGCCGCGCTTGACCATGCGGATGTTCAGCATCGGGCTTTCGACGATGGTGCCGAGATTGAGGCGGTATTGCTGGGCGACGGCGGGATTGGAGACGCGCCAGCGGCCCTCCTTGGTCTTGCGGATGCGGGCATAACGCTCGTAGGTGCGGAGCGCATAACCGCCGGTCGCGACGAAATCGACGATGCGCTCGAAGGTTTCCCAGGTCAGATCGGCATAGGGCGAAGCGCTGATGATTTCATCGTAGAGTTCCAGCATGTCGAAAGGTTCGGCGCAGGCCATGCCGAGCACGTGCTGGGCGAGCACGTCGAGCGCGCCGCGGCCGACCGGCGGGGTGTCCTGGGCACCGACATAATTGGCGTCGAGGGCCGCCTGACACTCCATCACCTCGAAGCGGTTGGCCGGCACGAGGATCGCCTTCGACGGCTCGTCCATGCGGTGATTGGCGCGGCCGATGCGCTGGGCAAGCCGCGAGGCGCCCTTCGGCGCGCCGACATGGATGACGAGATCAACGTCGCCCCAGTCGATGCCGAGATCGAGGGTGGAGGTGGCAACGACGGCGCGCAGCCGGTTTTCGGCCATCGCCGCCTCGACCTTGCGGCGCTGGGCGACATCGAGCGAGCCGTGATGGAGGGCGATCGGCAGATTGTCGTCATTGATCGTCCAGAGCGCCTGGAACAGCATTTCCGCCTGGCTGCGGGTGTTGACGAACAGCAGTGTCGTTTTGTGTTCGACAAGCTTGTTGTAGACGTCGGGAATGGCATAGCGAGCGGAATGGCCGGCCCAGGGAATGCGCTCTTCGGTCGACAGGATCGAGATATCCGGTTTGGCGCCACCCTCGACGACGACGAGACCGGCATGATGCTCACTGCCCTCCTGCCCGCTGCCCTCCTGTTGGGCGACCAGCCATTTCTGCAGATCCATCGACTCGGCGACGGTCGCCGACAGGCCGATGGTCTGGAGGCCGGGGGCAAGGCGGCGCAGGCGGGCAAGGCCGAGCGACAGCATATGGCCGCGTTTGGAGGTGACGAGCGAATGCAACTCGTCGAGCACGACATATTTCAGGTCCTTGAAGAAGCGCTCGGCCTCGCGGTTGGCGAGAAGCAGCGCGACCTGTTCCGGTGTCGTCAGAAGAATATCCGGCGGGTTGAGCTTCTGACGCTGGCGCTTGGCGTTCGGCGTGTCGCCGGTGCGGTTTTCGACGGTAACCGGCAGGCCCATCTCCTCGACCGGCTTCATCAGGTTGCGCTCGATATCGATGGCAAGCGCCTTCAGCGGCGAGACATAGAGCGTATGGATGCCGGTGAAGACGGAGCCTGGCGGAATCCGGCCGCGGCGGGTGAGATCGGTAAGCGACGGCAGAAAACCGGCGAGCGTCTTGCCGGCGCCGGTGGGCGCAATCAGCAGCGTGCTTTCACCGGCCTCGGCGCGGGCGAGCAATTCCAGCTGATGGGCGCGCGGCCGCCAGCCCTTTTCCGCAAACCAGCGGGTAAAGGCGGCAGGCAACAAAGCGCGGGCTTCGGCATCGATCTGGTCCACGCCCTGAAACTAGTGAAATCCTAAGGAAAAAGAAGAGCGGCAGCTTTTCACATGGCGATATAGCGGTCTTTGCGATGGTTGATGGCAATCGTGAGGTTGAGCACGACCGCGCCGAGCACGGAGCAGGCAATGATGAAGGGGCTGGCGACGAAGAAGGAGAGCGCCAGGATGATGCCGTCGAAGCCGAGCTGGACGAAACCGGCGCGCCAGCCGAAACGATCCTGAATATAGAGGGCGAGAATGCCGATGCCGCCGAGGCTGGCGCGGTGGCGAAAGAGCGCCAGCATGCCGGCGCCGATGACAAGACCGCCAAAGAGCGCCCCGGCGAAAGGATTGACATGGGCGATGCCGATGAATTCCGGGACGAATTCGGACAGGACCGATGTCAGGGCGATGGCGGCGAAGGTCTTGATGGTGAAGGCAAGACCCAAGCGGCGAAAGGCGAGATAATAGAAGGGCAGGTTCACCGCGAAGAAACAAAGGCCGAAGCTGATCCCGGTCGCATAATGCGCGAGGAAGGCAAGACCCGCCGTGCCGCCGGCGAGCAGCCCCGCGCCGGAGAGAAGCGAGACGCCAAGCACGGCGAGCATGCTACCGGCGACGATGCCCTGGGCGTCGTCGAACGGCGAGTGGCGATCGGCGCTGGTATTCAGAAGGCCTGCGAAGGCGTTGGATGCCATGATGTTCCCCTGTCGGCTTTCTCCGTTTCTATCCGGCGCCGGGAGAAAGGCAAACAGCGCCCTGTTGACAACCGGTATAATCATGGATATTTTTTATCCACGAATTGGAGAGATGCTTCGATGAAGATGAGCGATGGAGTCGAGCAGGCCATTCACAGCGTCGCGATGCTTGCCGGCCTCTCCGAAGGCGGCGTGCTTTCGGCCGCAGCACTGGCGGAGTTCCACGGCGTCTCGACGAGCTATCTGCTGAAACATCTGCAGGCGCTGTCAGGCGCCGGCATCCTCGATACCGTGCCGGGGCCGAAAGGCGGATACCGGCTGGCGAAGGCGGCCGAGGAGATCTCGCTGCTCGACATCCTGCTTGCGGTCGAGGGACAGGCGCCGGCTTTCCGCTGCGCCGAAATCCGCCAGCGCGGGCCGAACCCGGTCGCCGATCGCTTCTTCGCCAAGCCCTGCAACATCAGCGCGGCGATGCTCCGGGCCGAACGGGTCTATCGGACCGAACTCGCCAAGACCAGCATTGCCGACCTCGGCATCGAACTGACGGCCCTCGACGACGGATCGATCGCAGCCCGAGGCTGCGCCTTCCTTGAAATCCATGAACGCAAGACGGCTCGCTGAGCCATAACCAAGGAGAAGATCATGCAACCGCGTTTCAACTTCGCAAAAGCCGCCCCCGATGCCTACAAGGCGATCGTCGCGCTCGAGCAGTACGTCCAGTCCTCCGGGCTCGAGCGCCGCTTCATCCACCTGATCAAGCTGCGCGCTTCGCAGATCAACGGCTGCGCCTATTGCGTCGACATGCATGTGAAGGAAGCCCGCCATGATGGGCTCAGCGAGCAATGGATCAACCTGATGTGTGTCTGGCGGGAATCACCAGTTTATGACACCCGCGAACGGGCGCTGCTCGGCTGGGTCGACGCCGTGACCAACATTGCTAAAACCGGTGCACCGGATGCCGATTACGAGACGCTGAAGGCGCATTTTTCCGAGGAGGAAATGACGAAGATCACCGTGGCGATCGGCGCGATCAATATCTGGAACCGACTTGCCGTCGGCTTCCGCTCGCAGCATCCGATCGATGCCGCAGTCAAGGCAGCGTGATCAATTTCTGCTTAAGGGAACCATCCCGGCGACCGACCCGAAAATCTCGGGTCGGTTGAATATAAGGTCACTCGTAATTCGGAGTGGCCCGCACGGCAACGGCATCAGGCGATGGGCCTGAGAGGTCGATGCTATTGAAGAGGTCGCGGACAACTTTCGCGATTTCCTCTGCGGAAGCGCCCTTGGCGTATTCTTCCTGCATGCGGCGTCTTACAAGCTTTTCCAAATCTGACATAACTCACCTCATCAAATCCGGCGCGGGAAGAAGTGTCGCGTCATGGCTGAGCAGAGGCAAGTTACGTTTTGTTTAGAATGGCTTACCGATTTGTAATGTTAGAGTGCGATGTAGCGGTCGGCACGGTGGTTGATGGCGACGAAAAGGTTGAGGACGACGGCGCCGAGCACGGAATAGAAGACGACCGGCGGCGTGGTGACGAGGAAGGCGGCGGCGAGCACGCAGAGGTCGATGGCGAGCTGGACGAGGCCGGCGCGGATGCCGAAACGCTCCTGAACGTAGATACCGAGAATGCCGACGCCGCCGAGGCTGGCGCGGTGGCGATAGAGCGCCAGTACGCCGAAGCCGAGCAGCAGGCCGCCGAGAAGGGCCGCCCAGGCCGGATGGATGCTGGAAATGGAGAAGAAGCGCGACTGCACGTCGGCAAGCACCGAAGTCAGGCCGATGGCGATGAAGGTCTTGATCGTGAAACCCATGCCGAGACGCTTCCACGACAGCCAGAAGAACGGCAGGTTGAGCAGGAAGAAAGCAAGGCCGAAATTGACGCCGAAGGCATAATGCAAAAGGAAGGCCACGCCGGCCGTGCTGCCGGTAAGAAGCCCGGCGCTGGCGAGCACGTAGAGGCCGAGGGCGGCGACGAGGCTGCCGGAGAATATGCCCTGCACGTCTTCGATCGGGGCATGGCGCGTGGCGCTGGCATTCCAGAAGCCGCCAAGGGCATTGATGAGCTGTGTCATGTCGCCAGTCTCCACGGCAGACGAGTTCAAGAACACGCCGGAGAACACCGGGCGCGGCGAAATTTTGCGTAATGAAATGAGCTTGAGCGCCTTGGCGTTTATCGCTGGGCTCGCTGCCGATGCGGTGCAGTATCGGGTTTTTCAGTGAGCCGATCAAGCGAAATAGGTAAGCAATACTGACCTATAAAAACATCGCAAGAAATGTTCGCTCACGCCGGCTTGCGCGTAAGAAACAGAATGCCGGCAACTGGTTTGCCGCCATCTTTGCGAATGACCGTCTTGGTGATTTTGAGGATTTCGAGGCCGTGACGGGCGAGCAGCTTCCGCACATAGGCTTCCGAATGGGCGTAACGCAGCGATGGCGCGAGATGAAAGCCGTCGCCCTCCCCCGCATCCTCGACGGAAAAGGCGATGTCGGCGCCGGCGGCGGCGAGGTCTTCGACGATGGCAAAGACGCTTTCGAGATTGCCGAGATACATCAGCACATCGGCTGCCGTCACCAGGTCGGCGCGATGTCGCGCCGCATCGGTAAACAGGCCGGAGAGATCGGGCGCGAGCGACAGATCGGCCTGGGCGAGACTGTCATAGACGTGTTTCTCGGCGGCCTTGGCCAGCATGTTCTGCGAGAGGTCGAAGCCTTCGAGACGGGTGACACGGCCATGGATTTCCGAGCCGAGCAGACCGGTGCCGCAGCCAAGATCGACGGCCAATTGGTAATGCCTGCCGGTGGAGTTAACGAGGGCTGCGAGCTTCTGCGGGACGCTGTAATCGAGTTTTTCGACCAGTGCCGATTCGAAACGGTCGGCATAGTCGTCGAACAGGCGCTCGACATAGCGGCTCGGCGGCCGGTCGGGTGTGGCGCTATCGCCGAGCAGGGCGAGCTTGAGTGCGGCGCCGAAAATGTCTTCGGGATCGAGGGCAAGCGTGCTGCGATAGGCCCCGATCGCGGCTTCCCCCTTGCCCGCCTTTTCGCGATAGGTGGCGAGGCGATACCAGCCGGCGGCCCAGCCGGGCACGAGTTCGAGCGCCTGCTCCATCAGCTCGGCCGCCGCCTCGGGCTCACCGCCTTCGTCGAGCATGCGGGCGTAATCGGCACGGCGGTCGGCGATGACATCGCCTGAGGAAAGCTGGTGGGGCTGCATAATTAGACCTGTTGACTTTTACGCATGTCGTTATCGCAAAACCGCTCCACACTTTTGCGCGACATGCGTTACAGCGCCGCGCGTCTTTTAAGACGCGCAAAGGACGCTGTAACACTTTCAATCCGCGCATCGTGCTTTCCGAAAATCGATTCCGATTTTCGGGCCGATGCGCCAGCCCGCATTTGGCTGCGGCCACAAAAAAACTCAAGTCCTATTTCACAGGCGAAGCGGCCAATCCCGGAAAGGGCTTGCGGGCGGTACGCCGCAACCTTATTCCAAGGGCAAACAGGAGATGGCGCATGTCCGATCAGGTGAACAAGTTCCTCGGCGATTCCTTCGCCCGCACATTGATAAAGCTTATCGTCGTGTCGCTGATCGTCGGTTTCGTCATGACAGTCTTCGGCCTGACGCCGTGGAACATCATCTATGGGTTCCGGGATTTCATCCTGGAAATCTGGCATCGGGGTTTCTCGGCGCTCGGGCGCGTCGGCGACTATCTCCTCCTCGGGGCGACGATCGTCATCCCGCTCTTCGTCATCCTTCGCCTTTTCAGCTATCGCCGGTAACATGACATCGATCGACCTTTCCAGGCGCAGCCTGCTCATCCTTTCCGGACTCACGTTTGCCGCCGGCATCGCCGGCTGCACCACGACCCCGCACCTTGCCGGCACGCCGTCCAACGGCGAGGACGAAACGGCGAGCGTGCTGCCGCTCGTCAACCAGTTGAGGGCGAAGAACGGTCTGCCGCCGCTTAGCCCCGATCCGGCGGCGAGCACGGCTGCTCTCTTCCAGGCCAAACGCATGGCGAGTGCCGGCAAGATGGCGCATCTGATGGGGCTAACCGACAGTTTCGGGGCGCGGGTCAAGGCGAGCGGCGTCCAGCTGCCGGCGGCTGAAAATATCGCCGCCGGCCAGCAGAGCGTCGATGCCGTGGTGACGGCCTGGATCAACTCGCCGCATCATCTGGAAAACATGCTCGGGCGCTATGACGGCCTCGGCGTCGCCGTCGCCCATAATGTATCTTCCAGGAACCTGCCCTATTGGGCCATGGTGTTGTCCAGCTGAGGCGATTCGGCCTCGAGATAAGGCCATCATGGATACGCGCAGCAACGACAACAGGTTCGCTTTCGATGTGACGCACCGGCTGGTGCTGTCGATCGCCATTCCGATGACGCTCGGCTTCATGACGACGCCGATGCTCGGGCTGACGAATACCGCCGTCGTCGGCCGTATGGGTGACCCGGAAGCACTTGCGGGGCTGGCGATCGGCGCGATGCTGTTCGATCTGATCATGGGCAGCTTCAACTTTCTGCGCGCCTCGACGACCGGTCTGACGGCGCAGGCCTATGGCCGGCGGGATGGGCACGAGCAGCAGGCGATCTTCTCCCGGGCGATGATTTCGGCGCTCGGCTGCGGATTGGCGCTGCTTTTTCTTTCGCCGCTGCTGATCGCGGCCGGGTTGAGGCTGATGGGCGCGCACGGAGCGATCGCCGAGGCGACCAGCAGCTATTTTTCGATCCGCATCCTCGCCGCACCGGCAGCACTGGCGAATTACGCCATCCTTGGCTTCGTGCTCGGGCGCGGACAGGGCAAGATCGGGCTGCTGCTGCAGGCGATCATCAACGGCATCAACATCCTGCTGTCCATCTATCTCGGCCTGACGCTCGATTGGGGCGTGGCGGGGGTCGCCTGGGGTACGATGGCCGGCGAGACGGCCGGCGCGTTCGCCGGGCTTTTCATCGTGCTCAGCGGCTTTGCCAAGGCGGAGCGGCCAGCATGGTCCGAGGTTTTTTCCCGGCGCCGGCTGGCTGAGCTTTTCGCGCTCAACCGCGACATCCTGATCCGCACCTTCGTGCTGATCGGCGCCTTCACCATCATGACGCGGATCGGCACCGGTTTCGGCGCGGTGACGCTTGCCGCCAATGCCGTTTTGATGAATTTCGTTCTGCTCTCCAGTTATTATCTCGACGGGCTCGCCAATGCCGCCGAGCAGATCACCGGCCGGGCGATCGGCGCGCGCTACCGGCCGGCGTTCGACCGCGGGCTGAAGCTGACGACCTTGTGGTCCTTCGGGTTGGCGGCGATCGTTTCGGCTTTCTTCTTCCTCGCCGGTCCCTGGCTGATCTCGGTGCTGACGACCTCACCGGAGGTGCGACAGGCGGCTGAGACCTATCTGCCCTGGGCGGCGGTGACCGGGCTGACGGGCGCGCTCGCCTTCCTGATGGACGGGGTCTTCATCGGCGCCACATGGTCGGCCGAGATGCGCAACCGGATGCTGATGTCCTTTGCTGGCTATCTCCTGATGCTCGCCGTCTTCGTCCCGCTCTTTGGCAATCACGGCCTCTGGCTGGCAATGAACGCCTTCCTGCTCTTCCGCGGCTTTTTCCTGGCAATACTGGTCAAGCCGCGGGCCGATCAGGCATTTCGGGCCGCCCAGTAATCCAGCCTGGTGTCGCGCAAGTCGCGGATCGAGTTGGCCTTTTCGCGATCCAGGAGTTTGGTGAGGCCGCGGACGATATCGCCGGCCAGACCAGGCCCTTCGTAGACCATGCAGGAATAGAGCTGGACGAGATCGGCGCCCGCCCTGATCTTTTCCAGCGCGGTTTCGGCCGAGGAGACACCACCGACGCCGATGATCGGCAAAGCCTGGCCGACGCGCTTGCGCATCCTGGCGAGCACGGCCGTCGATTTTTCGAACAGCGGCACGCCGGAGAGGCCGCCTGTCTCTTTCGCCTGGCGCTGATCCTTGAGACCGTCGCGCGACAGCGTGGTGTTGGAGACGATCAGACCATCCAGCGCATGCGCGAGCGCTTCCGCCGCGATATCGTCCATGCCTTCCTCGGTCAGATCAGGAGCGATCTTCAGAAAGACCGGGACCTTGCGGCCGGATGTCACTGCTGCCTCGTCGCGCGCCGCAAGCACGGCAGACAGCAGTGCGGCGAGGCTTTCACGGCCCTGCAAGTCGCGCAGGCCCGGCGTGTTCGGCGAAGAGATGTTGGCGGTGAAATAACGTGCGACGGAATGGAAGCGGCGAATGCCGGCGACGTAATCGGCGATGCGGTCGTCGCTGTCCTTGTTGGCGCCGATATTGACGCCGACCATGCCCTTGCCGCTCAGCGCGGCAAGGCGTCCGAAAGCTGCCTCATGGCCTTCATTGTTGAAGCCGAGGCGGTTGATGACGGCTTCATCCTCGACCAGGCGGAAGATGCGCGGCCGCGGATTGCCGGATTGCGGCTTCGGCGTCACCGTGCCGATTTCGGTAAAGCCGAAACCAAGCTTCAAGAGCGCCTCCGGCACCTCGGCATTCTTGTCGTAGCCGGCGGCCATGCCGAGCGGATTGTCGAAGACGAGGCCGGCAACCGTCTGGCGCAGGCGTGGATCGGGGGTGAGCTGGCAAGCGGGCACCAGGCCGGATTTCAGCGCGGCGATCGACATGCCGTGCGCCGTTTCCGGATCGAACAGGAAGAGACCCTTGCGGGCGACACGCTTGAAAGGATCGATCATGGCTGCAGCTCCGGGAAGACATGGGCGCCGGTCTCGTCGAGCGGCAGCGGTACTTCTGAGAGCACGGCGGCCAGCGGCAGGTCGGCAAAGAGATGCGGGAAGAGATCGCCGCCGCGCGAGGGTTCGAACACCAGCTTGTCGCCAAAACCCCCTCCATCGACGGCAATCAGCAGCAGCCCGGAGTGGCCGGCAAAATGCAGCGCCGCGGTCTGCTTCACCTGATCGGCGGTCGAGAAATGGATGAAGCCATCCTTCAGATCGATGCCGGCGCCATGAAAAATGCCGGTTTGTCTGGCTTGCTGCCAGAGCGTTTCCGTCACGATCTTGTAAAGGGTCGGTGTCACGCTCATCATGGCCTCGCGATTGCTGGTCCTCGATCACCAGCGCTTTGCCGGAAAGAGGCGGCGATGTCCACGCCCCAGCACTCAAAAACGGGACCGGCAGAAACAAATTCCGGAGGATGAGACGATGAAGATTTTGGTTCTCACGCTTAGCGTTCTTCTCCTGCCGCTTGGCGCCGCGGCGGCCGAACCCGATGCAAGCCGGTTCCAGCTGGAAAAGAGCGGCGACCATTTCGTGCGGCTCGACCGGCAGACCGGGGCAATGTCGATCTGCCAGGACAAGGACGGCGCCCTCGTCTGCCGGATGGCGGCCGACGAACGGGCGGCCTATGAGGACGAACTCGACCGGCTTTCCGAGCGGGTGACGAAGCTGGAGCAAGGCGGCTCCATCCAGCGCGCGCTGCCGAGCGATGCCGAAGTCGACCGCTCGATCAGCATCATGGAGAAGATGATGAAGAGTTTCATGGGGATGGTGAAGGAGTTCCAGGCTGATGAAAACGCCAATCCCCTTCCGCAGAAGACCTGATCTGATATAATCCCATGAGAAAGCCGGCATGAACGCGGAGGGATGGCGTTCGCGCGCCGGCAATGATCGGGCTCTTGGGAGGGAGTTTTCGATGCACGAACAGACCATCATCATTGCGGACGACCATCCGCTTTTCCGGGATGCGCTGCGTCAGGCGGTGATCGGCATGGAAGGCCGGCAGGCGATCGTCGAGGCCGGCGATTTCGCCGCTGCGCGCACGGCCGCAGGCGCCCATGCGGACGCCGACCTAATGCTGCTCGACCTCGCCATGCCCGGGGTCAGCGGCTTTTCCGGCCTGATGGCGCTGCGCTCCGAATTCGCCAGCCTGCCGATCATCATCGTCTCGGCAAGCGACGATGCGACGACGATCCGCCGGGCGCTGGAACTTGGCGCTTCCGGCTTCATCTCCAAATCCTCCGGCATCGAGGGCATTCGCCGCAGCATCCAGACGGTGCTTGCCGGCGATATCGCCACGCCGGAAAACTATCGCGACGGCCAGGAGCAGGATCCCGATGTCGCCGACCTGATCCACCGCCTGCATACGCTGACGCCGCAGCAGAGCCGGGTGCTGACCATGCTGGCCGAAGGGCTGCTGAACAAGCAGATCGCCTATGAACTCGGCGTCTCCGAGGCGACGATCAAGGCGCATGTCTCGGCGATCCTGCTGAAACTCGATGTCGACAGCCGCACCCAAGCGGTCATCCAGCTCGGCAAGATCAATATGGCGATGGTCGCCTAAGCACTTTCAATAACAGGATTTTATTCCTCATTTACCTTTACTCAGGCGGCACGGTCGGTTAATATTCGGCCTGGTTTAAGCGCGGCAGGCACGAGCCGCACGGAATCGGGCGCATATGCTGTCACACGACCAGATCTGGGGAGCGATCGACAGGCTTGCCGAACGGCATGACCTGACGCCATCCGGTCTTGCGCGCCGCGCCGGGCTCGACCCCACCTCCTTCAACAAGTCGAAACGGCTTTCCGCCGATGGGCGGCTGCGCTGGCCCTCGACGGAATCGATCGCCAAGGTGCTCGGTGCGACCGGGGCGAGCATGGAACAGTTCCTTGTCTTCCTGCGGCCGGATGCCGGTCTTTCCAAGCAGTTGGCCGGAGAGCTTGCCGGAGAGCCTGACGACGCCTTTCCGCCGCAGGGAAGCTCGATTCCGCTGCTCGGCTTCGCCCAGGCCGGCGCCGGCGGCTTTTTCGACGATGGCGGTTTTCCGGCCGGCCATGGCTGGGATGTGGTGGAATTTCCGGCGGCCCCGACACAGAAATCCGGCGTCTATGCGTTGGAGGTGCAGGGCGAAAGCATGATGCCGCTCTACCGCGACGGCGACGTGCTGATCGTCGCGCCGGGTGCGCAGGTGCGCCGCAACGACCGCGTCGTGGTGCGCACATGCGCGGGCGAGGTGATGGCCAAGGTGCTGCTGCGCCAGAGCCCGCGATCGATCGAGCTGATGTCGCTCAATCCCGAACATGCCAACCGAACACTCGAGCTTTCCGACGTCGATTGGATCGCCCGCATCATCTGGGCCAGTCAATAGGAAGATATTCCATGCGCCTTGCCGCCTTGTTCACAGGTCTTACGGGAATGGCGGTGGTGGCCGGCCTGCTGATGGCGGGCGAAACAAGGCTGCGCGGCGGCACGGCCGGGGAAGAGAGCGTGTCGGCAGAGGAGACGGCGACTTCGGTGGATCCCGCCGCGCAAGCCGGCGAACCGGCTGCGATGTCGGACGACCGGGCCGAAGTGATCGCCCGTTCGGCGCAACCGCCGGCTCCTCCCTCCCCTCGGCCAGCCGACGGCACGGCGCCCAAACCCGCCGATATCGCACCACCAGCTGAGACCGCCGCCGGGCAAGCCGCAAATCCTTCCGCGAAAAAGCCGATGGAGCTGACGCGGCCGGCGGTCGAAAATGCCGGCATGCTGTCCTTCGGCGAGCGCAGGCTTCAGCTCGCCGGCGTCGTGCCGACGCCGGCCGACAGGATATGCGGGCCGGCGGGCCGGCAATGGCCCTGCGGCATGATGGCGAAGACGGCGCTGCGCCAACTTTTGCGCAATCGCAGCATCGCCTGCGATATCGATCCGGCCGAATGGAAGGAAATGGCGACGACCGCATGCCGGCTCGGCACGCAGGATCTCGGCGCATGGCTTGCCGAAAACGGCTGGGCTGAAGTCGCGGCGGGTTCGCCGCTTGCATCGGCCGCCGAGAAAGCCAGGCAGGCTGGAAAAGGGCTTTACGGCGACGATCCGCGCCGGAGATAACTGGCGGTCATGACGGGGACCGATCCCTTGTAATGGCGGCTGCCAATTCCTAATCTCCGCTGATCGAAAAAGGAATCAGAGATGAACAAGCCGCTTTCCGCCCATGATGCGCTGATCTACGTGATGGTGATGGCCTCTGCCGTCGACAGCACGATGAACGACAGGGAGCTGGAAAGGATCGGCCAACTGATCGGATTTCTGCCGGTTTTCCGGGATTTCGATGACGACAAGCTGATTTCGGTGGCGCGCGACTGCGCCTCGCTGCTTTCCGGACCTGAGGGCCTCGACGTCGTTCTCGAAACCGTGCGCGACACCCTGCCCGTCAAGCTCTACGACACCGCCTATGCGCTGGCCGTCGAGGTGGCTTCCGCCGATCTTTCGGTCAAGGCGGAAGAACTGCGGTTGCTCAGCCTGCTGCGCGACCGGCTCGGCCTCGACAAGCTGACCTGCGCGGCGATCGAGCGCAGTGCGATAGCCCGTTTCCGCAAGAGCTGATCCTTAAGTCTTTGTTTTTATGCATGTCAGTAGAGCCCGTAGGGAAAATAGCGCAGATAGATTTCCTGCAGACGGCCGTTGCGCGACAGCGTGGCGAGCGCGTGGTCGATGGCTGACGTCAGCACGCTGTCCTTCTGCCGCAGCATGATCGTCATGCCCTCGCCGAGGAAATGCTCGGAGAGATAGGGGCCGTCGAACAGTGCGCAGCATTTGGCCGAGGCCGGCGAGGAGACCCAGAAGGAAAGCTGCAGCGCATCGGCGAAGGCGGCATCGACCTTGCGCTCCCTAAGCGCAGCAAGCAGGGCGTCCTTGGTGTCGAAGGTCTGCGCCTTGATCGCGGGAAAGAAGGCGGCCAGCATCGCCTCGTGCACCGTGCCCTTGACCACACCGACCGGGTGAGCCGAAAGCGCGGCCGCCGTTTTGCCGTCGAGCGGAACGGCGAGATTGTGCACGAAGCGCGCCGGCAGCATCAGATAGGGCCGGGAGAAGACGAATTGCCGGCGCAATTCAGGCGTCACGGCAAGACCGGCGATGACGGCATCGCCCTGCGAGGCGGCGAGCGCATCCTTCAGATCGGCGAAAGGGATCGCCTGGATCTGGCACTTGTCTGAAATCTCCAGCTCGCTGCAGATCTCGCGGGCGAGATCGACGTTGAAACCGGAAAGCTTGCCGTTCTGATCGGTAAAATTGAACGGCGGGAAATCGACCGAGGTCAGGAAACGCAAGCGGACCAGCGAGGAGAGATCGGGCCTCGCCAGACGTTCGCGGGCATCGAAAAGCAGCGGCAGCGAGGGTGCAGCCTGCTGAGCGGATGCGGCAAAACCCGAAAACAGCACGCGCAGAAACAGCCCGAATACGAGAAAACCCTTCACAGCCAGGGATGCCAACTTGGATTGCATCATCGTGATCTTGGTCTCGGGTTAAGCGCGAAGCGTGCGGTGTCGGCGAGATGTAGCAGAGTCATGCGGGACGGGGAATATGCATGCGACGGATCGTGCCGCATCCGCCCCTCATCCGCCTGCCGGCACCGACCGGGGTCGAGCCACGGGTCTCGGCCCGTCCTTCGGACCCCCGTTTGCGGGGCGAAGGGGATATGCCGCGACCTCGCCGACGCCTCGCGTGGGATGTCCCCTCGCCCCGTTTACGGGGAGAGGGTTAGGGTGAGGGGCAGCCATCAGCGCAGATCGGGCAGCCATGGCAACGCATTGAAGACGATAATTCGGGCGCTAAAAATCGTGGGTATGCCGCCCCGCCGTTAGCGCGGAATTAAAGAATATCGCCTCTATTTGTGGCGACGACACGGACCCGCCGACCGATTGCATGATGCATGCGTCAACCCCGCCATAATCCCTGAGCCGCGGCACTTACGCGGCGCTCCGTTTGCAACAATTGATTTCAAAGCACCGGGCGTGCGACGCCCGGTCAACCGGGTGACATTTCCATGTTGAAGCATCTGAAAATCCGCACGAAAATCATATCGGTCGTGGCGCTCTTGGGGCTGATCACGATGGCCGGGCTGATCTATGTCATTGCCGAGTTCCGCCGTGCGGATGCCGCCTACAGCGCCTTCATCGATCATGAAGCGCTGGCCTCGATGCAGAGCGCGCGCGCCAGCGCCTCGGTGGTGGCCTCGGTGCTGCAGGTAACCCTGCTGGCCGAGATGAAGCCCGATACGCCGGCATTCGCCACAGCGCTCGCCACACCGAGCAAGCTGCCGCAGGCCCGTGACCGGATGAAAGATGCGCTGGCGCTGGTTCCCAGCCGCAAAGCGGCGATCGATGACATCCAGGCCGGCATCGATGAGATCGAAACGCTGGCGAACAAGATCATCGAACAGAGCAAAGCCAAGGACAGCGCCGGGGCGCTGGCGAATGTTGCCCTGATCAATGCCAAGCTCAATGCGCTGACCCCGAAGATGATCGCCAACAATGATGCGATGATGGCGATGCTCAAGGACGGCGGCGACGCGCTTTCGGCCTCGGTCAACGGGCGGATCGTCTTCTGTCTCGTTCTGATCGGCATTGCCGTGCTGCTCGCCGTCGGCTTCAGCGTCGTCGTCGCCCAGATGGGCATTGCCGGCCCGATGACGCAGTTGCGCCTGCGCATGACTCGGCTTGCCGAAGGCGATACCACAAGCGAGGTCAGCGGGCTCGACCGCGGCGACGAAGTCGGCCAGATGGCAAAGGCCGTGTCGATCTTCCGCGACAATGCGATCGAGCGCGGGCGGATCGAGGCGCGGGCCGAAGCTGACCGTAACCTCAGTGACGGCGAGCGGCGTGAACGCGACGCGCAGAAAACCCGTGAAGCATCCGAACTCGAAGGCGCAGTTACCGCGCTCGGCGACGGCCTGCGCCGTCTTGCCGCCGGCGATCTCGCCTCGCATATCGACCAGCCCTTCGTCGCGCATCTCGATGCGCTGCGCGAGGATTTCAACAACTCGGTCGAGAAGCTCAACGAAACTCTGCATACGGTCGGCGCCAACGCCCGGGCGATCGGCGCCGGCGCCAACGAGATCCGGTCTTCCGCAGACGAGCTTTCCAGGCGGACGGAACAACAGTCGGCCTCCGTCGAAGAGACGGCGGCGGCGCTGGAGGAGATCACCACGACGGTGCGCGACGCCGCCAAGCGTGCCGAGGAGGCGAGCCAGCTCGTCGCCCGCACCCGCCTCGGGGCCGAAAAATCCGGCGACATCGTCCGCAAGGCGGTCTCCGCCATGCAGCAGATCGAAAAATCCTCGGGCGAAATCTCCAACATCATCGGCGTCATCGACGACATCGCCTTCCAGACTAACCTTCTGGCCTTGAACGCCGGCGTCGAAGCTGCGCGTGCCGGCGACGCCGGCAAGGGTTTTGCCGTCGTCGCCCAGGAGGTGCGCGAACTCGCCCAACGTTCCGCCAAGGCGGCAAAGGAAATCAAGGGCTTGATCACCAACTCCGGCACGCATGTGCAGACCGGCGTTTCGCTGGTCGGCGAAACCGGCAAGGCGCTCGATTCGATCGTCCAGGAGGTGCAGGAAATCAACCAGCACGTCCACGCCATCGCCGAAGCCTCGCGCGAACAGTCGATCGGGCTGCAGGAGATCAACACCGCCGTCAACACCATGGATCAGGGCACGCAGCAGAATGCGGCGATGGTCGAGCAGTCGACGGCCGCCAGCCACAGCCTCGCCACGGAAGCGACAGCGCTGAACAACCTGCTCGGCCAGTTCAGGCTGACGGGCACCGGCGGCTTTGCCGCCAGTGCGCCGATTGCCGCCGCAGCCCCACGCGCTACCCCGCGCCCGGCCGTCAGAACAGCCCCGATCCGCGTCGCTCGCGAAGGCACAGCCCGCCCGGCCGCCTCGCCAGCCCGCGCCCTCGGCCAAAAAATCGCCAACGCCTTTAACGCCGGCAACAGCGCACCGAAAAGCCAGGATGGCGACTGGACGGAGTTCTGAGCCACGGCTGTCCAGTTCACGCCCGAAGCCTGCCCGTCACCCTAACTCAACCGGGGTCGAGCCGCTGGTCTCGACCCGTCCTTCGGACCCCCGTAAACGGGGCGAGGGACGTGCCAGGCGCGAGCCTAGCGAGGAACGGAGAGGTTGCAGCTCTTCCCCTTCGCCCCGCTAGCGGGGAGAAGGTCTTTTGGGATCTCGCTAACCCGGCCGCCAGCCGACCTCGACGAGGATATTCCCAGGCGCCGTGCAATAAAACAGCCAGCCGCCGCGCATGGCAGCTGGCGGACCGGAGAGCGCCGCGCCGGCGGCAAAAAGCCCGGCATGCACCCTATCGACATCTGCCCTTTCGGGCAGGATGAAGCCGATATGATAGGTCTGGCGCTGCAGTTCAACCTGGTCGGCGGTGCCGAATTTGGCAATGGCGTGACTGAGGACGATTTCGAGACCGGCATCGTCCGCAAGGATCGCCAAGCCGTTCTGGCCGCGCATATCCTTAAGCGTCAGGCCGAAATGGCGGATGAAAAAATCCGCCGTCGCAGTGATATCGGGTACGTGAAAATCGAGATGGTTCAGGCGCATGACAGTCTCCGTTCAAAAAATCCCGGGACTGCCTTTTGCCGTCTCCGCACGCCGCCGGGATCCCGCATCTGGTGCGGATCACGTCGCGGGTTCTCGTGCCATGGGCCACGGAGCAGAGCTTCGCCGGAGCGCTCTTGACGCTCCAGCGGAAGGGATCGGGCTTACCTCAACCGATCCTGCCTTTTTCGACGCTGCCGATCTAGCAGACGGCGCCGGTTTCGGCAATGGATTAGCACTGAACGATCACGGCGTTCCAAGCGGTGCTTCTCGAAGGATTGAAACTGCCCATGCCGTTTGCGTGATGCGCCGGCGCCAATAGAGAGTAAGATCGCTTCGTCGGCGGCATCGGAAGGGATGGACATGAAACCCGCACTCATCGGCCTCATCGGCACCCTCCTCATTGCCGGTTGCAATACCGTTACCTATAGCGGCCCCGGCCTCGAGCCAATCCCCGGAAGCATCACCTATAACGGCCAGCCGCGCACCAAGCTCACCAAATCGCCGGTCGGCTCGGCCTTTCCGCATGATTTCATCGACCAGTATGGCCAGCAGGTGGAGGAAACCTACATCATCCAGCCCGATCGGAGCCTGATCATCGCGCACCGCCGATACAAGCCGATCCGGTTCTTTGGGGATTAGATGTTGGTCGGCTTCGCGTGCGGGAAGCTGGAGCGGGTGAAGGGAATCGAATATGCTATCTAACACAATGATTAACATCACTATTTCTATCATTTGATCTTACAATACCGCGAATAGTACCGGAAAACCCATTGAGATTAAAGCAGACCACAGCGAGCTTATCAGACAACCTTGAAAATCAGACCAGAGGGGGTCAACCGAGCGATTGTACGTACAGAATAATGGCAGAACCATCCAAAGGATGGCGTGCACTTTTGCAGCATTCCCCTCCATGTTATTTGGCGAAACAAGACGACGTTCGCTTGCTAGTTGAGTGATCGCCCTCAATGTGGACGGAGGTCATTCTATCCTTAGCGACCGCGTATGACGGCATTTTCTATGGAGGAAACACATGTGATCGTCTCAGCATGCCGACCCGACCCTACAAGCTGCCTTGGGGCGCGCGCCCGAAAGGCGTATATAAATTAGTTCGGGCGCACTTAGTGCGCCAACCTAGCAGCGCGCTACGGGACAAATCCTCTGCGCAGTTTGCAGAGCATTTGTCCGGTTACGAGCAATTGCCCGCCCGTGGGCAGCGAAAAAGCTCGGCACAGGGCGCCTAGACCCACAGATTGCACCGCCGGCCGCCGTGATCAAATTTCTGAAGACGCTGAGAGAAGCATACTTCGGCGGTGCAGCTCTGGGTTAATTCAATTGGATATATTGACAAGTGTATTACTTTGGCATTCTGTACCTAGGGTTGGTATACAACTATACGTTATGTTGGAGGGCGAGCGATGAAAATCGGTTTTTCTGTAGTTTTTTGCGTTCTTCTTTTTTCAACAGTGATCGTTGAAGCCAAAAGCGGATGCCTAATGGCGGGGCCAATTCCGTGTCCGCCAGTCGCGAATTCCGCTTGGTGGAACGGCGCGTGGGCCACGAGAATGCAAGACGGAGGCGGAAAGCCTTTGACCGCCTTCACTCTGTTGAAACCAAATGGAAAGTACGTTTCGACCCTTGAGTACGACGATGGGAGAACGGTGCAGGAATGGGGTCACTTTCAAATAGAATTTCCTAAAGGAAAGAAAAGTATATCGCACGTAGCAGTTAACATTACCGAGGAAGCTAACGATATTGGCATCAAAGTTGAGACCACTAATTACCGGAAATCTGGGGACCTCATCAACCTGATGGCCGCTCCTCTGCCCTCGAAAGGCAGCCATGACTGTGAGTGCGCTGAAGGCAAGATAACCTATTGGGTCGAGGGATCGTCGCTCTCGCCCGGCAGCTTCGCGTCTCCGCAAAGTTTCAAATTTCTCGAACAAGCGCCCGGCTACGTCCGCGTATGGGGTGACGGGGTAGACGGCAAACTTAGCCGACAATACGCCGCGCCTTGATTTCCTTTCGTAGTGACTTCGGGCTGAAATCTTGGAAACACCATGTTCAAGTATCGAATGCTGCCATGCTTATTGGCACTCGGCATCGCCGGCGGGTACGGGGAGATGTCGTGCGCGGAGATGATTGCAGAATGCGGAGCAGGCCAGGATCGCGGCTGCGCTATAGAACCCAATTTGAGATTGGGTTGGCTCTCGATCGGCTATCCTCCAGAAATCTCCGCAATGGTGCTAAAGATGGCCGATCCGAAGCTGACATGGCTCAACGACAATGTGGATGAGAGCATTCTCTCAGTGGCGAGCCGCGGCATAGCCATTGCTTCGAAAGCGTCGCCAAAGAAAAGAGGCGGTCTCTTGATACTTGCAGAAAGCACCCCTCTTGGCGATCAACAATGGCGACCCGAGAAGGTAATGGATTGGACAGTTCGGGCAATCAACTTACAGGAAATTGAGCCTCAGGAACTTTACCGTCTACTGGACGTGGGGGATGTGAAGACACCGGCGCCGCTAGATATGACCGTTGACAAAAACGCCGCCGCGCTTTGTCACTTCGTTCCAACACTAGTCTTGAGTGCTAAGTCAAACGTCAAAAACAGCGGCATATTTCTTTTGGCGTCTCGGGAATGTCCAAACGCGTTGTTTGGATGGTGGAATGATCGTGGGCTGGTAATTGACACTGTGGTGGGGGGAATCGGACCGACCACGAAAGCCGCAATTGATAATCTCAACCACTGAGGTCGATGCGATGTATGCGAATGCTCGGACGCTTGCCGCATTGATGGTTCTGTTTTCCGTCCAGGGCACTTTACAAGCCAATGCGTCGGGACGGTTGATATTGATCGGCTTATATGACACGGCCGATCCTACAGCGGGGGTGCTAATCAAGCGCGCATCACAACGTGTGAATGCTTTCTTTGACGCGGCATCCGATGCGCTGGGGGAGCAACGGCAGGTAAGCCAGTTCGTATTGGATGGTGCTGACTTCTCAGTCGATAGTTTGCGTGCTGTAGTGAATCCGCTACCTGCCCTCGGCGCCGACGACTCAGTGATTTTAGTTTATATCGGGCACGGCTTCGACGATCCTCTGTCGCCGTTCCAAATGCTTAACATCCGCGACCAGAGGAACGACAAGGATAGTCTGCCTGCGCAACGGATCATAGATGCGTTGTCCTCAAGAACGCCAGGAACACTGATCTTATTGTTTGAGGCATGCAACGTAGAGCGCCAAGCCTCGACGTCAGCAGCAGCTGAAGAAACACCGGACCCTCGACGTATCAAAGCGCTTCTTGATGCGCACTTTGGTCTCGCAATCGCTTCTACCCGCGAGGGCGAGTACAGTTATGTCGGGAAAGGAGGAGGAGTTTCTTCGAATAGGCTCCTCAGCTTCTTTTCAAAAACACAGGGCTCTCTTGCTTCCGCAACTGCCTTTCAGTCGTTTATGTCCCAACCGCTCGGCACAGGGGCGCCGCTTCAGCCGGAACAACATCCCACAGCGAGGAGATTGTGGTAAAATTCTCCGCAATTTTTTTACTCGTCTCCATCGCCCTTCCCGAGGCCGAAGTACTCGCGGAAGAAGTCCAGTTTGACGATACGCTTGTGTGTGGAGAGGCAATGGCAGCTCCAGTGCCGGGGACGAGCGCTACGATTACCAGTCTGTCGTCCACCAGCTTAAGCTCCGACGGCTTGCAACCGGGTTGGGACGAGTTCTTGAACGTGTCATTCCACTTGATAGAAGATCGCATACATTCCGGCGCAAGTCTCGTGATTGCAACCCGCATGCCCTTCGATGACACGCCGGGAGCACTTCGCAACCCCGGCTGTTTCTCCAGGTCGAAAAACTACGTGATGCTTGCGGAAGGTCTGCTTGAGTTCGCCTTCTTGCAAGCTCGTCCAGAACGTAGCGCGTCGGCCATTGGGGTTACATTTCACGAGCTCGGCCACGCGTTTCAGCAACGCAAGGCGCCAAAATCCATGGGAGACGGCTCTATTGAAGACTACCTATATGCAAAATCCGATCAAGGCATTGAATTGTTTAGCGATTATTTTGCTGGGTTCATGTTTCTATTTTGGCGACGTTATGTCGAAGACCATTTAAACATCAAAAATCCGCTCTATCACGACCTGCTCGTGAACCTCGCCAGCTTTGACAACTTTCGGTTTACGTTTCGATACTTCGGCTGCTATCAGGCAGCAAGATCTATTCACGGCGACTATCGACAGCGCCATGACGCATTCGTGCTTGGCGCATTGGACGCCGAAAAGGTCGGCGTCCGCAGTCTTGATGATGTTACCGATGATGATTTGGACGCTATGGTTATGTCAGGCGCCGTCGCAGTTCTTCGGATCAGCACTCAACCACATGCGAAAAGCGCGGGCAATAGTTGTATGCCGAAATAGAATATTTTCTCGCACTCAGTGGAGTAATGTATGCTACGAGAACTGTACTTGGCGGTAGGGACTATTGTGGCTCTTGGCTCGGTTAACGTGGCGCACGGTTACGATTGTCCATTTTCCGACAAATCGACGTGCGTGGACGCTAGCCCACATAGCCATTCGCAGCAACCGACGAACTTCTGCGAATCATTGATCTTGCTCACTGAAACTCCTCCAAATAATCTAAGCTACGACGATGGTGACCCGGTCGACTTAAATAATTTTCGAGCGGGACGCCTTGCGGACAGGCTTGAGATGTCAAACGGCGCGAGGGTGCCATGTCGGCTCGCCAAGATTAGATCCAAAGGCTATTTTGCTGCGTATTGCACACAAACATCAGATACTCGAGAGGAATTGGCCGATATCTACCGATCATATCTAAATGACATGAGGTCATGCGCACGGCGACATGGTTATAAGGAGTTTACTGGTGCCACTCCAGGAGTTGCTCCAGGCAATATAGGTATGAGGCAAAATTACAGTTTTAACAAAGGCGATTTCTACGTTTGGCTATATTCCGGCGTGAGCACAACTGGGCGTTACTATGTCGGCTTCCAATGGCAACTTGAGAAATTCTAGATGTGGGCGCGGAGCACCGGCGCAAGCGCAGATTCTTGCTACTTGAGCAGTAGGATCATCATATGACCAAAGGTGGATGCATTATCTTGTTGGCTTTGTTCAACGCTGTTATTTTTTCAACTCAAGCGATCAGTTCCGGGTCCGACGGCTTGTTCGTGGACACGTGTCGACAGGACGACTGTGAACGCGAGTGGATTATCGTAAAGACAACCGTCGAAATGGACACTTATCGTGTGACTGTGAGGAATGCGAGCTATCGAGCGCCTGCGCAAGAAATGGAACCTCAATACGATCAAGTGAGTGATCATAATGATGTTGTCCATTGTGGATCGGAAAGTCCATATACACAGGCACCTGACGAGCCTCCACGACCGAGAGGAGACTGGTCGGATTTGCCAAGTAACGACGACTCGGCGTTTGAAATTCGAGAAGCGCTCTGGATCGCTGTCTGCCGAGGAGAGTATGGCCTCCCCCAACAATGGTAATTAGAGCTTCGTTGTAAGGCTGGAACTTCCATCTGCTGAGCCCGGCGGTTGTTGCCGTGATCGCTTGCAGGAAGATTGCGAGTACCTCAACTGCACGCTGAGTGGGTGCGAAGGATACAAAGATAAATCACCGTTTCGAGCTGCGGTGATCGTAACCGGCATGGAAGACTCGTTGCTGCTTATCGTACGATTGAATCAAAATAGAACCTGCGTACCGTCGCCGTGCGATCCTCTGCGGAATCAGATAGGAAATGTTGAGAAAATGGGCAAGCCTTTGGACAAGAAGCTCATTGAGACTTTAACAACAACTGCTGATGCAATCTACGCTCAGCCAAAGGTCCAACGTCCCGATGACGAAGGATTTTTGGCAGAAATGTTTGCTGAAGGCGGCGCGTTCAACCCGCACAAGGCAGTAACACTTTTGCTTGACCCCCAGCCTTCCTATTTCGGACACAAGGAGGCAATGCTCGCTGCCTTCTCCAGCTGGGTAATCGCCCCTGAAGACGAACAGATGCAGTTTGAGTTCGTGGCGACCTCGATAAAAAATTCTATTAAAAAATCTGAGGAGCTCGCACAAGAAACTTGTGAAGATCTATCGGCGGTTGAAGTGGACATGATTGCCCGCTATGCAATCGCGGGTCCGCAATTCATTGAAAATCTCTACTTTCCTTTCACGGGAATGCATCTACTTGCCGAAACTGTGGTGTCGGAGGCGAGCAAAAAAGACGTGAAGGCTAAAGAAAGGCGGTTCTACACTCTCTTGCGAATGATGGACCTTTGCCACTACTGGTCCTCTTCCGGCATTTACGCTTCCGACTTCGGACCAAGCGTCAATCGGGCTATTGATGTAGTCGAACGATTTCCCGACCGGAGGACCGTTACAAGGTCTGGAATCTACGACGCATGGGCGGAAGTGAAAGGCAATATCGCTCTAATTTATGCGGCAAACTCCGTTGAAGTCGATGAGGGTCTGTCACTTCTCGAGAGCTTTAAGCAAGGTAGTATCGACTTTGACCGACACTATCCGGTATTCGATCGCTGGATGCGGCGAGCACGCTACGTGTGCGACACGATACTATCCAAGATGCCTGACCTGGATCTCTATGAGTCCAACATTGCGCTTCTCTTGAATATTGATAGCGAGCCTTTCCCTCACGCTGAGTTCTCCGGCAGAGAGCTAGATGAAATCAATAACGCGTCACGGTGACGCTTTAACGCAATTACAACTCTCCTAAGAACAATAGGACTGCCTCTCCGACCACTGGTAGGAGAATTTAAGCAGCTGATCGAGAAGGCTAAATTTCTCCCGTTCCCACAAATCGGAACGAAGGAGAAAAATATGAAGTCGTACATTCGAAAACCCACAAATAGCACGCCTGACGCGTTCGCGAAGCGGCAAGGCTTTCTTCGCCTCGACATGATTTTGGCACCTCTGGGGCCGCTACCTATCAGCAAGTCAAGCTGGTGGAGTAAGGTGCGTACTGGCGAATATCCTCAACCGGTCAAGCTTGGGCCCCGAACGACTGCTTGGCGAGTAGCTGACATCCTCGACCTCATTGAACGGCTGGAGAGTCGGCATGTCTAAAAATCGGGGCTCAGATAAATTCTCGGCGTTCGCTCGCAGATGGCATCTTTTTGAAGAAGCGGAGATATGCGCATCGTACTTCGCTTCAATCACACAGCGCCTGATCGCTTTGGGCGAGATGACCGATCACTTGTCGGGAGGTAATTTCGAAGGTGACCTGCAGGCGGTGCGTAGCTTGATATCAGCAACGCCGGCAGCGCTAGATGAGAACGACTACGTGGTGACTGAATTTCGAGAGCGTCTCATATCGGGGCTCTCTGTAATCGAAAGTGCACTTCCCTCTTTGGCGCGGCCCAGAAAGACGGTGGTGGCGGAAATAAATTCGATGCTTGCTCACGTTAGACTGGAAGCCTTTGCGGTCGAATCCTTCTTCGCAAGCCTAGTCACCATGCTTGGAGACGATGAATGAAGAACTCGCGGAAAGTTGCTTCCAAGCGAATAAACCACCCGGAAAAGTTCTCGTGGTCCGACATGATTCCTTCGAAAGTGAGACCAAGTGATCATGAAATCAAGCTGATTCAAAATTCGGATTATCCGAATTTCATGGAAGAATTGAAGAGCATCCGGACGGGCCTCGCTGACATGGAGCTAAAACGCCGAGTGTCATTGGCTCGAAATCTCGCGTCCGCTTACAACGTAGCAAAACGGCTCGAACGGGATTTTTTTGCGTGGTCCGATTTTCTAGCAGGCGACTGGGGTGACCTTCGGAAACCTAAAGTCCAAGAGCAAAAGAAGAATGCGCTTAAGCACGTCCTTCGCTGGCTGTGTGGCCCGACCAAAGACGGCCAGAAGAAAGCAAGCTTCTATAATCGCGCGTTAGGCCCGCTATTTGAGAGTGATCTAACAGCTCACTCGATCAGGATGAAAATTCACTACACTGGCCTACGAAAACTTGCGGACCAGCATGCCGCGTCAAAGCAGAAAAAGCCAAAATTTGACTACATGAAACCTGTCGAAAAGAACAAGCGGTGGTGCGTTACCATGGACGTGGAGTTTGATATCCATCCGCACGACCTGATCGGATTAACCGGCCAGATTGGATTCGAAATGACAGGCCGCGTTTTAGAAACAGCGGGCAAACGCATGAAGGTGCTCGGCTGGAGATTCAAAAAAACTCAAGACTTTTCGTAGGCATCAAAGCGAACGGTCTGTACAGTCCTGAGACCTGAAAGCCAGAGGGCGCTTTAGGCGCCCTTTTTGCTCATCTCCGAAGGATGCCTTGGCAGTATGAAAATCCCGTCACTTCCGATCCGAAGCTTGTCAAACGATTTCAAGACGTATCCTGTGGCTTTTGTGGGTGTGTCTTTGATCGGCTTGACGTGGACATTCGTCAACATCCCGCTGCGCATAATCTGAGGTCTCGCCCGATCAACGATATCCTCCAAGTTCATCGCGGTTCGGGTTTTCGGCGGCACAAGATAAATTCCACCGAGATGCATTCCGTCATTGTTCGCAATTCCGTGAAGCGCTTTCTTGATCTTCTTGTGTACCGGCCAATCCACGCAACCCAAGAAGAACGGCCAATTGTCGATCGGCACCTTAGACTGATCCTTGAGGAATCTCGTCAATAGCGTTGCATAGATCCGCTCAACCTCATCCTCCATCCGAGCCTTGCGGGTCTCTTCCGAACCTTTCAATTCCTTGAACATAAATGTGAGCAGTGATCCTTCGAAACCTTCATCAATTCGTTCCTGTATCATGCTCTTGTATGCGTCGATGATCTTCTGCTTGTCGCTCATGTAATATCTCCTGTCGTCATACAGGCTGCTGCCCTGATGTGTCTTTCAGGCAATGCGCTGCCATATGCCTGATCCATCGATCAGGACATTGCGTTTTCAAATGTACGAAGGTCCGAGCAGACGTGGCGCTTCCCCGCCTGTCATAACCATCGATTGTCGTATGCAATTGGCTTATTGCCTGTGTGCTTTACCGCCGCCGCAAGCGAGCTCTGGATAGGGCAAGGAACCGAGTCTGGATCTCATTCCTCGTGCAATACAGCCTGCAATCACGAGGCGCATCTAGCGGAGACAACAGCAACCTACAATTGACATCTCGCCACTGTTCTGATATAACATGACGGCGCAGGCCAGCTTTGGCTTGCAGCCATAATCATGCTGGGCCCCTCGGGGCCTTCTTTCATTTCGGAGATCGATATGACCGCGACTGCAACTGCCGCAAACGGTATCAGCCTGCCCCACCCCGTCATCGTCCTCGGCCGTGACGACAATGGCAAAGCCCACGCCTCGTTCTTTCCCGCCACCGATGCTCAGCCGGCCTCACGCGCCGCCAGTCTAATGGGAATGCTTGCGCTCCCTGCGGACAACGACGCCGTGCGATCGCTGCTGCCGAAGCTACCGAAGGGAAAGCTCTTCGACAGCGGCAAAGCCTTCGTGCCCTTCGTCAAGCAGGACCTCTACAAACAGATTGCCGCGCACCTGCCCGAGGCCGACCGGGCGAAGGCGGAAGAAGTGCGGGCGCCCCTGCCGATGTTTCGCAACAGGGACATTCCGCGACGCCGAGCAATGTGCCGGATAGCTGGGATAAGGTCGTCGTCGGCAGCTTGGTTCTCGTGACTGAAGATCCGCTTGAGGGATGGTTCGAAGCCACGGTCGTCGAACTCAAGCCGGACAATGTTCTGCGGCTCCAGTGGCGGCATTACCTCGACCTGCCGCCGTTCAACCGCCGGCTTGAAGACGTGGCGCTGCTGCATCCCTCGATGAAGCTGTGAGGGCCGGCCTATGCGGAGCCTCTCGATGACTGCGTCACCCCATCAACCGGCGGCCGTCGAAAGGACGGCCACCATTCGCAGCCTCAACGATGCCTTCAGGCGCAATCCGACGGCCGGCAGGGCCGTTATGACCCAAGGGGTGAACTCTCTGCCCCACGATCAGCGATTGGCCCTCTTGAGGGCCGTCGTCGGGTTCTCGGCCTTTGATGCCGGCAATGATCCCTACAACGAGCACGACTTCGGGGCGATCGAACTGGATGGCGTCAGCTACTTCTGGAAGATTGACTACTTCGACCAGGACTATGACATGGGCTCGCCCGATCCCGCCAATCCGCACATCACCCGCCGTGTGCTGACCATCATGCGGGCGGACGAATACTGATGCTTGCGATCAATTCAAACCCGGCATCACCGCCCCGGTTTTCGTCCAGCGGGCAACGAACTTGGCGGTGGTTCACCTGCGGCCGGTATCTCGAAAAGCTCTGCGATATCGACAGCAAGTGCTGCCGCGATGCGATCGAGGAGATCGATCGACGCGTTGAAGTCGCCGCGCTCGATACCGCTGATGGTCGTGCGATCGACACCAGCGTCTACGGCAAGGTTCTCCTGCGTCACCTTCTTATCGGCACGCACCTTGCGGAGATTCCAAGCAAGTCGTTCGCGTGTATCCATGATCGCATGGCGACCATCTTGAAGGCTCGTAATCCATCGGATATATCCAACATATTTCAATTTCGGCGCGAGGTTTGCGCCGCTGGGGACAAACTATGAAAATCGCAGTCGGAATTATTGGAATCTTCTTGGGCCTGCTGGTGCTGATGCAGTCATGCGCCGTCACGGCCGGTAGCGGCTTGCTTCAGGACAAAGCGACCGGAGGTGCCGGCGCAGTCGGCATGCTGGTTGGCCTGCTCTTTTTCATCGCAGGGGCATTCTCGTTCGCCCTGCCGCTCGTCGGTACGATCATGTTCGGGCTGGCGGCAGCCTTCGCCTTTCTGGCATCGACACAGGGAAGCTTTTCAGACCTTACGATCTGGGGCTTCATTGCCTTGATCCTCGCCATGATGTCGTTCTTCACGTGGCGCTCAGCAAAGCGGAAGAAGCTCAATGCGCCTGTCTGATCAGCTAAAGCCCCTTGCCCTCGGCCTATCGCTTTCACTTGTCGCCGCGTGCGGTGCCGTGGCGAGTGAGACGAACTACTACAACAGCAAGCCTTGGGCGGTCGTGCTGCATGTGCCGGACGCGCAGGGCGTACGCCCATATTGCGCCATTCGCACGTCGCTTTGGGATACAAGAGCGATATCCATCGAAACGCAGATCGGAGCTGCAGACGCGGTGACGATGGCTATCCGCATTCACAAGGACAATTGGAAGTTACCGCTCAATCAGACAACCTCAGTCGCCTTTATGACCGTGGCTGCATTGGGTACCGACGTCACGATGAAGGCGATCAGTGCGGAGGAGCTTTACTACGCATTTCCTCGAGGGTCCTTCGACCAAACCAGCGTTGTCCTCAGCACTCTCATTCAACAGGTATTCAGCTCGCGGCAACCTCCGCCTCTCACGGTCAGATTCGGCGGCAATGAGCCAATGTGGGTTGTGCCGGCGCTGGATCGTTTCCAAACAATCGAGTTCAACGAGGCTTTCAACCGCTGTGACGTCGATCTGAGAGGACTGCATGCGAGTGCGACCGAGGGCAACACAGACACTTCGCCGTTTGCCGCCGCGTCTTCGTCGGTTACTCCTTCCGGCCAATCTTCAAGTGCTGACCGGCCTCAGCCTGCCACCAATTGGGAATTCTACACGCGTGATGAGGATTGGGGATCGACATGCTTTGTCCAAACCCATCGCGGGATAACGATGGTGGGCTTCATCGGTTCTCCGGGCAAGGAACTCGTGGGATTTGTCAGCAGCCTATTCAGCGGCGAAACAAAGGCAACGTGGCATGTCGACGATAGTCCGGCGTATGTCGTCGAGGGCGATCAGGACGATTATTTCACATGGCACAGCTTCGGTCCGATGCCTCCGGCAATTCTTGATCAGGTGGCTCAGGGGAAAGACCTGGCCGTGACGAGTGCCAAGGGTGAACGCGTCGTTATCGACCTCGGTGGGGCAGCCGATCCGGTCTCCAAATTCAAGGCGTGCTTCAAACCCTAACCGACCGCCGCAACTGCGGGCTCGGAATAATCCGCCCCGCAGGTTGCTATAGTAATCTGGTGCAAGACGATCACAACGATAGCATGACGAGTTCGACCTCAGCTATGAGCAAGCACGGCGCGACGTAAGCCCACGGTGAAGGCCGTCTTGCGAGGTTGATGCGAACATCGGAAGTCCTAGTGCAAACACTAGGAGTAGTCCTATGACCAAGCATCCGATTGAAGTGATTACGTCTGTCGAGCGCCGCTGGCGCTGGTCTCGCGAAGATAAGGAGCGGCTGGTTGCAGCCTGCCTTGAGCCTGGTGCGGTTCTCTCCGAGATTGCTCGATCGGCCGGCATCCACGTCAGCCAACTCTTTCGGTGGCGCAAGGAGCTTTGCCAAATCGAGGAACCGAGGACCGAGACGGCGAACACCTTGGTGCCCTTGATCGTGTCGAAGGCCGCGCCGGCAGCCCAGCCCGTTGCCTTGGAAGCGTCGGCCCCATCGCAGCCGCGCCGGAAGCGTAGCGATGTGATGATTGAGCTGGGCCGCGGTCGCCGCGTCCGCGTGAATAGCGACATCGACACGGAGGCGCTTGGCCGTATTCTCGATTGTGTGCTGGGTCGGCGATGATCCCGGTCCCTGCTGGTGTGAAGGTCTGGCTGGCAACGGGCCATACGGACATGCGCAAGGGTTTCCCCGGTCTGTCGCTGATGGTGCAAGAGACGCTGAAGCGCGATCCGATGTGCGGACATCTGTTCGTGTTCCGCGGTCGTGGCGGTGGCCTGATCAAGGTCATTTGGCATGATGGCCAGGGAGCCTGCCTGTTCACGAAAAAGCTGGAGCGGGGACGCTTCATATGGCCGTCTGCCGCCGACGGCTCGGTGGTGATCACGCCGGCACAGCTCGGGTATCTGCTGGAAGGTATCGACTGGCGGATGCCGCAAAAGACCTGGCGACCGACCTCGGCCGGATGAGTAAAAACACTGGAATGGCGGGGTCAAATATGATTCCATCAGTCCATGAACGATGCGGCCGAACAGCTTCCTGACGACCTTGCCAGCGCACTTGCGGCCCTGGCGGCGGAGCGTGCCCGACGCATCACGGCCGAGGCCGAGGCAGCGACCGCCAAGGCAGAAGCCGCCAGTGCAAAGGCGCTCGTATCGCATTCCGAGGCGCTGATCGCGCGGTTGAAGCTGGAGATCGAGAAGGTCCGCCGAGACCTCTACGGCAGTCGCTCGGAGCGCAAAGCGCGGCTTCTCGAACAGATGGAACTGCAGCTCGAGGAGCTGGAGGCCGATGCTGGCGAAGATGAACTGGCAGCAGAGATCGCAGCCAATGCTTCGACCGTCAGGGCCTTCGAGCGCAAGCGACCATCACGGAAACCGTTTCCCGAGCATCTCCCGCGCGAGCGCGTCGTCATCGCTGCCCCGACAAACTGCGCCTGCTGCGGCTCCGCCAAGCTGTCGAAGCTCGGCGAGGATGTCACCGAGACCCTGGAGGTCATCGCGCGTCAATGGAAGGTCATTCAGACCGTTCGGGAGAAGTTCTCCTGCCGCGAATGCGAGAAGATCACGCAGCCACCAGCACCCTTCCATGTGACACCCCGCGGCTTTGCCGGCCCGAACCTTCTGGCGATGATCCTGTTCGAGAAGTTCGCCCAGCATCAGCCGCTCAATCGCCAGAGCGAGCGCTATGCTAGAGAGGGGATCGATCTCAACCTGTCGACGCTGGCCGATCAGGTCGGCGCGTGTGCCGCGGCCCTGAAGCCAATCCATTCGTTGATCGAAGCCCATGTCCTGGCCGCCGAGCGACTGCATGGCGACGACACGACCGTGCCGATCCTGGCAAAGGGAAAGACCGATACAGGCCGCTTCTGGACCTACGTCCGGGATGACCGGCCGTTCGGTGGCCTGGATAAGCAAAAATTGGCACCGCCCGCCGCCCTCTACTATTCCTCTCGGGATCGGCGGCAAGAGCATCCAGAGCGACATCTGAAGACCTTCACCGGCATTTTGCAGGCGGATGCCTATGGCGGCTACAATCCGCTGTTCAAGGTAGACCGCGATCCCACGCCTCTGCGCCAAGCACTCTGCTGGGCACATTCGCGCCGCAAGTTCTTCGTGCTGGCCGACATCGCCACGAACGCCAAACGTGGCAGCAAAGCCGCGCCGATCTCGCCGATGGCATTGGAGGCCGTCAAACGGATCGATGCCCTGTTCGATATCGAACGGGAGATCAACGGTCTTAGCCCCGATCAACGCTTGGAGCGCCGCCGCAAGGAAAGCCAGTCGCTCGTCGAAGAACTACATGGCTGGCTCCAAACCGAGCGGGCAAAGCTGTCGCGCAGTTCTCCCGTCGCAGAGGCCACTGACTACATGCTGAAGCGCTGGGTTGGCTTCACGTCCTTCCTCGAAGACGGCCGGATTTGCCTGACGAACAATGCTGCCGAACGCGCGCTCAGAGGCTTTGCTCTTGGAAGAAAGTCATGGCTCTTCGCCGGATCGGATCGTGGTGCTGATCGTGCCGCTTTCATGGCCACGCTGATCATGACGGCCAAGCTCAATGACATCGACCCACAGGCCTGGCTCGCCGACGTTCTCGCCAACATTGCCGACACGCCGATCAGCAGGCTGGAGCAATGGCTGCCGTGGAACTGGAAACCGACGCAAACAGCAGCCGTTGCGGCATAGGATCAACGATGGATCGCAAAGCCGACCGAGCTATCATTCGGAAAATATTGCTCACCGAGTGGGACCCCATCGGGGTGTCGGACATTCCTGAAGCGCAAGACGAATATGATGCCTATGCCGATACCGTCTTTGGCATGCTGGCCAACCAAACCGCCTCAGTTGATGCCATCGCGCAGTATCTCTTCAAGATCGCGACCGAGCAAATGGGGCTCTCATACCCAGAACTTACAGAGCGCTGCGATAAGGCGGCAAGAGCCGTCGAGGCACTTCAGTCAGACCGCTGAACCTACACATCATCAGTGCAAGGTGCGGTAGTCACCGGATGCTTACGGCGCGACTTTGTCACCGTGGATGAAGCCTTTACGGCGCAGAGACACAGCTTTTCCATGACCACAAACGCCTAGACTAAGTTGCAATTTTGTCAATCGAGATCGAAAGTCCTGATAGTGCCACCAGTTACTTGGAACGAAACAACCGGAGCGACATGCCCGCGCCGAAACTCGTCGGCAAATTAGCTACTTCAAGGATGGGGTGTTGAATGGGTCACCACAATCATGCAGTCTTTGTAAGCATTAGTTGTCATTATCAGTTCGCCGCTTCGCCACGCTACGATGTTGGCTAACGCTGGGTCGATGACGTATTGCGGCGGGCCTCCTTCGGCCGCCCATCCTGAGACGAGACCGGTCCCCCTAGAGGGTGCCCCTCCACGGGAAAGGCATGCATAGTCCACCCATCCGAAGAATTCTGCTCCGTATCGCGGGGCAACTTGGGGCTTCCAGACACTGACGGCGGCGGCGGTCCCTCCACTAGGGCCGATATAATAGCGGCTAACCTGACGTATGTCCTTTTGCCGAATATCATTATCGACCGTCAGCGTATTGCGGACATGAAGGTCATCTACCGTTATTTCCTTGTTTAATTCGGCTTTGAGAGCGTCTATTTGCGCGAGCAGAGCCTGAATCCTATCACTCAGGAGATTATTCGTCGCTGCGATCCGGTCATTCAGACAGTCCGCGTATTCTTTTGCATCGACGAGCGTTTCAACTTTTCTAGGACACTCAGCGCCATAAGCTGCTGACAAGAGCGCGAGAACTATGATTGCGGCGACGCCCGCCGTTCGCGTCGCGGTGTTTTTTCCTGTAGCACACATAGTGGTTCACTCCTATCGAACGAGCGCCGCAGCAACTGCCTCACCAGGCATTTGGGGAGTTTCATCGAGGACGGCATAATCAAACAGTCGATCAACCAGCAGATCGCGTGTCGCAAGAAGCTTGAAAAAGCGCTGGGGAAATACAAAACGCCCCTCAACAAGTTGAGTAGGCGGTGGTAGCGGAATATCGATTGAAGCGTCCGCAGCTGCAAGATGCAAGCACGGAACGCCGTCAGCATTGACGGTAAAGACCAATGTGCTGTCGAACAGTCCTGTTAGGAGAAAGTCATTGTGTGCCGCAGACCGCTCGGCATACTCATACGCGAGGCGATATATGCTGGCGTCAAGGGGACTGTTCTTGTCTTTGCGATGACTATTTAAAAGGACCGTCGCTACGTTCTGGGCAAGGTATGAATTTTGCAAAAGGAGCTTAATCACTTTGACTTTGCTCGGCCAAGTATCGTCGACACCACTCGATACCGTTGTCTCATCCAAGACTTTAACAGCGCCCTTTGCTGGTATCCCACCGTACGTCTGATCGTAAGAGGAGATCGCGAGGTCCAGAATAACTACGGCTTTAGCTACTAGATCACGGCCAACGCCTGATCCGCCGTTATGCTGGAGCAGGTCCGGGATGGATGTGTATATTCTTTGATCTTGCTGGTCGTATAAATCTGCCATCTGCGATATCAGTACGATCCACTGGGCAATATCATCAGCGAAATCGGCGAGTACGGCCCGCTGAAGGAGAAAATTAGCCTTCTCTCCCGGTGCTGCATTCTGATCGCCGCAGATTAGCGGGTAGAAGCGCTTGTCCCTCTCCGACCCTGAATAGCACTGCAACGCGTTAGACCTGAACGTTTTAAGTTGCTCGTCTAAAGCAGCTAGGCTCGGCGCGGGCGTACTCAATAGTGAAAGGCCGGTGGCTGGGTCCACGCCCTCATGAAAGAGATACAGTGTCGTTAGCGTATGGGCTGGCCCGAACAATTCAGTTTCATAGCTTTGCAACGCCGAGGACCACTTGTCTTTCTCTTCGCCTAAAGCAAGTGTCCTCGGGTCTATGACAGTAAGATCGTTATAAGCCAAACGAGCATCAATAAAATTGCCAAATTGCGCTACCCGATCCAGACTAGCTAGGCCGCCTCTAACAGTTTCCAAGCACGCTCTAAAACTTGTTCCAGCTCTTCCAAACACGGTTTGCATATCTTGGAATGTCCTGAATCGACGTGACCGTTCGTCGATGTGAATAAATTTACCGTCAGCCGAACGTTCGGAAGCCTCTTTCACAAAGTCGTAGCAGGATCGCCAATCCTTCCAAATCAGTTGCCGGACCGCCTCACTCATGCGGTCTTGTTCCCACTTAATGGCAGCTAGATGTTCGTTTAGTGCTTGAAAGTCCGTCGCGAGCTGAACAGAGAGCTGGTTCACGGCCTCCATAAGCGCCTTTTGATTTTCAATTATGATGTCCAGCTTATGATCGATTTGGGCTAAGGCTCTCATCATGACTTGAAAACGTTCGGCGTCGGGATCTCGCTTCTGAGCGAATACGCCTGTTATGGCCGCAACTGCGCCGATCGGGTTTCCTGACGCATACGCTGCCAGCGCATTTGTTGCAGCGTTGCCGACCTCGACTGCTCTATTCAGATCCGGGCTATCAATGCCGAGATTTCTCGCGATCGTGCTGACGTCGGCCAATCCACCTGCAATTGAACTTACCGTCGCTATCGATGATTTTAGTTGAGCTTCTGCCCTAAAACGCGAAACAAGGCTGGCCTTCATCTTCGAACCTGCGCACTCCCTTTCGCCAGTTGGGCAAGCAAAGCGCTCCGACATAAACCCTCTCTGGAGTCCGTCGGCTTTCTGGTCCGGAGCCATTTGATCAAAAATAAAGTCGGAAATGAAAGCTTGGTTCTTTCCTTGCTGTTTCATTTGTTCATCGACATCAGCCACTGCGGCCGTTAGGTCGTCGACTTGAGAGCTTATAGCCCCGATCTCCCTTGTGTGTTTTTCTAGAGCTGCAATCGTTTCCGTTTCAAAATCTTGCGATTTGTCGACAAATTTGTAGAACTCATCACTTAGCGACGAAAGCTCTCTTCCTTGCAAATCGAGGGTATCTAACGTCGCCCCGGCTGTTGATACAAGCGTATCCGAGAGCAAGTCGCGAGCGTGGTCAGCCAATATTTGATCACCGCCAGCACGATCCCTCAGATCGGCAATCAGGTCGCTCGCATTGTTCAGGCGATCATTGATATCTTGAGGATTGTTTCCTAGCTCGGCGTAGCTTCTAACTCCAAGCTGCTGAAGGATCGCGCTCTTATTTGCCGCAAGATACTGCCTGCTGACCTCTGCGCCCGTGCTCTCAAGGTGGGCAGTGACGTTATCTGTAACTGAGCCCGCAACCGCCGCCATTACTGTCGCTGGGACCGTAAATACCGCCTGAGGCCCCCCATAGAGAGCAATTGCGCCAAAAGTCCCTACCGCTCCAAGGCCAGCCCAACTTACATTCTGGCTGGTCGCGTAGTATCCGTTCCGAATGGCCGCATAGCGGTCAAGTGTCCGCTCTAGAATTTCACTCCGCATTTGCGTAGACAGCGTAGATGGTGGCAGTGCCACTCTTTGCTCCTTAAGCCAAATGTTCACGCTAGATATGCCCACTTTTGTAACTAGTTCGGTTACTTGAGAAGAGGTCGCGCGATCAGCGGCTATCGCTGTAGCATCGAAAGTCGAAGTGAATAACAATACCCCCAGAAGCAAAGTGCGCATGACCGGGCTCCAATTTCCCATCAAGCAATCGCATTGGGTGTATAATAGAATTTAGTGATATTCTGGCAACCAATCCTTATGACGTAGGGCCAGCGTCGCAGAACAACTCATCAGAGGTTGACCTGCCACTGAACTTTCATCCAGCTGCGATTAGAGCCTCGGGGGTTTTGAATACGCCAAGTGGCGCGGTGTGAGCAACCGGCGGAAACGCGAAGCTTTCATCTTGCGCAGCGTTGGAGCCGGTTGCGGCGATGGTTTCGGCATAGCTTGCCGGGGTCTGGTATCCGAGCGATGAGTGTGGTCGGAAATGATTGTAATCGTCGGCCCATTCAGCGATGGCACTTCGGGCATGATCGAGGCCGAAGAACAGGCTTTCGTTGAGCAGCTCGTCGCGCATCCGGCCGTTGAAGCTCTCGACATAACCGTTTTGCATTGGCTTTCCCGGCGCGATGTAGTGCCACTCGACCTTGTGATCCTTCGACCAGGCAAGGATGGCATTCGAGGTGAATTCCGTGCCGTTGTCGGAGACGATCATTCCCGGTTTGCCGCGCCGTTCGATGAGGGTCGTCAGTTCGCGAGCGACGCGACGACCGGAGATCGAGGTGTCCGGGATCGCCGCCAGGCATTCGCGCGTCACATCATCGACGACATTGAGGATGCGAAAGCGTCTGCCGCAAGCAAACTGGTCATGCACGAAGTCCAGCGACCAGCGGGCATTGGCCTTCGCTTCGACCAGGATCGGTGCACGCGTGCCGACAGCACGCCGCCTGGCTTTGCGCTTGCGAACGGAAAGTCCTTCCTCGCGGTAGAGCCGGTAGATGCGATTGACCCCGGACGGTTCTCCGTCCCGCCGAAGCAGGACGAACAGTCGCCGATAGCCGAAACGCCGCCGCTCATTGGCGAGGTCGCGCAGCTTCGCCCGCAATTCTACCTCCGGCGGTCGACTTGACCGATAACGCACCGACTTACGGTCGGCGGATATGATCTGGCAGGCCCGCCGCTCCGAAAGACCCATGACGGCCTTCAGATGCATGACGCCTTCACGCTTGGCGGCAGGCCCTACCATTTTTTTGCAAGAAGCTCGCGGAGCGCGGCTGCATCAAGCATCTGTTCGGCCAGTAGCTTCTTCAGCCTGGCGTTCTCGTCCTCAAGCGCCTTCAGCCGCTTCGCCTCGGACACCTCCATGCCGCCGTATTTGGCCTTCCAATTATAAAACGTCGCTTCTGAAATTCCGTGTCTGCGGCAGAGGTCAGCCGCCTTTGCGCCAGCCTCCTGCTCACGCAGCACACCGATGATCTGCTCTTCTGTAAATCTCTGCTTCTTCATTCGTCCGTCCTTCGTAAGGCCGGACTCTAATCAATTCTGGAAGAAATTCGCAGTGGCAGGTCAAGGTTTGCATAGCAAGGGCCAGAGAAATTATCGAAAGTGAAGGGTGTTCGTTGGCGTCTCGCGTCGGCCACGCGAACGCGACCAGGACGTCGCAGACAGCTATTCAAGCGCTTGCAACTGTTGAGCCACCGAACACGCAACTTCTAAGATTCACGCGGTGAGCTAAGTGGAAGCTTGATAGCTGGTGCCCGCAGTTGCAAATAAAACCACTACCCAAGCAGGCGGCATGCAGTGGAAGTCTGAGCAATACTCGCTCGTAGCGGAAGAACGCAAAGCTGCGTGGCCGTCTTTCGCGAGTGGCCCCGGAGGCGGGGAGGATCCATACGTCTAGCTCGCGCCATCGACCCCGTCACCCCAGGAATCACGAAGTGCCTATCGAGACACATCGAGCAGCCAACCGCTTTGCCAACCAATCGTAACTTTTGAGTATACCCGCGAGTGACAATGCCCACGTTACGCGATCGACCGTCACATCGGTCTTGACTTCGACTATTTGTGACACGGTAGCCTCGTGCATAAAGCTTGAGGTTACACATGACAAAAATTGGCTATGCCCGCGTAAGCACGATCGATCAGGATTTTGAGATTCAGCAGCAACGCCTCAGGGGTGAGGGTTGCGTAATCGTGCGCGCGGAGAAGGTATCTGGTGCAAGTCGTGAGGGTCGAACGGAATTGGCGACGATCATCGAGTTTTTGAGAGAAGGCGACGAACTGGTCGTGACGCGATTAGATCGTCTCGGCCGCGACACCCGCGACGTCTTAAACATCGTCCATGATTGTGAGCAGCGGGGGGCTTTCATTACCGTCCTCGACCCGCATGTCTCGACCCGAGGGGAAATGGGGCACGTCATTTTGACGGTGTTAGGAATGGTCTCAGAGATGGAGCGCCGGTTCATCAAAGAGCGCCAGCGGGAAGGAATCGCGCGAGCAAGGGCTGACGGAGTTTATAAGGGGGGTGCTGTGCGTATCGACTATGACGCTGTCCTGAGCTTAAGACGTCGCGGACACGGCCCAGCAGCGATCGCCCGGGCAATCGGGTGCTCTCGAATGCACGTTTATCGAATCTTAGAAAAAATGTCGGCGAAGGACCATGAAATTCATGATAAACGGGATTCACAGAGCTTCACCGAAAGCTAAAGGGATGGAACGATCAGTCGCGAGATCAGGACCAAAGCTAAGCCGATAGAAATCCTATCGTACGAAGCTCATCTTCAATTTTTGAGAACGCTATCCTAGCTTGAATAAACTGATCGTTTGTCACTTCTCCCGAATGGGCCTCTTCCGTACGAACGATACGAATTGCCTCGATATAGAAATCGAACTCGACTTTTTTGATTGTGAACAATTTTTCAAACACAGCCCATCGCTCCGAAATAAGTTTTGCGAGATCGCTGAGATTTAGATCAATTGAGGTAGGTTGAAGAGCACGAGAAAACCCGCGCTCAGTCATCCGCTTTAGGCTAATGCCGCCTATGATTGACGCTGATTCTTGCTGTGCTCTCCCGCCATAGTTCGCCGTAAATATCGCCAGGATCAGGCGACGCATCGCTGGTTCGAGCACTGCTCGTCTGGCCGCCACCTCGACCAAGCGCTCTTCATTTGTTTTGACGAGTTTTGTAAATTTTGTCTTCTTTTTCAAATGCTCGCGCACTGACTCGATCTTGAAATAATGACCATTTAGCCCTTTGGCAATCAAACCATACCCGACGAGATGGCTGATGAGAGCGCTTTCTTCGGCAAACGAATTGAACAACTCCAAATCCTCGTTTGCCAGCGCGTTAAGCATAACATATTCATCCGGGAAATCCCTGACCAATACATCAAGTATCATGTCCGTGTAATTCGCGTAATTTACATCGAACTCCGATTTCGACTTCGCATAAATAGTTCTGTCTACATCTATCGGTCGGCTATTGGGAGAGTTTTTATTAATAATTGAACAAATGTGCCTAACTAGATATGGATGCCCCCCAAAATCCTCGTGCAGCTTTGCGCAAATAGCATCTGAAAACTTGAGGCCCATATAAAGACCAAGCTTCTTTACCATTTCTGATGTCTGCTGAAGATCGAACCCTGGAATATACTCAATGGGCACCCCGTTGAAAATCGGGTTATCGTGTCCATGGATGAAAGGCGTCTCAATACACTGCGGGTTGGTACCAATTAAAAAGAACGAAAATACACCGGTGTGGCGCTGAAAGGCAGATCTCACCGCCTGCCAAAAGAAAACAAAGTCTTGCCCGTCTGCCCAATGTAGGGATGAGCCAGTTTTCGGAGAAATTCTCTCAATCTCATCAAACGCTATGACAATTGGTTGCTTCTTCAGGCCGCTGTAAACCGCCTTCACGTCGTCAAAAAATTGATCAGCAGCATTTAACTCAGTATATTTCTCAATGTCTATTATACTCTTTTTCAAATTGTATTTACTTGCCGCCTGTGTCAACAAGTACGGCAGAAGCTGGAACCACCTTCTTTGGTGAACGGAGGGATTTTGGCAATCGATCGTGACGAATGCCTGCCCATTAAGCTTACTTGCCCGTTCCATGCCGAATACGATCGACGTCTTACCACTGCGCCTGAGGCCGAAGAGCGCAGAATTCTCATTTGACCTATTCCTAGACAGGATTTTATTTATTAAGTCGGTTCGGCCGAAAAAATAAGTATCCCTTTTCAGAGGACTTTCGAATGCAAACAAGTCTCGGGAGAAAAAATGGCTCCTAAACCGGTTTATAATTAGAGTATCTTGCCTGTTATTGATAAGTTCATCGTAAGTGAATGGTATGATTACGGGTAACTCAGGGTCATTCTTTAATACGTCCTTTATCCGCTCTACTATTTTCGGATCACGACTGATGAGGACACGGCAGATTGGGTCTGTCCTTAGCGAATTGAAGCGAGCCGCGGCCGCCTCAAACGCATCAATAGTTCGCACTTCAAATTCGTCATAGTTACTGAAAACTGCAATTATCTCCCGCTCCAAGTTGAACATATTGGCCGAGGGATCACAGGGCTTCCCCAGGAATGCGCGATAGGTGCTTTTCTCCGAAAGCGTTAGCGGCTGGATCCCGGACGTAATGAACCACTCCGTCGAGAACCTCTTGATAATCTTCTGCTCTTCGCCGCTGTAAATGTCATAGGCAAAATTGGGATGTATGCCTGGAGTCGCCATCTTTTAGTATGCCTTTCAGAGAATCATCTACAACCTGCTTTGCACCGATCAATATGCAGTTGTCAGCAGGCGATCAATTGCGTTGAGCCCGACAGCACTTAACTGACTATAATTTCGTTCGTTTCTGATAGAAAAAGAGTCCAAGGACACCGGCGCCCGACCTTCCCTACGATGAGGGAGGGCGAATAATAATAGTAGCGTCTGTCCCGCGTTTTAACCGGGAAACGAGGACGCGGGATCTATGGATAATCCGGAGAGTGGCAGCAATGCGGTATTGGTGGGTCAACCATAGGCAGACGGCGCGACAAGAGATTAGTGATGGTTATTTATGGTCGCCAAAGCGCGAAGCGAATGGCGCACGCAGTCAGTTTTATGAAAATATGAGGGTAGCTGAGCCGGGGGATACAGTATTGTCGTTTTCGAACTCTGCTATCGGCCACGTGGGGCTCGTTCTGGATTTCGCCAGCGCTGTATCGAAACCGTCTAGCTTTGGAGCTACCGGTGACAATTGGAGCAGTGATGGTTGGCTGCTCCCGATGGCTTGGACACAGCTCGCCCGTCCCATACGCCCAAAGGATCGAATCGGGGAACTGAGGCCCCTATTGCCGTTGAAATACTCCCCGATCAATCCGGTGACAGGCTACGGGCATCAAAAAGCATATCTCGCGGAGATAAATGCGGATGTTGTTGAACTCCTTATCGGCGTTCCATCTCCAGCTGTACAAATAGAAATAGATGGCAGCGATGCCGATCTGCGGCTCCAATATTTGGATGATTTGGCGCAGATAGCGCTAAGCGAAAATTCTGCTCTCGACGCGACGACCAAACAGCAACTCGTACTAGCCCGCCGGGGACAGGGGCTATTTCGTATGCGCGTGTTGGAGCATGAAAGAGGCTGTCGGCTGACTGGTGTTGAAAGTCCGCGCCTGCTTGTAGCAAGTCATATCAAACCTTGGCGTACATGTGCTAGCGCGGCCGAGCGTCTTGACGGCGCGAATGGCCTGTTACTTGCTCCACATGTAGATCGCTTGTTTGATCGTGGCCTCATCAGCTTCAAAGCGGATGGCGAAGTGCTTGTGTCGCCTCGTCTCAACCCGCTCGATCTCCACAGGCTCGGCTTAGTTGACGCATGCGCCAAAAATTGTGGCGAATTCACCGGTGATCAGGCCAGCTATTTGTCGTTTCATCGAGAGAACGTCTTTTTGCCTTAACTCATTGCCAGCATTAAGAAGATTCTGGAATTTCAACCTTCTTCCCGATTCTACTTGCGACTTTCCCAGTGATTTTCTCGACGTCCGAAGGCGCGCGCATCTCACATTCCCAAATGACTAACACTTGCCAGCCGAGACCGATTAGCTCGACATCCTTCTCCGCGTCACGTTGAGCGTTCCGCTGCAGCTTTGGCGCCCAGTAGCTTTGGTTGCTTCCTGGCGTTCGACCGCCGCTACAGTTGTGATGCTGATGCCAAAAACATCCCCGGACCTGTATTGCCAATTTCTGACGTGGAAACACTATGTCAGGTCGTCCAGGAAGATCCGTTCGGCAGACGCGGAAGCGAAGCCCCGCTTTATGCAAACAAGATCGAAGCTTTCTTTCCAGTTTGGTATCCCGTCCCTTGATCCTCGACATATTCCTCGATCGCTGCTCGGGACTAATCCGATCGGCCATTCTGCCCCTCTTGTTTCATTTTTCAGGAAGACGATTGGTCTTCAAAAGCAGACACATTTCCGCTTTTGTGAGCTGAGCGATAGCATCGCCCGTACCCTCATCACCGAGGAGGCTTCGCGCCAGCGCCGACTTTCGCTCTAATGCTGAAACGATAGCCTCCTCAATCGTGTCTGAAGCCAGGAGCCGTAGATAGGTGACCGGTTGAGTTTGGCCAATCCTGTGGTTTCTATCTTGGCTTTGAGCATAGTGGTCGTAACGCCATGACAGTGACTCGTAAATCGTATAGTTCGCCGCGGTCAGCGTGAAACCGGTTCCGGCCGCAGCTGGATTTGCAATGAGCACGCGAACGTTTGGATCATTCTGAAACCGAGCGGCAATTTCCTGGCGTTCTGAAGGCGGCGTCCCACCGTAGATAGCCACTGAACCTTGAATTCGAGCTAACAGGCTCTCGATCGAACGGATGTAATTGGACCACAGAATTACCTTCCTGTTCGGTACAGACATTATATCCGCGATAATACCATCGAGAGCCTCGAATTTTGCTGGAGAACGCTCCAGTTCAGGAAAAACGAGGCATGGATTTGACGCAAGTTGAATGAGCCGCGTGAGTTTCGCCAAAGCCGTGGGAGCAAACGCACGATACTGCTCACCGCTCATGGCCTCAATTTCACAAACCATTTCGTCACGCATTTCGTCGTACAGACGCCTCTGCCACGGCTGCATCTCGATACGGATGTCAACGAATGATTTCTGCGGGAGATCGAGACACTGGTCTTTTGTCCGGCGCAAGACGAGTCGATCTATAACATCTTTTGCGAACGAAGCCGCAGGGTCCTCCTCAAGTTGGGCGGTGAAGGACTCGAGAGAGCCGAGCAGGCCGCGCCCCGGCTCAATTATCTCAACCTGTGTGAACAGGTCTGTTGCCGTGTTCGTCACTGGAGTGCCAGACAGCAGCCACCTGAACTCGCAAAAAGGCGCGATGGTCCGAGCGGCAGTCGAGGTGAGAGAGCGCCAATTTTTGGCAGCATGGGACTCATCGAGAACCAGCACAGTGCGTTGTCGCTGTGCCAAAGCGAGAAGTGCAGTGGTTTCAGAGCGAGACGTTTCATAGCTCGTTACGATCACCCGAGCACGTGATTGCTGAAACGTGGAACGTCTCTGCTTGGGTGTACCCTCTGCCACTGCGACAGACAATACAGGGGCAAATTTCGCGAGTTCTGCGACCCAGTTGCGCTTAAGCGAATTTGGACAGATAACGAGCAACTTATCGGCACGACCTTCATCATGAAGTCTGCGAAATGCTTCAATCGCGACGAATGTCTTGCCAAGCCCCTGCTCGAAAGCAAGGAGCCCAACCCCTCGTTCTATCAAGAAGCCGACACCTTCGTGCTGATGTCTAAGCAGCTGGAATGTCATTTCGTTCCTCCGGCCTGATGGTGTTGGCCGATCAGTCCATTGAAGTAATCAAAGGCTTCTCGAAATTCTGTGACGTCCGAAAGCTGAAGATCGACTACGTCGGCGCGGCTAGCCTTGTTGAGTGTTCTCGTCGCCTTCTTGAGTGCGAGACGATAGGGATGAACGCCATCGTGAACTTTGTCTTCAATGAGGTCGATAGTCTGCTGGAGGCTTGCGATGTCATCGTCATCGAAGCCGTCTTCTCCCCTGTCGATCGCCCGGCGAACTATCTGTGGAATTGCAGAGATCTTTGCTTTAGGACTGCTGCTCTTATCCTGCGTCTGCTGCGCGAGCTTGTTTGCAACGTGTTTTTCGCCTGATTTCAGCTGCGACCAAGCGTCTTCATCGTCGTGGAATTCTTTTAAGAACCTAGCGTCACGGTACTCCTTGAAAACGTCATCGCGGACCATGTCGAAAACTTCTTTTCGCAGTTCGTCGTATGCCGTGTTTTCGAAATCTCGGAGTTGCGAGCCAATCACACGAGCCTTGCTGATTTCTTCAAGAACGCTGAATTTTTCGGCGGCAAGCTTCTTCGGATTAGGTTCATCATCCACGTGTTCAACAAATTTGAGAGCGAATTCGTAAGCGCTTTTAAGCCGAGCAACCCAGGACTCAGACTTCCCCATGTTATCCGCCAACGTGGCCTGATTCATCAGCGGGGGGTGACCCGGGCGTCCCACCACCGTCTCATAAATGAATTTAGCTTCGATGTACCTTCCCCAATCGCGAACGCCGGATCCGCGCACGTGAATACCGGCTAGGAGGATAGCAACATCTCGCTCACCAAAATTCTGAGGAAGGACTTTCGCCTGGACATAACGAAAGACGCCGAGGTTCTTGCCACTCGTGAACTTGCGGTCCAACTCCCGTAAAATAGTGACCCGTGTCGCCCCCTCTAGGACTAGGTATTTTCCGGTTGTGGTTCGCTGCACGTAAATGGACTGCATCTGACCAATCTCTTGAATGGATTTGCGCAAGCCATCGTAGCCAGGAGTCAATCGTAGACCCTCTTCCAGGTCGGCTTCCGAAGAAAAGCCCTCCATTGCCGTCGTTTGAAGACGGGGGTTATCTGCCCACAGCGCAACGTCTTGCTGGACGTCGAGGCGCGTTTCGCGCAGTTCCCACTCTGTATTACCGATCTTTTCATAAAGGACCCGCTCGGCTTGGGCGGGCGGAACTTCTAATTTTGCTACAGCATCCATCATCGCTTTTCCTTACTTTCACATCTTGCCTGAGCAAGATGTAGCAAGGATAGTGCATCGTATCAAGAGAGGATGTAACGAATTTTACACGTCTTTTGAAGCGCTCGATTCACCTGCCGTTGCGGATGTGGTAAAGTTACGCGACTCACAATGATTTTGGACGCCCACAGTCAGGCGAATTGGATTTTGAGGACTGAATGGGAAAGGAAGACCAGAAATTAGCTGTATATCAGCCATCTGCCCCCCTCCCCTCTGGTCCCCGCTGCATCGATTTGTTCTCAGGTGCTGGCGGCCTCGCGATAGGCTTTAAACAGGCGGGGTGGGCCATTCTGGCTGCCAACGACTTTGACGCAGCAGCCGGCGAAACATTTCGGCTTAATTTTCCCGAAAGCACATTTCTTCAAGGCCCAGTATCGAAGGTCACGGCCGCCCAGCTTATGGTCGGTCGCGAAGCCGAATCGGCGCAAGTCGATGCGATAATCGGGGGACCGCCGTGCCAGTCCTTCAGCTATAATAACCATCAGCGAAATGCCGAGGACGATCGAGCGCGGCTGTTCAGTTGCTACCTGAAGATCGTTTCAAAGATAAAGCCAAAATGCCTTGTAATGGAGAATGTGCCCGGCATTTTGACAATCGGGGGCGGGAAGGTCGTTAAAGAAATCCGCTCAACACTCTTAAAAATGAAATACGATTGCGAGGTAGTAACCCTTTCAGCCGAAGAATTCGGAACTCCGCAAGTTCGAAAAAGAGTATTTATTTTGGCGTCCCGAATTGGTCAGGCCGCCGAACTGATTCCAATCGCCACTCATCGCGCAGCTAAGAGTACAGCTCAAGGCGATATGTGGTTGCCAAATCCAATCACGGTCGGCGAGGCAATCGGGGACCTGCCTGCAGTAGAAAATGGCTGCAATTTCCAGGTATCTGCTTATAGTGCCGTTGAGCCCAGCAGCGAGTTCCAAATCCAGGCCCGAGAGGGAAGCGCAGAGTTATTCAATCATGTTTGTCATCGGCTGACCGATGTGAATTTGAACCGAATGAAGCACGTTCCGGAGGGAGGTAATTGGCGAAATATACCGCGTGAATTGCTGACTGCCGGAATGCAGAGAGCGCACCCCTCCGATCATACGAAACGGTACGGAAGACTGGCCAGCACGGGGTTAGCGTCGACACTCCTGACTAAATGTGACCCCCATTGGGGAGCTTATGTCCACCCGCATCAAGATCGAACGATCACCGTACGGGAAGCCGCTAGGTTACAGGGCTTTCCCGACACATTCCGCTTCGCCGGCGACAAACTGGGCTTACAGTACGAGCAAGTGGGGAACGCTGTTCCCGCGCCCTTAGCACGCGCGATTGGCGAACGTGTCGCTTTACACATTGCGATGTCCAATCGGCGAGCCTTCGCAGAGGCGGCAGAATAGGTTTAGGGAATTTAAACCTTTCAAAACATCTAAATCGGAAGTATCGCAACTTCCCTGCCGGAGGTAGCCGCCGCTGACACGTGCGTTAGGCCGACCTTCGCATTCGCTCCTCATCAAGCATGTCTGCCCACCACTGCATCATTTTCACCCGCTCATCCCAATAGGTCGCGCGATTATAGATCCGGCGCACCTCCCTCGTATCTAAATGCGCCAGTTGGGCCTCAATCGCATCGGCGCTAAATGCGCCCGACTCGTTCAAGATGCTACTTGCGGACGAGCGAAAGCCATGTGCGGTATGCTCCTCCTCCCCTACTCCCATACGGCGCAGGGCAGAATTCATTGAATTCTCCGAAAGCAACGTCTTGCCAGACATCATCGATGGAAAAACCTGTGGCTTGTCCCCGAACAGGTCCTTCATCAGTTTGATGACCTCGATGGCTTGACGAGAAAGGGGAACATGATGCTCGCGGCGCATCTTTGTCTTTGCGGCAGGGATGGTCCAAACCGCTTTTGCGAGGTCAAGCTCCGACCATTCCATTGAACGGGTTTCCCCGGGTCGAGCGAAGCAAAGAGCTTGAATCTTCAACGCCGCAACAAGCGAAACCCAGCCATTATAACCATAGATCGCCCTCATAAGGCCACCAAGGTCTTTGCGGGTCGTGAGCGCTGGGTGACTGACGGGAACATGGCGCTGGAGGGCGCCTCGCAATGCCGAGGTCGGATCGCTTTCCGCTCTTGCGGTTGCGATGGCAAATCGAAAAACGCGCCCTATTGCTGAACGCGTGGCGAGTGCACTCTCAACGCGTCCACTTTTTTCGATCACGTTGAGCACGTCTAAAACGTCTTTCGCGGAGATTTGCGTTATCGGATATGGCGAAAGCCTCTTCGCAAGCACCTTTAGCATCCAAGTGTTCTTATCGATGGTCGGCTCAGCTCGCTTGTCACGACGCAGCTTCGCGATGAATTCATCAGCAATTAGTCCGAAGGTGTTCCCGGCCGCCGCCTTGGAGGCCAATTGCTCGCGCTTTTTCGCCAGCGACGGGTCTAATCCCTCCGACAGCTTCTTCTTTGCTTCATCTCGCCGGACACGGGCTTCAGCCAGCCCAAGGGCAGGATAGGCGCCGAGCGTGAGCGTCTTTCTCTTGCCAAAGTAGGCATAATCCTGCCTCCATGATTTCCCGCCGGCCTTCGAAACATACAGATAAAGGCCCTTACCGTCCGGCAGTTTGTAGGGCTTTTCGGACTTTTTGGCATTTCGAATCTGAACGTCTGTCAGCGCCATTTACGGTATCGGCCTCGAGGCTAGCAGCTTTGTACCGTGGTTTTGTACCGAAAAATTTGCTGGATGTCACTGCACTCCGCTGCACGTCGTTACGCGCGCGCGAGGCGCTGGCCCGAATTATCTCACTGATTACAATACGTTTATTGAACGTCGATGGACGTCATTGAACAAAGTGTTTTTAAGTGAATGGAGCGGGTGAAGGGAATCGAACCCTCGTATTCAGCTTGGGAAGCTGCTGCTCTACCATTGAGCTACACCCGCGATAGCTGAGATTTCCAACAGATGGGGGCCGCTGTCAAGTCGCGTCGACGCAACCTGTCAGATGCGGAAGTGCTTCGAGAGTTTCAGGCCCTGGGCCTGGTAGTTGGAGCCGAGGCCAGAGCCGTAGAGGCTGGTCGGTTTTTCCTGCATGTGCTCGTAGACCAGGCGGCCGACGATCTGGCCGTCTTCGAGGATGAAGGGGACTTCGTGGCTGCGCACTTCGAGCACGGCGCGGCTGCCGCGGCCGCCGGCCGGCGCATGGCCGAAGCCCGGATCGAAGAAGCCGGCATAATGGACGCGGAATTCGCCGACCAACGGATCGAACGGGGTCATTTCGGCGGCATAGTCCGGCGGCACGTGCACGGCCTCGCGCGAGACGAGGATATAGAACTCGTCCGGATCGAGGATCAACTCGTTGCGGCCGCGGCTATAGAGAGGCTCCCAGAAATCGTAGATGTCGTGCTGGGCTTTCTTGTCGACATCGACGACGGCGGTGTGGTGTTTGCCGCGATAGCCGATCAGGCCGTCTTCGTCTCCGGCGAGGTCGATCGACAGAGCGATGCCGCTGCCGGATACATTCGGCTGCTTGCTGGCAACCAGCGTCTCGCTTTCATGCAGCTTCAACAGCTCCGGCTCGCTGAGCAAAGCATGGCCGACGCGGAAGCGGATCTGCGACAGGCGCGAGCCGCGGCGTACGACGATCGGGAAGGTGCGCGGGCTGATTTCCAGATAGAGCGGGCCGGAATAGCCGGCCGGGATCTTGTCGAACTCCTGGGCGTAATCGGTGATGACGCGGGTGAAGATATCGAGCCGTCCGGTCGAGCTCTTCGGATTGGCCGAAGCCGACATGTCGGCCGGCAGCGCTAAGCTCTCCATCAGCGGCACGATGTAGACGCAGCCGGTCTCGAGCACCGCGCCTTCGGATAGGTCGACCACATGCAGGCTCAGCCGGTCGAGCTTGTCGGCCACCAGATGCGAGGGGCCGGGCATGAAGCTGGCGCGCACGCGAATAGCCTTGGCGCCCAGGCGCAGGTCGAGGCTTGCCGGCTGGATCTGGTCGCGGTCCAGCTCCCGTTCGGAGATCAGACGACCCGTTTCGAACAGCGCCGATATCGCTCCGTCCGCCAGAATTCCCGTTTCACGAGCCATCACGCCTCATCCATCATTTGCCGCCGACAAAACCAAACTCGGGGAATTGACGCAAGCAGCTAACAGCAGTATTGCAGAATTATCCCGTGGTGATTTGGCCGGTCGGCTTGCAGCCACGTTAAACAAGTGGCTAAAAAGACCGGGTTGAAAACCGGTCTGCTTTTGCGACCGGTTTTTTTGTTATGTGAAGGTGATGGCATGAGCAAGACCTGGCGCCCGGCAACCCAACTCGTCCACGGCGGAACCTTGCGTTCGCAATATGGCGAGACGTCCGAAGCAATCTATCTCACGCAGGGTTTCGTCTATGAGACGTCGGAGGCGGCCGAAGCCCGCTTCAAGGGCGAGACGGAAGGCTACATCTACGCCCGCTACGGCAGCCCGACCAACGACATGTTCGAAAAGCGCATGTGCATGCTCGAAGGCGCGGAAGACGCCCGCGCCACCGCCTCCGGCATGGCGGCCGTCACCGCGGCGGTGCTCTGCCAGGTCAAATCAGGCGACCATATCGTCGCGGCGCGCGCGCTGTTCGGTTCCTGCCGCTGGGTTGTCGAGACATTGGCGCCGAAATACGGCATCGAGTGCACGCTGGTCGACGGCCGGGATCTTGCAAATTGGGAAAAGGCAATCCGGCCGAACACCAAGGTGTTCTTCCTGGAAAGCCCGACCAACCCGACGCTCGAAGTGGTCGATATCTCAGGTGTTGCCAAGCTCGCCAACCAGATCGGCGCCAAGGTCATCGTCGACAACGTCTTCGCCACGCCGCTTTTCCAGAAGCCGTTGGAGCTCGGCGCCCATATCGTCGTCTATTCCGCCACCAAACATATTGACGGCCAGGGCCGCTGCCTCGGCGGCGTGGTGCTGGCCGACAAGGACTGGATCGACGAGAATCTGCACGACTACTTCCGCCACACCGGCCCGGCCATGTCGCCGTTCAACGCCTGGACGCTGCTGAAGGGCATCGAGACGCTGCCGCTGCGCGTGAAGCAGCAGACTGAGAATGCGGCGAAGATCGCCGATTTTCTGGCCGAGCAAAGCAAGGTCGCCAAGGTGATCTATCCCGGCCGCAAGGACCATCCGCAGGCCGATATCATCGCCAAGCAGATGACCGGCGGCTCGACCCTCGTCGCCTTCGAGCTGAAGGGCGGCAAGGAAGCCGCCTTCGCGCTGCAGAACGCGCTCGATATCATCAAGATTTCCAACAATCTCGGCGACAGCAAGAGCCTGATCACCCATCCGGCAACCACCACCCACAAGAACCTGTCGGAGGAGGCGCGCGCCGAACTCGGCATTTCCCCGGGTACGGTCCGCCTTTCGGCCGGCATCGAGGATACCGACGACCTGATCGAGGATTTCGCCAAGGCGCTTGCCAAGGTCTCGGCCTGATCCAGGGATATTGGCGGCCGGACCTCGCTTGGGGTTCGGCTCGCCAGACCTCACCGGCGTTCGGCTCGCCGGACCTCAGCAGGTTGAGGCCGGGGGAACAAGCTCGGTCGCGCCGGCGTTCGGAAGTGGAATTGACACCGACAATTAGGCTTAACGATCGAAACACTTCGATCACGACCGTTTTAGTGACGATCAACGTTCCGTTTCTTGACGGGCAGGGCCTCTTATAAGATACGGGTAACATATCTTGACTAAGGTGCAAGGCATGTATCGCGCCCTCACAAAAGATATCGAAGTCGTCGTCGAACCATTCTATCTGGAGGAGCAATCCGATCCGGACGACGATCGCTATGTCTGGGGCTATCGGATTGTCATCAGCAACAATTCCGGCATCGCCGTTCGCCTGGTCAATCGCTATTGGAATATCACCGACCAGAATGGACAGGTGGACGAGGTCACCGGTCCGGGCGTCGTCGGCGAACAGCCGCGGCTCAGCCCCGGCGACACCTACGAATATTCCTCCGGCTGCCCACTCGACACCCCCTCCGGGCTGATGTTCGGCCATTACCAGATGGAAACGGACGAAGGCGACACCTTCGATGTCGACATTCCCGCCTTCTCGCTGGATTCACCGGGGTTGTTGCGCGTGCTCAACTGACAGGCCGGCCCGAAATCATTTTGCCCGCTTGATAGATTGCCGACACCGGCCCCTCATCCGCCTGCCGGCACCGACCGGGGTCGAGACCGGTGGCTCGACCCCGGCAAGGGTTAGGGTGAGGGGCAGATATCAGGGGCCAACCGAGCCTATTCGGCCGGCTGAAGTTCGACCGGCTCGAAGCGATAGGTGGTCGAGCAGAATTCGCAGGTGACAGCGATCTCGCCATCTTCCTGGCTGGCCTCGATCTCCTCGGCAGAGAAGCCCTTCAGCACGCCCTTGATCTTGTCACGCGAACAGCTGCAGCGATCGAAGACGGCGCGCGGTTCGTAGACGCGCACGCCGCGCTCGTGGAACAGGCGGAACAGCAGCCGCTCGGTGCCAACCAGCGGATCGGTGAGTTCATCCGCATCGATGGTCTCGACCAGCGAACGCGCTTCGGCCCAGGAATCGTCCTCGCTATGCGGGCGGCTGCCGGTGTCGCCGTCGCCGCCGTGGAGATCCGGTTGACGCATGCGCTCCGGCGCTTCCGGCAGGAACTGGGCGACAAGGCCACCTGCCCGCCAGCGATGGCGTGGCTGGCCTTCATCGTCGCGATCGAAGAGTTCGGCCGCGGCCAGACGCACGCGCGTCGGGATCTGCTCCGACTGGCGGAAGTAGACGCCGGCAATGTCCTCGAGCGTGGTGCCGTCGAGCGCGACAATACCTTGGTAGGGCTGGCCGAACTTGCCCTGGTCGATGGTGAAGGCAAGCACGCCGTGGCCGAGCAATTGCTCCGGCTCGGTTTCGCCAGCTTCAATGGCCTTGTCGAGCAGCGCCTGGTCGAAACGGGCATAGGCACGGACATTTTCCGGCGTCGAAAAATCGGCAACGAGAAGATCGACCGGGCCGTCGCCCTTGGTCTGCACGGTGAACTTGCCGTCAAACTTCAGCGAGGTGCCGAGCAGCACCGTCAGCACGACGACTTCGGCGAGCAGCCGGGCGACAGGGGCCGGATAATGATGGCGCTCGAGGATCGCGTCGAGCATCGGGCCGAGCTGGACGGCGCGGCCGCGCACATCCAGCCCGTCCACCTGAAAGGGGACGACATGGTCATCGCCGGCGAAATCGAACTGGCCGAGGGCGGCTGCAGCTTCTGCCATGGATTCACTCCTAGTTTTCAAGCGAAAGGACAGGGTGCTCTTCGCTCGCGCGGCCACGCGTTTTTCGCACGCGGCGTCCGATTATGGTTCAGATCGCGCCCAGGCACCAAGCAAGAATCGACTTCTGCGCATGAAGACGGTTTTCCGCTTCATCGAAGACCACGGATTGCGGACCATCGATCACGTCGTCCGTCACTTCCTCACCGCGATGAGCGGGCAGGCAATGCATGAACAATGCATCATTGCCGGCCTTCGCCATCAAGGCCGCGTTGACCTGGTAAGGCTGAAAGACATTGTGACCCCGGGCCCGATGTTCCTGATTCATGGAGACCCAGGTATCGGTCACCACGCAATCGACGCCTTCGACCGCACGGTCGGCATCATGGCAGAGCATGATTTCGGCGCCCTCATTGCGGGCCCAGTTCAGATAGTGATCCTTAGGCTCCGAGCCAAGGGGCACCGCCATGTTCATGCGATAGCCGAAGCGGGCGGCGCCTTCGACCAGCGAATGCAGCACATTGTTGCCGTCGCCGGTCCAGGCGATGGTCTTTCCCTTGATCGGGCCGCGATGCTCTTCGAAGGTCATGATATCGGCCATGATCTGGCAGGGATGGGTGTCATCCGTCAGCGCGTTGATCACAGGCACGGTCGCATGTTCGGCAAGCTCCACCAGGCGCGAATGCTCGGTAGTGCGGATCATGATCGCATCGACATAACGCGACAGAACCTTGGCGGTGTCGCCGATCGTCTCGGCGCGGCCGAGCTGCATCTCGGTGCCGGACAGGAACAGCGTTTCGCCGCCGAGCTGGCGCATGCCGACATCGAAGGAGACGCGGGTGCGCGTCGACGGCTTCTCGAAGATCATCGCCAGCATCTTGCCGGCGAGCGGCTTGTCGCCCGTGCCGGCCTTGAAGGCCTGCTTGCGGGCGAGCGCATCGTTCATGATGATTCTGAGATCGGCTGAGGTGACCGCGGAAAGATCGAGGAAATGTTTGGGAGCCATGTTCTTACCTGTGCTGCGCCCGAAGGCGGCAATCTCTTCAAGCCGTTTTCTTGACCTTCGCGGCGCGAATGCTCTCGGCGGCGCGCTCGATGCGGTCAAGGCCCTCTCGGGCTTCCTCGGCGGTGACGACGAGGGGCGGAAGAAGGCGGATGACGTTATCGCCGGCGGGTATGCCGAGCAGATGGGCGGCGCGGATCGCCTGCAGCAATTCGGCCGAGGGAATAGCAGCCTTGATGCCGAGCAACAGCCCCTCGCCTCTGATATCCTCGATCACATCGGGATAGCGATCCTTCAGCGAGGCGAGGCCCTGGCGGAAGACGAGTGCTACGTCGCGCACCTGCTGGAGGAAGCCATCGGCGAGGATGATGTCGAGCACGGCGCTGCCGACGGCCATGGCGAGCGGATTGCCGCCATAGGTCGAGCCATGCGTGCCGGCCTTCATGCCGGAGGCGGCCTCTGAAGTAGCAAGGCAGGCGCCGAGCGGGAAACCACCGCCGATGCCCTTGGCAACCGCCATGATGTCGGGCGTGACGCCCGACCATTCATGGGCAAAGAACCTGCCGGTGCGGCCAACGCCGGTCTGGACCTCGTCGAGGATCAACAGCAGGCCGTTTTCGTCGCAAATCTGGCGAAGCGCCTTCATGAATTCGGGGGTGGCAGGACGCACGCCGCCCTCGCCCTGCACCGGCTCGATGAGGATTGCCGCCGTCGCATCGGTGATCGCGGCGCGGACCGCTTCGATGTCGCCGAACGCCACCTGATCGAAACCCGGCGCCTTGGGGCCGAAGCCTTCGAGATATTTCTCCTGGCCACCGGCGGCGATTGTCGCGAGCGTCCGCCCATGGAAGGCGCCCTCGAAGGTGATGATATGGAAGCGCTCGGGATGGCCGTTGGAAAACTGATAACGGCGCGCCGTCTTGATCGCGCATTCGAGCGCTTCAGCACCCGAATTGGTGAAGAACACCTTGTCGGCGAAGGTGGCGTCGGTCAGCCGTTTGGCCAAACGCTCCTGGCCGGGGATCTCATAGATGTTGGAGAGGTGCCAGACCTTGTCGGCCTGCTCCTTCAGCGCGCCGACCACATGCGGATTGCCGTGGCCGACCGAGGTGACGGCAACACCGGCGCCGAAATCGAGATAACGTTCGCCGCTTTCGGTGATCAGCCACACGCCCTCGCCTCGCTCGAACCGCAGCGGGGCACGAGAGTAGGTGTCATAAAGCGGCGCGGCTTCAGCCATGGCGCGGTCTCCCGATCAGAGTTATCAAGCAACGGACTCCGGCTAAGAAAACCAGGCCCGAAAAATTAAAAATGCCGCCTTGCGGCGGCCAGCGGTACTATTTCCTTTTCGCGCTGCAATGTCAACAAAACTGCGCCCTTAGCGCATGCAGCAAGGTTGTACAGCGGTGTTTTCGACCTTCAACAGGCTTTATTGCAGAAATGACACGCTGGGGCAGCAAGTTGGGGAAAACTCCGAATTCGATTCATCCGGATTCATGCGACTCTTGTCACGGAGTCACGCTCACACTAGGTTAAAGTTCAATTACTAGACTGCATGCGGCGGAACTAGTCACCAAAATTGATCAAGCGTTTCTTGTTTCGGAGCTTCCGAGGCAACGGTGAGGGATTCTGCCATCACCAACGCAGAAGGTGGAGACAGGGCATGAACTGGACAGACGAGCGGGTCGAGAAACTCAAGAAGCTTTGGGCCGAAGGACTGAGCGCCAGCCAGATCGCGGCGCAACTTGGCGGTGTCAGCAGAAACGCTGTAATCGGCAAGGTGCACCGCCTGAGCCTTCCGGGCCGCGCCAAGGCCGGCGGCACGGCCGCCACGGCCCGAACGCCGAAACGCAATACATCGGCGCCGCGCGCGCCGAACTTCGCCTCTCGGATCACCACCCGCACCGTTACCCGCCAGCAGGGCGCAACGATGCTGAAGGAAGAGATCGAGATCGAAACGGTCGAGGAAATGGAATACGTGCCGAAAGGCAACGTGGTCGTGCCGATCTCCCGCCGCCTCGGCCTGACGGAACTGACCGAACGCACTTGCAAGTGGCCGGTCGGCGATCCGCTGAAGGATGACTTCCACTTCTGCGGCTGCGAGTCCCCCGACAATTCACCCTATTGCGGCTATCACCAGAAACTCGCCTACCAGCCCGTCAACGAACGCCGCCGGGCGGCAGCGCGGGCGAGCTGAACGGGTGACATTGTCGACATGCAAAAACGGGCTGGAAGGCCCGTTTTTTTATGTGAGTACGTTGGGTGTGGCTGCCCCTTGTATCTGCACGTTAGAGATTTTGTGCGATGGAAGCGATTGAGCCTCTGGCCGGGTGGCCACCCGGCCAGAGGCGTGACGAAGTCGCCCGTTCCCCCTCTGGTTACAACCGTGGATGAGCCTGGGATCTTCGTCATCGTCACGTACGACCGAATAGTCGCTTGGTTCCAATCGCACGCACAAGGCAGGTTACCGTGAACAGAGTTATATGTGGAGTGGATGTTTCGAAGGACTGGCTGGATGCGTCTATCCGCCCGTCCGGGACGTTTGAGCGTTTCAGCAATGACGCCACCGGCATCGGCGCGCTGGCCGATCTTTGCCGGGCCGAGAATGTCGAGCTCGTCGTCATGGAGGCTTCCGGCGGTTACGAGCGGACGGCCTTCCTGTTGTTGTGGGAGATGGGGATCGCCTGCGCCTTGGCTAATCCGCGCCATGTGCGCCGGTTTGCCGAAGCCATGGGCTTTCTGGAAAAGACCGACCGCATCGATGCGGCGATGATCGCCCATTATGCCGAAACCAAGCGGCTGGCTGCCCTGCCGCCGCCGAAAGCCGCGCAGATGCGGCTGTCGGCGCTGATGGCGCGGCTGTCCCAGGTCACGAGTGACCTGACCGTCCAGAGGCAGCGCCGCAGTGCGGCCCGCGATCATCAGAGCGTGGCAAGCCTCAACGAGGTGATCGCGCTTCTGGTGCGCCAGAGCCGCACCCTCGAAGGCGAGATTGCCTCGATGATCGATGACGATCCGCTCTGGGCCTGCCTCAACCAGGCCTTTCGCTCGATCAAGGGCGTGGCCAACCGTACCGTTGCCCGGCTGATGGCCGAATTGCCTGAGATCGGCCGGATCTCCAACAAGGCGATCGCCAAGCTGGCCGGCCTTGCGCCGATTGCCAACGACAGCGGCAAACGCAGCGGACATCGGCCGGTGCGCGGCGGGCGCTCCGGACCACGCGCCATTCTGTTCCTGGTTGGCGCCATCGCAGCCCGACACAATCCGCATCTGGCGGCATTCCAGCAAAGGTTGCAAAGCCAGGGCAAACCGAAAATGGTCATCCGCATCGCGCTCGCCCGAAAACTCCTGGTCATTCTCAATGCAAAAGCACGAGATGCGCGAAGAGAATTCGAACATGCAACTTGACAGCCCAGATAGTCGCTCATCCGCCTGCCGGCACCGACCGGGGTCGAGACGAGTGGCTCGACCCCGGTCGGGTTAGGGTGAGGGGCAGAGCTTGCTCGACTTTATCGGAAACCCCTCAGGCTTCCATCGAATAGCCGGCGCCGCGGACGGTGCGGATGACGTCTTGCATGTTGGAGAAGTTCAGCGCCTTGCGCAGGCGGCCGACATGGACGTCGACGGTGCGTTCGTCGACATAGATATCGTGGCCCCAGACGCCGTCGAGGAGCTGCGAGCGGGAGAAGACTCGGCTCGGCGACGACATCAGGAATTCCAGCAGGCGGAATTCGGTGGGGCCGAGGCGGACTTCGCGGCTTTTGCGATGGACGCGATGGGTTTCGCGGTCGAGTTCGATATCGCCGCATTTCAGCACCGTCGACAGCACCTCGGGACGGGCGCGGCGTAGCATCGCCTTGACGCGGGCAACGAGCTCCGGGGTCGAGAACGGCTTGACGACGTAATCGTCGGCCCCGGTCGACAGTCCGCGGACGCGCTCGCTCTCTTCGCCGCGCGCCGTCAGCATGATGATCGGCAGACGTTCGGTTTCCGGCCGCATGCGCAGGCGCCGGCAGAGTTCGATGCCGGAGACGCCGGGCAGCATCCAATCGAGGATGAGCAGGTCGGGCGTGCGCTCCTGAAGCCTGATTTCGGCTTCGTCGCCACGAAGGATAGTATCGACCTCGAAGCCTTCCGCTTCGAGATTGTAGCGAAGAAGCACGCTCAAGGCTTCCTCGTCTTCAACAACTGCAACTCTCGGGATCATGCCTGTCGGTCTCCTCGCGCATGTTCCTTAAACCGGGGTGATTTAAGCAATGCATCCTGCGCAAATTCAGAAAGGTGGCTGCGACCTCTTTGCGCGCCCGGATGGGCGCGCACGCAACGGCTAGTATGGGCTTTATTCCGTGACCGCGCCGACGGTGTTGGCGCTGTCGTCTTTCGGACGGTCACCTTCCGGCTGTGCGCCGGTCGCCATGTAATAGATCGTCTCGGCGATGTTGGTGGCGTGGTCGCCGATGCGCTCGATGTTCTTGGCGCAGAAGAGCAGATGCGTGCAGCTGGTGATGTTGCGCGGATCTTCCATCATGTAGGTCAGCAGCTCGCGGAACAACGAGGTGTACATCGCGTCGATCTCGTTGTCGCGTTCACGGATCGCATTGGCCTTGTCGGCAGAGCGCGTCGTGTAGACGTCGAGCACTTCCTTGAGCTGGACGAGCGCCAGCTCGGACAGATGCTCGAGACCGCGGGCGAGCTTGCGCGGAACGCCGGTGCTCTGCACGGCGATGACGCGCTTGGCGGTGTTCTTGCCGAGGTCGCCGACGCGTTCGAGATCGGCGGCGATGCGGATCGAACCCATGATTTCGCGCAGGTCCGAGGCCATCGGTTGACGGCGGGCGATGGTAACGATCGCCTTGTCGCCGATTTCTCGCTCGGCGTGATCGAGGATCACATCGTCGGAGATGACCTTCTGCGCCAGCGCGGTATCGCCGTTGACGAGCGCCCGGACGGCCTCGCTGACCATCTGCTCGGCCAGGCCGCCCATTTCGGAAATCCGCCTGGACAGGAACTTCAGATCATCATCATAGGCAGAAAAAATATGTGTCGATGCCATGGGGCTTTATCCTCGAATAACGGGAAGGCTTGGTGTCGCCAAAATCAACCGAAGCGACCCATGATGTAGTCCTGGGTGCGCGGATCGTCGGGATTGGTGAACATCTTGTCGGTGTCGTTCTCCTCGACGAGATTGCCGAGGTGGAACATGGCGGTGCGCTGCGAGACGCGCGCGGCCTGCTGCATGGAGTGGGTGACGATGACGATCGTGTAGTTCTCGCGCAGTTCGTGGATCAGTTCCTCGACCTTGGCGGTGGCGATCGGGTCGAGCGCCGAGCAGGGCTCGTCCATCAGGATGACTTCAGGGCTGACGGCGACGGCGCGGGCAATGCAGAGGCGCTGCTGCTGACCGCCGGACAGGCCGGTGCCGGATTCATGCACGCGGTCCTTGACCTCGTTCCAGAGGCCGGCGCGCTGCAGGCTGGTCTCGACGATCTGGTCGAGATCGGCCTTCGACTTGGCAAGGCCATGGATGCGCGGGCCGTAGGAGACGTTTTCATAGATCGTCTTCGGGAACGGGTTCGGCTTCTGGAAGACCATGCCGACGCGGGCGCGAAGTTCGACGACGTCGATATCGGGATCATAGATATCGTCGGTATCAAGCGTGATCTTGCCGGTGACCCGGCAGCCGTCGATCGTGTCGTTCATGCGGTTTAGGCTCCGCAGGAAGGTCGACTTGCCGCAGCCGGACGGGCCGATCAGCGCGGTTACGGTGTTTTCGCGGATGTTCAGGTTCACATCGAAAAGCGCGCGCTTCTCGCCATAGTAAACCGAGACATCCTTGCCGATCATCTTATAAGGGACGTTGCTCATCTTCTGATCCAGCGCTTTTTCAACTGCAGCTTCCGTCAACATGTTCATGATGTGTAACTCCGTTTACCAGCGGCGCTCGAAGCGACGACGCAAGAGGATGGCGCCCATGTTCATGACGATCAGGAACAGGAGCAGGACGATGATGGCACCCGAAGTCCGCTCGACGAAGGCACGTTCGGCCTCGTTGGCCCACATATAGACCTGCACGGGCAGAGCCGTCGAGGGATCGAGCGGCGTCGTCGGCGCGTTGGCGACGAAGGCGACCATGCCGATCAGCAGCAGCGGCGCGGTTTCGCCGAGCGCATGCGCCAGGCCGATGATCGTGCCGGTGAGGATGCCGGGCATGGCGAGCGGCAGAACATGGTGGAACACCATCTGCATCTTCGAGGCGCCGAGGCCGAGGGCTGCGGCGCGGATCGACGGCGGCACGGCGCGCAGTGCGGCGCGCGTCGCAATGATGATCGTCGGCAGGGTCATCAACGTCAGCACCAGGCCGCCAACCAGCGAAGCCGAACGCGGCAGGCCGACGAAGTTGATGAAGACGGAAAGGCCGAGCAGACCGTAGACGATCGAGGGCACGGCGGCGAGGTTGTTGATGTTGACCTCGATCAGATCGGTCAGCTTGTTCTTCGGCGCAAACTCCTCGAGATAGATCGAGGCGGCAACGCCGATCGGCAGAGCGAGCACCAGCACGATCAGCATCAGGTAGAGCGAGCCGATGAGGGCGACGCCAAGGCCTGCGGCCTCCGGACGGCTGGAATTGCCGTTGACGAAGAGGCCGGTGTTGAACTGCTTGTGGAGAGCGCCGCTCGCCTTCAGCTCGTTCATCCAGCCAACCTGCTTGTCGTTGACCTTGCGGTTCTTCTCATCGACCGACAGGTCGATCTGGCCCTTGTTGGCGCTGTCGACATTGGCGTCGGCGAGCACGGTGACATTGACCGTCTTGCCGATGATCGACGGGTCGGCGACGACCATGTCGCGCAGTTGGACCGGCGCACCCTTGGAGAGCATGGCGGATGCATCGCGCACGTCGGGACGGCTTGCGGCATTGACGTTCAGCTGCTTGACGATCGCGTCGCGCAGGAGAACCGGGTAGTTGGCGGCGATCAGCACCGAAGCATCGGTCGCACGCTTATTGCTGGGGTCGATCGTCTTCTCGGAAAATTCGATCGGCAGGGTGATCGCCGTCTGCTGAAAGGCGGTGTAGCCTTTGCCGATCACCGTCCACAGCAGGATGAACAGGAAGATGAGGCCGAAGGAGATGGCGGCGATGCCATAGGCCTGGAACCGGCGTTCGGCGGCGTAGCGGCGCTTGATGCCGATATCGCGGCGCGTGGGCGCCTTGGAAACGGTTATCCCGGCGGGAGAAACAATATCCGTCATTCGTACTGCTCCCGGTATTTGCGCACGATGTAGAGCGCGTAGATATTGAGGCAAAGCGTGATGCAGAACAGCGTGATGCCAAGGGCGAAGGCAACCAGCGTCTGCGGCGAGGTGAACTCGAGGTCGCCGGTGAGCTGATTGACGATCTTGACGGTCACCGTCGTCATCGGCTCGAAGGGGTTGATCTGGATGCGGGCGGCGACACCGGCGGCCAGCACGACGATCATAGTTTCACCGATGGCGCGCGAGGCGGTCATCAGCAAGGCGCCGACGATGCCGGGAAGGGCTGCGGGCAAGACCACTTTCTTGATGGTTTCGGAGCGTGTGGCGCCAAGACCGAGCGAACCGTCACGCAGCGTCCGCGGCACGGCGGTGATGATATCGTCCGACAGCGAGGAGACGTAGGGGATCAGCATGATGCCCATGACGATGCCGGCGGTCAGAACGCTCTGCGCCTGAATGAAGTTGGTGTAGTTGCCGGAGAGCAGGCCGCTGATCTGAGCCGAGAAATCGCGCAGGAACGGGCCGACGGTGACGAGCGCAAAGAAGCCGTAAACGATCGTCGGAATGCCGGCGAGCACTTCGAGCAGCGGCTTAGCGATCCCGCGCAGCTTCGGCGAGGCGTATTCGGCCATGTAGATCGCGGCAAACAGGCCGACCGGTACGGCAACCAGCATGGCGACCATGCCGATATAGAGCGTGCCGAGCAGCAGCGGGATAAGGCCGAACTGACCGAAGGACGAGCTGCCGGCTCCGGCAAAACGCGGGTCCCAGACGGTGCCGAAGAAGAAATCGGCGGCGGGAACGGCGGCAAAGAAGCGGGCGGCTTCCGACAGCATCGAGAATACGATGCCGATCGTCGTTAGGATAGCAATCGAAGAGGCGAGTAGCAGGCCCCAGAGCATGAAACGCTCAACCCGATTGCGGGCGCGGAAGCGCGGGGCGATGGCGCGCAGCGCATAGAAGGCGCCGGCAATGGCGAGGATGAAGACGACCGCCGTCATGGCGAGGCGGCTCGTCATGCTCTTGGCGTTGAGCGTCTTGGCTGCGTCGAGCATGTAAGGCAGCGGCTGGCCGGCAAGCGGCACACCCTTTTCGCTGAGCTTGGCCTGCAGGGCGGCCGGATCGCCGGCGACCGCTGCGGTTTCATCCGAGGTCAGCATCGTCAGGCCACGGGCGACCGTCGCCACCATGGAATAGCCAAGATCCTGCTCGACGGCGGCTTGAGCCTTGACATCGGCGGGGAAGTGGCTGCGAACCGAGGACTGGATGATGCCGGGGCTGACCGAGAGCCAGACGCAGAGCGCGAGGAGAGCAGGGAGAACCGCCCAGATCGCCGCATAGGCGCCGTAATAGACCGGCCGTGAATGCAATGCGGAGGACCGGCCCCCGGCAAGTGCCGTGGCCCGACTGCGCGCGACCAGATAGGCGGCGGCACCGATCACCACAAGGCACAGAAGTATGACGGATGTGCTCATTCGTTACGTCCCCAGGCCATAGCCCCAAAAAGCCCAATCATGCGGAATGAATTCAACCCTGCAGCGGAAATGTCGGCGCGCCCAGGGTTTAAGGCAATGCCGGCGCGGGCCTTTAGAGCGCCGCGCCGGCAAAGTCATTACATAGCCTTGCCGGCTTCGACTTCCTTGCGGATCGCATCACGCTCGGCATCCGGAGCGGCAACCAGGCCGTATTCGACGAGCGGGCTGTCGGGGCCGATCATCTGGTCGGATACGAAGAAGTTGACGTATTCCTTCAGGCCCGGAACGGCGCCGAGATGTGCCTTCTTGACGTAGAAGAACAGCGGGCGAGAAACCGGATAGGTGCCGTTGGCGATCGTTTCGGTGGACGGAACGATGCCGCTCATGCTGGCAACCTTGAGCTTGTCAGCGTTGTTTTCATAGAAGGAAAGGCCGAATACGCCGACGCCGGTCTTGTTGGCGGCGATGCGTGCCAGGGTTTCCGGATAGTCGCCGTCGATGTCGACAGCAGCGCCGTCCTTGCGGACTGCGACGCAGGCCTTGCCCTGGGCAGCCTTGTCGGCGATTTCCTTGGCGATGACGTCGACGGCACCGGCGGCCTTGCAGCCGGCGGCGAGAACGTTCTGTTCGAAGACTTCGCGGGTGCCGTGCTTTTCGCCCGGGATATAGGCAGCGATATCAACAGCCGGAAGCTTCGGGTTGACTTCCGACCACTTCTTGTAAGGGTTGGCGACGAGCTTGCCGTCGACGACGACCTGGGCTGCGAGGGCCTTGTAGATGTCTGCGGGAACGTAGGCAACATCCGGGTTGGAAGCGTCGGTTGCGAAGACGATGCCGTCATAACCGATCTTGACTTCCTGAATGTCGGTGACGCCTGCAGCCTTGCAGGCTTCGGCTTCGTTCTTGTTGATCGGACGCGAAGCGTTTGCAATGTCGATGGTGTCTTCGCCAACGCCCTTGCAGAATTCCTTCAGACCAGCGCCCGTGCCGCCGGATTCAACGACCGGCGTCTTGAAGTTGGTGAAGGTTTCGCCGAAGGACTCGGCAACGATCTTTGCGTAAGGCAGGACGGTGGACGAACCAGCAACCTGAATCTGGTCGCGGGCGACGGCAGCGCCAGCGAAAGCAGCGGTTGCAGCGAGCGCGGCAACGGTGAGCTTGAAGGTGTTCATTAGAAATCTCCCGGCATTTGGGCTTGTGTGAGTGCGGCCTTTCGAGAGGCCCTCGCAGTGCCTTTTTTCATCGGCGGGACTCTCTTAGCGCTGTAAGCACCGTCCTTTTATGTCAAATCGGTGAAACATTTGTGACAGTTTATCTCGTTGATTCTAAAAGCATATTTTCAGCGCTGCCGAGTGCTTGTGTCGGTCACGCTATGAACTTCGAGCCCGCCTCAACCTTATGTTGCAAAAAACCGCTGGAACATCGTTACTTAGGGGACAGGCAGCGTATCGCCTTAAAACCGCACGGTGAAATCGGTACCCTTGCCGACTTCCGATTTGACGATCAGTCGCGCCCGGTGGCGGGTGAGGATGTGCTTGACGATGGCAAGGCCGAGGCCGGTGCCCTTTTTCGAGCGGCTGTCCTCGATGCTGACGCGATAGAAGCGCTCGGTCAGGCGCGGCACATGCTCGGCCGGGATGCCCGGGCCCTTGTCGACGATGCTGACCTCGACCGGCTGGCCGGCGCCGTTCTTCAGCCAGACATCGACGATCTTGCCCTCCTGGCCGTATTTGCAGGCGTTTTCCATCAGGTTTTCGAACACCTGGACGAGTTCGTCGCGATCGCCCAGCACCTCGACCTTGCCGTCGGGCAGATGCAGGTTGATGTCGACGCCGACATCCCTGGCCAGCGGCACCAGCGCGTCTCTGACGTGGCCTAGCAGCGGCACCAGGTCGATCTTCTCATCCGGGGCGATGTGCGATTTCAGCTCCAGCCGCGAGAGCGACAGCAGGTCGTCGACCAGCCGGCTCATGCGTGTCGTCTGATCGAACATGATGGCGAGGAACCGCGCCTGCGCCTTCAGATCGTTCTTTGCCGGCCCCTGGATGGTCTCGATGAAGCCGCGCAGCGACGCTAGCGGCGTGCGCAGCTCGTGGCTCGCATTGGCGACGAAATCCGACCGCATGCGATCGATGCGACGAACCTCTGAAATATCGCGGAAGGAGAGGATGAAATAGCGCTCATGCGGCCCGCCATCTGCCGAAAATTCAACGGGGGCGCTGCGGACGATATAGACACGTTCGGAGGGCAGCCGCTCGGCATGCTCGATCTGGTTCGGGGCGTTGGTGGCGATGGTTTCGCGCACCATGTCGAGCACGCCGGGCGAACGCAGGCGGGCCGATATATGGGCGCCGAGCGCCACCTCGCCGAAGGCCTTTTCGGCAGCCCGGTTCTGAAAGAGCACCGAGGCATCGTCCGACAGCACCATGACCGGGATATCGAGGCCGGCGAGCGTGGCGGACACTTCCGGCAGGCGGCTTGGCAGCACCTCCGGCTTGATCTCAACCGGCTCGACCGGCTCTGCCTTGATATCAGGCGCCTCGTTGAAAAGCGCGGTGACGATCATCACAAGCAGGAGGATGAGCACCACCCACTTGTTCATGCCGGCGGCAAGCGTGACGAGCGCACTGAGGATCGCCGCCAGCAGCACCGGCCGTTCGCGCCGGATGCGCGCCGACAGGCTTTTTCTCCATGGAATTTCGTCTTGCAAGTGCCCTCGCGGCGTCGATTCGTTTTTCTTGATATTGAACTCTGCCTGATAGCGCCAATTCATGACAGTAGTTTTCGGGCTGCCGCTCCGATGTGAAAGGCGGTCGGCGAAACCCACAAAAAACACCGGCCGAACGCGAAAGATTTGATTTTCAACGGTAACTATGCTCGCCTGCGGGAAAGAAGCGATCGCTAAGGAGGAGCATATGGCCGAGACCGTCGAAAGCAGGGCTGTGGAGCTGGATATCCGCGGCAAGAAGCGCACCTTCGATGTCGACAATCCCGTCCTGCCAGACTGGGTGGAGGAACACGCACTGGCTTCCGGCGGCTTTCCCTACAAGAAGAAGCTCAAGGAAGAGGATTATCTGGAGCAGCTGGAAAAGCTGCAGGTGGAACTCGTCAAGGTACAGTTCTGGCTGCAGGCATCAGGCAAGCGGGTGATGGCGCTGTTCGAAGGGCGCGACGCTGCCGGCAAGGGCGGCGCGATCTCGGCCTCCTCAGCGCATATGAACCCTCGTCTTGCACGCGTCGTGGCGCTGACCAAGCCGACCGAGCGCGAACAGGGACAATGGTATTTCCAGCGTTATGTCGCCCAGTTTCCAACCGCTGGCGAATTCGTGCTGTTCGACCGCTCCTGGTACAACCGCGCCGGCGTCGAGCCGGTCATGGGCTTCTGCACGCCGCAGCAATATGAGGATTTTCTCAAACAGGCGCCGCAGCTCGAAAAGATCATCGCCCATGAAGGCATCTTCTTCTTCAAATTCTATCTCGATATCGGCCGCGAAATGCAGCTGAAGCGTTTTCACGACCGCAGGCACGATCCGTTGAAAGTCTGGAAGCTGTCGTCGATGGACATCGCGGCGCTGACGAAATGGGGCGATTATAGCGAAAAGCGCGACCGGATGCTGAAGGAAACCCATACGGATTTCGCGCCCTGGACGGTGATCCGCGCCAACGACAAGCGGCGGGCGCGCCTCGAACTCATCCGCCACATGCTGAACCGGATGGATTATGACGGCAAGGACAAGACGGTGCTCGGCATGGTCGATGAGGAGATCATCGGCTCAGGGCCTGGCTTCCTGAAATAAGGTTTCCTGAAACAGGCGGCGGGCGGAAAGCCATCGGCGCCATCGGCTTCGCCGAGGCTGGCGCCACCGGCTTTGCCGGGGCTGAGATCACTGCCCCGGCAGGATGCGGATCGCGAAGAGGTTGATGCCGCGCGCCTTGCCGTCGAGATCGCTGTTGATCGTCAGCGTGCCCGGCGCATTCGGCGCCAGCGAGCGATCGAATTTCACCTGCAGCAGCGCATCCGACTTTTCGCGGGTGACGTTGAAGCGATGGCGGGGGCAATTGCCGAGCGACTGGAAATTGCATTCGACGGTGACCTGCGTTGGCTCGTCGGTGGTCGATTGCAGCGTCAGCGCGATCGTCGAGGATTTGCCGGCAAGCTGCTGCAGCACCGTGGCGGGAACGCTGATCGAGATATTGCCGTCGGCTGCGCCGCTCTCAGAAATCAGGCGGATGGCGGGGCCGTCATTCTCGGTGATCTTTTCGGTGCGCGCCCGCGGACCGCTCTGGATCTTGTCGGCCTCTTCGGGTTTGAACAGCGGGATCCAATCGGCCGAAAAGCTGTTCTGCGGATCGATGGTCACCGGCTCGTCGGTGTGAGGAGCGGCATTGTCGTCATTGCCGGTGAAATCCTCGGGCTGGGTGCTGGCCGGCGGATTGGCGACGCTGGTGTCGCGCTCGGCCGCCGTCAGCAGCAGGCCCGACGTATGCGCCCACCAGGCGCCGATGCCGATGAAGGCAAGCAGGACGCACCAGACCAGCAGCCTGGAAAAGAATTTGCGCGGCTTGCGGCGGCCTGCCGCCCGTTCCGGGCGGAAATCCATATTGGTGGCGCGCTGGCCGCGGCTAAGCCGCTCCTCGCCGACGGGCGCGGCAGCCAGGTGATCGGCACTGCCCGCATGCACGTCGTCGAGACTGAAATCGTCGCTGCGGCCGTGGGCCACTTCGGGGGCGCGGGTCTCGCCTGCGGCCACGGGGCTGTCGATGAGGTTGTCGATATCGGCCACATCACCCTTGTGAATGGGCGGCGCCGGCATTTCCACAACAGGCGGCACGGGCACTTCAGGCGGCCTCTGGCGTGGGTGAAGGCGGTCGCGCTCCTCGCCTTCGATGGCGTGGATGGTGCTTTCCAGGCGATGGCGGTGATGGGCAACGACCTCGGTATCGGTGATATCCTGCTTGCGCAGGCCGGCTTCAAGCGCCTGGCGGGCCGACTGATAGATCCTCGCTCGAACCTCCGGATTGTCGCGATCGGAATTCTCGAGCGCTGTTCTGATGGCCGTTTCTAATCCGCTCACATTCAGTCCTTCACCTTGAACCCGGCATCGGACTGCAATCCCCGCCGTTCTCCATCAAAATTCGGTAGCGGCAAGCGCGGCAAACCGCAAGCCTTGCAGGCCCGGCTGCGGTTCATCGGCGGGATTATTGCCGAGTTTCACCGCTTACGGGGCCTATTTTATTAGCTTTCCCGGACGTATATATTCGGGCTGAAATCGACGAAGGCATGGCAGCCGCTCTTTTATCGCGTTTTCTTCTCTGTTAAGAGGTTGACGTTTTCGTAAACGTCAATGGAAGCGATGAAGCATGGCCCTGCCCCCGATCCTCAAAGACAAATTGAGACTGCCGGTCATCGGCTCGCCGCTGTTCATCATCTCGCATCCGGCGCTGACGCTGGCGCAATGCAAGGCGGGCGTCATCGGGGCGTTTCCGGCACTGAACGCCCGGCCGGCAAGCCAGCTCGACGAATGGCTGGCCGAGATCACCGAAGAGCTTGCCCGCCACGACGCCGCCCATCCCGAAAGGCCGGCTGCCCCCTTTGCCGTCAATCAGATCGTCCATATGTCGAACAAGCGGCTGGAGCACGATCTGTCGCTCTGCGTCAAATACAAGGTGCCGATCGTCATCTCCTCGCTCGGCGCGGTGCCTGAGGTCAATGCGGCTGTGCATTCCTATGGCGGCATCGTACTGCATGACATTATCAACAACCGCCACGCCCATTCGGCAATCCGCAAGGGGGCCGACGGGCTGATCGCGGTGGCGGCCGGGGCCGGCGGCCATGCCGGCACGCTGTCGCCCTTTGCGCTGATCCAGGAAATCCGCGAATGGTTCGACGGGCCGCTGCTGCTGGCCGGTGCGATTTCCACCGGCGGCGCCATTCTCGCAGCAGAAGCGATGGGCGCCGACATGGCCTATATCGGCTCGCCCTTCATCGCCACGCAAGAGGCACGCGCCACCGAAGCCTACAAGCAGGCGATCGTCGAAAGTGCCGCGGCCGACATCGTCTATTCCAACTATTTCACCGGCGTGCACGGCAACTATCTCAAGCCCTCGATCGTCGCCGCCGGCATGGACCCCGACAACCTGCCCGCAGCCGATGTCTCGAAGATGGATTTCGAACAGGCGGTCGGCGGCGCCAAGGCCTGGAAGGACATATGGGGCAGCGGCCAGGGCATCAGCGCCATCAAGGCCGTCGAGCCGGTGGCCAACCTCGTCGACCGGCTGGAGGCCGAATACAAGGCCGCTCGCGCCCGGCTTAGCCTCTGAACCGGCTCTCCCCGCCGCTGCCCTCTTTTTTGCCAAAGGCATGACAGGGCGCTTGAAATCTTCGGACAATGGCTGTATCAGCGCCATGCAAATCGTAGGCCGCATGCTTCGGCCGTGAGATGCCGCTTTAGCTCAGGTGGTAGAGCACATCATTCGTAATGATGGGGTCGCAGGTTCGAGTCCTGCAAGCGGCACCATTTTTCTCTCAGATTTCAACATGTTATTGAGATAATGCGCCGAAGTACGGTGAGGCCTTTTCTGCGGGCAGCATCTGGGCAGCACGCATGTAAATGGCATTCGCGGCCGAATAAGACGAGTGTGAGCCTCCACCACGGAACTCAAGTCTCCTCCAGTCGGAAGTTTCGCAACCGCTGCCATAAAGGTGTTCAGCTAGAGGGACAATAGCTCAGAACCCTTCCTCCATGGAACAGGAATAGGTGCTATGATCACCGTAGTCGGTGATCCATCCTCGGTCATCAATGGGCTCGTTCTGTCCAGATCCGGAAAGTACTTTGAGGTCCCTTCCCGTGCGCTGCAGGATGTTGTCATGCAGCGTCTTTGCTTTTTCCGGGAACGAAAAGTAGTAGTAGAAGGGCGACATGCAGCCGCCGCCAGCATCGAGAGCGTAGATCGGCATGCTGAACTGGGTGTATCTGCTTCCGAAGAATTCACCACTTGTAGCGACATTTATTAGCGGCATGTCATTCGAAGTGCATGTCGCCGTTATCTTTCTTTCCATCGTCTTGAGGCTTGCTTTGGCCTCGTCTGGAATGGCGACGGTGATATTGATCGCCTGATCATCGGCGTAATATGATATTGCCCCTTCTGTGAAGGCGCATTTGAGCGGATCTGGAAAGACTTTCTCTGCCCATTTATCTGCCGCAATCCTCGAAGTCGGAAGAAGAACGGCGGTCGAACATAAAACCGCAACCGACAAGCCCTGCAAACTGAAGAGAAATGAAAACATTTGAAATAGCCCCAAACCCGCTCGCAAGTTGCATGGTATCGGGAGATTTTCAACTATCGTTTCTGCGAAAAACTTCAGCAAGGCTTCCGGTGAAGCTCTTACGCAAATGCAAATGACCGAGGAGGATATGGCCCATCCGGCGGCGCAGGCATAACCCCGTCATCATTTGATAGCCCACTTGAAAAACCGCCTCAAAACGTCATGGAGAATCAGAAAGGAACACATGCTGATCCAGCCGCCCCAAAGGCAAATCAGATAAAACGCGCCAAATCTGAAATGACCAAATAGCTCGGTCCCGCCTCGGCACTTCGCGTTGGTACATGTGGTGATTTGACCCATGCCATATGCAGCTAGCGCAACTAGAGCCAGACCTGAAAGCGCAATGCCTAACGCCTTGGCGGTTGAAATCTGCGGGTCAGGTTTGCGTTTAATCTGGCGCGAGTAGATGAAATAGATTGCTAAACAGGCGCACGGAAGAGCCGTCGCCAGTGAGGCTGACAGCATCGAAACGGCCGTCTGATCTACCAGGATCGAGAAAACGTTCGCCCAAATATAAGCAAAAATAGGGACGCAAAGCATTGAGGTCTCCCAGCTTTTTGGGCCAGGTTTATAGAACTCCTGGAAGACAATGACGAAATGGCACGCCAGCGCGAAGAGCGCTGGAAGTAGTGGGAACTCCCATCGTAAAATAAGCAATCTCAACAATCTGAAAGCTACCTAGCGCTCTGCCGAAAATGAGGCGATGATGCGTTAAAGAAATGTCCCCTGTCCAGGAGCCACCTTGAATTTCCGGTTTAACTAGACGGCAGTGGCTAGGACCTCGACGACGGGCCGCATCAGCAGAGCAAGACAAACAGCAATTAATCGATAGAGCGGCAAAGAAGGGCACCTTGAATATGGGCGGGCCACATTAGCAGTCGCCGAAAAGAAAACAATCGGCGCGCGAATTTATCCGAATTTTCCCACCTTGCACCGATGCCCCCGCTTATACCGTCAACAACCTGAAAATCGCGACATTGCAGGAACAATGCCGCCGCCGAGCTGGTTCCCCCTGAGTCAACAAGCATGGAGAACATTATGTCCTGCAAATTCATCGCGATATCGCTACTTTCGATCGGTCTTGCCGGCACGGCGCTGGCGCAGACGACGGGTGGAGCAGATTCCAGTGGGCGGCTGTCGGTGGCGCCGATCATTGGCGGATCGGGGAGTTCGGGTGCGGGTTCGGCCGGTGCCGGTTCTGGCAGCACTGGTTCGGCGGGCAGCGGTTCTGTCGGGACCGATCCCGGCACCACCGGCAGCACGAGCGGCGGCACCACCGGCAATGGCGGCGTCGAGTTGAATAGCGGCCGCAGCACGATCAATCCCGGCGGCGTCAATCCGGATCTCAAGCCGACGCCGGGTTGCACCGCCGGTTCCGCGAATACCGGCTCGGGCAGCGAGGCCTGCCCGCAATGAGGATGAAGCGGATGTCCGCCTGACCTCTTGACAGGATGAAGGCCCGGCCCGCCGGCCCTCGCTTCGGCCGTCGCGGCTGCGAAATCACGTGAAAATAAGAGCCGCGAGAACGGCTTTACGACTCGCGCTTGCGGACGTAAAACTACCCATCACTCCGCAAGCGGCGCATCGCCCCACATCCCAGCCAGCCTGCCGACATTCCCGGCATCTGCGGAGCACCCGAAGAGGATCGTCATGTCGAATGCAGCGCAACGCTCGAACCGCGTGCTTATCGTCGCCACCATCATGGTCGCGACCTTCATGGTGGCGATCGAGGCAACGATCGTGGCAACCGCGATGCCGCGCATCGTCGGGCAGCTCGGCGGTTTTTCCTATTACAGCTGGGTGTTTTCGGCCTTCCTGCTGGCGCAGTCGACGACGACCGTGATCTACGGCAAACTCTCCGACATCTTTGGGCGCAAGCCGGTGCTGATCGGCGGCATCCTGATTTTCCTTCTGGGCTCTTTGCTCTGCGGCTTTGCCTGGTCGATGATGTCGCTGGTGCTGTTCCGGCTGTTGCAGGGGCTGGGTGCGGGCGCGATCCAGCCGGTGACGATGACCATCATCGGCGATCTCTTCAAGCTCGAGGAGCGCGGCCGCGTTCAGGGTGCAATGGCGACCGTCTGGGCGACGTCGGCCGTCGTCGGGCCGCTTGCCGGCGGCATCATCGTCGACAATATCTCCTGGGCCTGGATCTTCTGGATCAACCTGCCGATCGGCATTATCTCGATCATCGCCTTCATGGTCTTCCTCAAGGAGGACGTGGCGCACAAGCAGGCAAAGATCGACTACCTCGGATCGGTACTGTTTTCGATCTCGATCGTCGCGCTCCTGGTCATGCTGACGGAAACCGATGCGAGCGCCTGGATCCTGCTGTCGCTTTTCGCCGTCTTCATCGTCTCGGGCATTCTCTTCCTCGCCCAGGAGAAGCGGGCGCCGGAGCCGATTATTTCGATCCCGCTCTGGAGCCGCCGCTTGATCGCCACCAGCAATGCGGCGACGCTGCTGGCCGGCATGGCGCTGATCGGGCTTTCGACAATCCTGCCGCTCTATGTGCAGGGCGTGCTCGGCCGCTCGCCTCTTGTCGCCGGCTTCACGCTCACCATGCTGGTCGTCGGCTGGCCGCTGGCCGTCATGCTCTCCAGCCGCTTCTACAAAGCCTTCGGCATCCGCCGGACGCTGCGGGTCGGCAGCCTGCTCTTTCCGTTCGGCGCCTGTTTCCTGTTGTTCCTGACACCTGAGAGTTCGCCGGCGCTTGCCGGCGCCGGCTCCTTCTTCATGGGCTTCGGCATGGGTCTGATCAGCCTCACCAGCATCGTGCTGGTGCAGGACAGCGTCGAATGGTCGATGCGCGGCAGCGCCACCGCCTCGATCATCTTTGCCCGCAGCCTCGGCAATACGCTCGGCGCCACCGTGCTCGGCGCCATTCTCAATGCCGGCATCAACCATTATGCAGGCGGCGAGGCGGCGGCCGGCCTGCGCGAGGCGCTGAACCAGCCGACCGGGCTTTCTGCGCTCGCCGCCGACCCGGCGATCCGCTCGGTCTTCAACGCAGCCCTGCACTGGAGCTTCTGGGGCGTGGTCGTCGTCGCGGTGCTGACCTTCTTCACAACGTGGCTGATCCCGGTCGGATCTAGTCGGAGCCAAAAGGGCGCGGCAGTTGCAAGCGAGGCGGCCTCGCATTAGGCGGTTCGGCTGGGCCGCCGAGGGATCGATGGTCGTCCCCGGCATAGTCAGTACAAGCTTACAGAGCATGCGGGCTTACAAGGCATCCTGGATATCGAAGCGAATAATCCCATCGCCTGCGATGCGGAAGATATGCGTCACGGTCTTGTCCTTCAGGCCGTGGGTCTGCCCCTCAAGCGGCCGGCCATCAAGGTCGAAGACCGACTGGATCACCTCGACAGCGACGGCGCCATCTTCGGTTTTTTCGAATGCGACCGGCTCGACGTGCGGGCTGATGACAGCCCACTGCCTTGTCCAATAGTCGCGCACGGCCTCACGACCATGGATATGGCCGCCATCCATGCCGTTGGCCCAGGCGACATTATCGGACAGCACGGCAAGGACCGCGTCGATATCTCTCGCATTGAAGCTGGCATAGATGCGCTTGATCATCTCAACATCATTTTGCGACATATCGGTTCCCTCCGTGGAAATTGAAACATTCGCTGTCGAAACGGCATTGTCGAACGCCGTGCATGAATATATATATGTACGTATATATCTTGCAGTCAAGCGCGTGGGAAAAAGGGTAAATGGAATGGACGAAGACGTGCTGTCGACGCCGGGGCATCTCATCAGTCTCGCGGCGCGGGGGTTTGCGCGGCTCAGCGAGTCACGCCTCAAACCGCTCGGTTTCGGTGTTGGCCAGTTGCCGGTGCTGGTGGCGCTGCAAGATGGCAAGGCAAGCACGCAGCGCGATCTCGCCCGCTTTGCGAGGACAGAGCAACCGCCGATGGCGCAGATGCTTACCCGCATGGAGCGGGATGGCCTGATTGCGCGGACACGCGACCCGGCTGACGGGCGCAGCAGCCGCATCGTGCTGACGAAGGCTGCACAAGAAGCCATGCCGGAGGCGATTGCCGCCTTGTTCCAAGGGAATAACGAGGCATTGGCAGGGTTTACGGATGCGGAATCGGCACAGCTTGTCGATCTGCTCAAGCGGCTGATCGAAAATCTGGATCGGATTGCCAGCGCGGAGGTTCCCTTGCGCGACCGATGAATTCTGCGCCCAAGCGGACGTCATTTCTCATTCCGCGGCTGCGCCGCCTTGTTCGCGGCCGTGCCGGCCTTCGGCAGGGAGCGGCGGTTCTCCAAAACGCGTGACAATAAGGTCCGCTTTCTCTTGCGCTTGATCAGATCGATATCGCTGACCAGCTTTGCTCCGCCCTCGCGCCGCTCCAGGGTGATCTTGCGGCTATGGAAGACTTCGAGTTCGGCGCGATGTGCGACACTGATGATGGTCACCTCTGGCAATTCTTGGATCACCATCTGCATCATCTTGTCCTGGCTCTTCTCATCGAGTGCCGAGGTTGCTTCATCCAGCACGATGATATCGGGGGTGTGCAGCAGGAGACGCGCAAAGGCGAGCCGCTGCTTTTCGCCGCCCGACAAGGTCTGGTCCCAGGGCGCGTCTTCCTCGATCCTGTCGTTCAGATAATCCAGTCCCACCTTGGCGAGGGCCTCCTTGATCTTATCCAGCGTCCAGCTATCGGCGGCGCCGGGATAGGCGACGGCGCGGCGAAGCGTGCCCGACGGGATGTAGGGCCGTTGCGGCAGCATGAACAAGCGTCGGTCGGCGTGGAAATTGACGCTGCCGTCACCCCAGGGCCAAAGACCGGCGATCGCCCGCACCAGCGTGCTCTTGCCCGACCCGGATTCGCCGGATACGAGCACCCGCTCGCCGGGTTCGATCGCCACCTGGGTTTCCGTGACCACGGCGGTGCCGTCGTCAAGCGACACCGAGAGATCGTTCAGGCTGAGCATCGCCTCGCCCTCCGTCTCGCCGCGCTTGATGCGCCCGAGCGCGTCGCTCTGTTCGGCCCGCTCCAGCCCGTCGAGCGACATCATCAGCGAAGCGATGCGCCGTGCACAGGCGTTCCAGTCGGCAAGACGGGGATAGTTATCGACCAGCCATCCGAACGCGCCCTGGACGATGGCGAAAGCAGACGCAGCCTGCATGACCTGTCCGAGCGTCATGCTGCCTTCGAGAAACTTCGGAGCGCACAGCAAGACCGGCACGACGGGAGCAATCAGCATCGATCCATGCGACACAAGCGTTGTGCGCATGTGCTGGCGGGCAAGCAGCGCCCATTGCCCGAGCACATTGGTGAAGGTTTTGTTGAGGTCGTTGCGCTCCTCCTCTTCGCCGCCGAGCAATGCGATGCTCTCGCCGTTTTCGCGCACATGCGTCAGCGTGTAGCGAAATTCGGCTTCGGTTTGATTTTTAGCCTCGGAGACCTGGACGAAATGCCGGCCGATGACCGCCATCGAACTGGAGGTAATCGCGGCATAGAGAACCGCAGTGACGACGAGAAAGCCGGGAATGGTGACGGTGAAACCTGCGATCGGCAGCGTCAACGCCCCGCCGATCGTCCAGAGCACGACGATGAAGGTCGAAGCCGCCAAGAATGCGGAAATGACCCCGGCGATGAAATCGACAGGGGCTTCGGTGGCAATCCGCAAATCCTCCGAAATGCGCGCTTCGGGGTTCTTGTGGTCACCGCCGATCAGGTTCAACTGATAATAACGGCCGTTTGCCAGCCAGCGCCCGATGACGGCGGTCGTCAGCCAGGAACGCCAGCGGCGCTGGATCATCATGCGCAGGGCGACTTGTGTGGTGACAACGGCGACGGTGCCGAGCACCAGCGGCAGGAAGACGGCGCTGAGGAAATAGACGGTGCCGGCATCGTGTCGCTCTATGGCGTCAAAGATCCCGCGGTTCCACAGATTGATTCCATACTGGAAACCGACATTGATGCCGATCAGCGCCAGCAGCCCGAGTGTGCACGGCCAGGCGAGCCTGTCACCGCCGCGGCTCCAGTAGTGGCGGGCGCTGATCCAGAAACGCTTGAGCAAATACTTCTTGCGTGCCTGCTCGGCCTCCTCGGGCGTCAGTTCCGGACTGGGTTCGATGACATCTGGCGGCGGCACGACCTCGACAGTCGATGCCTTCTCGTCGAGCGACGCCTCGGAACCCTGCGGTTCGGTGCCGTCGACCGATATCGGATTAAGTTTAGCGCCGGTCATAAGCACGACAACGGCTTACAGATCGAAAGGTTTCATGATGCCGACGTTTGGCGTTGTGCCGTTTGGGCTCCTTGTATCTGCACGTTAGAGATTTTGTGCGATGGAAGCGATTGAGCCTCTGGCCGGGTGGCCACCCGGCCAGAGGCGTGACGAAGTCGCCCGTTCCCCCTCTGGTTACAACCGTGGATGAGCCTGGGATCTTCGTCATCGTCACGTACGACCGAATAGTCGCTTGGTTCCAATCGCACGCACAAGGCAGGTTACCGTGAACAGAGTTATATGTGGAGTGGATGTTTCGAAGGACTGGCTGGATGCGTCTATCCGCCCGTCCGGGACGTTTGAGCGTTTCAGCAATGACGCCACCGGCATCGGCGCGCTGGCCGATCTTTGCCGGGCCGAGAATGTCGAGCTCGTCGTCATGGAGGCTTCCGGCGGTTACGAGCGGACGGCCTTCCTGTTGTTGTGGGAGATGGGGATCGCCTGCGCCTTGGCTAATCCGCGCCATGTGCGCCGGTTTGCCGAAGCCATGGGCTTTCTGGAAAAGACCGACCGCATCGATGCGGCGATGATCGCCCATTATGCCGAAACCAAGCGGCTGGCTGCCCTGCCGCCGCCGAAAGCCGCGCAGATGCGGCTGTCGGCGCTGATGGCGCGGCTGTCCCAGGTCACGAGTGACCTGACCGTCCAGAGGCAGCGCCGCAGTGCGGCCCGCGATCATCAGAGCGTGGCAAGCCTCAACGAGGTGATCGCGCTTCTGGTGCGCCAGAGCCGCACCCTCGAAGGCGAGATTGCCTCGATGATCGATGACGATCCGCTCTGGGCCTGCCTCAACCAGGCCTTTCGCTCGATCAAGGGCGTGGCCAACCGTACCGTTGCCCGGCTGATGGCCGAATTGCCTGAGATCGGCCGGATCTCCAACAAGGCGATCGCCAAGCTGGCCGGCCTTGCGCCGATTGCCAACGACAGCGGCAAACGCAGCGGACATCGGCCGGTGCGCGGCGGGCGCTCCGGACCACGCGCCATTCTGTTCCTGGTTGGCGCCATCGCAGCCCGACACAATCCGCATCTGGCGGCATTCCAGCAAAGGTTGCAAAGCCAGGGCAAACCGAAAATGGTCATCCGCATCGCGCTCGCCCGAAAACTCCTGGTCATTCTCAATGCAAAAGCACGAGATGCGCGAAGAGAATTCGAACATGCAACTTGACAGCCCAGATAGTCGCTCATCCGACCCTGCGGGCCACCTTCTCCCCGCTGGGGAGAAGAGGGGAGCGAGGCGCGCCGACACTGCCCAAATGAAGCCGCCCGTTCAAAGGCACTCCATCCATTGGGATCGATGGCGAAGCGTCATTCTCCCTCTTCTCCCCTCGGGGAGAAGGTGGCCCGAAGGGTCGGATGAGGGGGCTGCACGGCACGACCTTTGTCGATTTTCGCTTACGCTCAGCTGCTCTCCGTCGCCATCTGCGGCAGGGATTGCAGCAGGGTCTGGCGGGCGGAGCGCAGGTGGATGCGGCAGGCGGTTTCGATCGCCGCCTGGTCACCGGATTCAAGCGCTGCGATATAATCCAGATGTTCGTGGATGGCGCGCTCGTTGCGCTCGCGGGCAGCGGTCTTGTTCCATTGGTAGTGATAATGGAAGACGATGGCGATGGCGTCGTAGAAATCGGCGATGAAGCGGTTCTTCGAGGCGCGGTGGATCAACAGGTGGAAGCGCTCGTCGAGAACGGAGAAATCCCTGTAGCGCTGGTTGATGTCGGCAAGCATGGCGTGATGGTCGTCGCGGATGGCGGCGAGATCGGCCCAGGCCTGGCTATCCCTGGCAAGCCGGCCGAATTCGGCGGCGGAATGCAGCTCGAACATCTCGCGCACATCGGCAAGTTCGAGGGCGAATTCGCGGGTAAAACCCTTGAGCGTCCAGTGGCTGTTCGGCCGTTTCTCGATCAGGCCGAAGCGGGAGAAGCGGATCAGGAATTCGCGCACGCTTGTTGTGCCGGTGCCGATCTCGCGGGCAAGCTCTAGCTCGTTGATCTGCATGCCGGGGGCTGCATCATCGGCGAGGATGCGCTGCATGAAGCTGCGCTCGATGATATCATGCAGGGAGTCGGTTTCCTCCGAGGGAAAAAGGTCGCGGTCGGTGGGTTGGCGCAGCACGGTCTTCTGGCGCTTGTTCCAGCGGATGATGCCTTCCTCGCTGAGACGGGTGAGGATGGCGCGCGCCGTCGAGCGGCTGACGCCGAGCTGGGCGGCGATCTCGGGTTCCGAGGGCAGCGCGGTATCCGTGCGCAGGGCCACGGCATACCTGTTGTAGGCTTCCTTGAAGACCGTATTCTGCCTTGCCACCAGACCCCGCTTTCCGCCCTCGTGTCAGCTTTGCCGCCCTCGCTTGAAAGCAGGACGGCGCCCGACCGGGGCTTGTTCAAACGACCTTTTAGCTTATTTCCGGTCGCCTGCGGCTCATTGCCTCCCTCGTCCACAGGATCAATATTCCCGTTGACTTGAAAATGTTTATTGTAGATAAAAAACAAAATCAATGCGCATTCGCCGATGCAGCGAGCGTTTCCTAAATTCGATAGTTGGAGCATGATGTCGTCCGAAAACCACTCACGCTTTTCGGCATCACGCTCTGGGGAGAAGAGACTTGGACAAACTGCCTTGGATCATCCTGTCGGCCGGTGACAATGTCGCGGTCGCAACGGCGGCCATCGCGCCGGGTTCGACGGTTGCCGGCATTGAAACCCGTGAAAAAATCGATCCCGGCCACAAGGTGGCGATCGCCGATATTCCGCTCGGCGCCGCCGTGGTGAAATATGGACAGGCGATCGGCCGCACGACGGCCGACGTCAAGGCCGGCGACCATGTGCACAGCCACAACCTGCATTTTGAAAACGACCGGCTGGCGGCGACTGCCAATTCGGCACCGGAAATGGCGACGAGCGAGGACAGGGCGCGCACCTTCATGGGCTATCGCCGTGCCGATGGGCGGGCTGCCACCCGCAACTATATCGGCATCATCGCCAGCGTGAACTGTTCCACCACGGTCTGCCGGGCGATCGCCGACGAGGCCAATCGGACGATCCTGCCGCATTACGAAGGCATCGACGGTTTCGTGCCGATCGTGCACGACCAGGGCTGCGGCATGAGCTCGACCGGCGACGGCATGAACGTGCTGCATCGCACGCTTGCCGGCTATACCAGGCATGTCAATTTCGGCGGCGTGCTGATGATCGGCCTCGGCTGCGAAGTCAACCAGCTGACGCTCTACGGCCAGAGCGGCGCCGGCGCCTCGAAGCGGCATTTCAACATTCAGGATGCCGGCGGCTCACGCCGCGCGGTCGAGCGCGCCATGGGCATGCTGCGCGAAATCGCCGCCGATGTCGGCAAGGAAACGCGTGTGCCGATGTCGATCGGCGAGATCATCATCGGCCTGCAATGCGGCGGCTCGGATGGCTTTTCCGGGATCACCGCCAATCCGGCGCTGGGTGTCGCGGCCGATCTGCTGGCGGCGGCCGGCGGCACGGCAATCCTGTCCGAGACCTCGGAAATCTATGGCGCCGAACACCTGCTGCGCAGCCGCGCCGTCAACGACGAGGTGGCCAACAAGCTCGACGAGAAAATCGCCTGGTGGGAAGATTACGTCGCTCTGCACGGCGCCTCGCTCGACAACAACCCCTCGCCCGGCAACAAGCGCGGCGGCCTCACCACCATCCTGGAAAAGTCGCTGGGCGCGGTTGCCAAGGGTGGGCGCTCGCCGCTGACGGCGGTCTACGGTTATGCCGAGCGAGTCACCGCCCCCGGCCTCGTCTTCATGGATACACCCGGCTACGACCCGGTCTCGGCGACCGGTCAGGTGGCGGGCGGGGCGAATATGATCGCCTTTACCACGGGCCGCGGCAGCTGCTTCGGCTGCCGGCCGGCGCCATCGCTGAAGCTTTCCAGCAATTCGGCGCTCTACGCCTCGATGGAAGAGGACATGGACATCGATTGCGGCACGATCGCCACCGGCGACGCGACGATCAGCGGCAAGGGCCGCGAGATCTTCGAACTCATCGTCGACACGGCCTCCGGCAAGAAGACCAAGAGCGAGCTCTTCGGCTACGGCGACAATGAATTCGTGCCGTGGCATCTGGGGGCGACGCTCTAATCCTTTGTTTTATGCAAATTCCGGACGGAAAACCGCTTCGCACTTTTCCTGGAATTGCTCTGAAATCCCAAGACTTGGCGAGGAGGCATGATGAAGACGAGACGGATCGGCAAAACCAAGCTCGAGGTGACCGAAATCAGTTTCGGCGCGGCAGCGCTCGGCGGTCTTTACCGCGTCTGCCCGCGCGAGGTAGCGATGGAAACGCTGCAGGCGGCCTGGGACAGCGGCATCCGCTATTTCGACGTGGCGCCCTGGTATGGGCTCGGCCTTGCCGAACGCCGGGTCGGCGATTTCCTGCGCGACCAGCCGGACGGCAGTTACGTACTGTCCACCAAGGTCGGCCGGCTGCTTCGGCCGGTGCCGACCGGAACCGTGCCCGATTACAGCTATGTCGATCCGCTCTCTTTCGATGCCGATTACGACTATTCCTATGACGGCATCATGCGCTCGGTCGAGTTCAGCTATGCCCGCCTCGGCCTCAACCGCATCGATATTCTCTATGTGCACGATATCGGCGTCTATACACATGGCGCGGCGAAGAACGCCGTCTATCAGAAGCAGCTTCTCGATTCCGGCATCAAGGCGCTGGAAGAACTGCGCTCCTCAGGCGCGATCTCGGCCTTCGGCCTCGGCGTCAACGAAGTGCCCGTCTGCCTCGACGTCATGCGCAATGCCGATCTCGACTGCATCCTGATGGCCGGCCGCTACACGCTGCTCGACCGTTCGGCGGTCGCCGAGCTCTTGCCGCTCTGCCGGCAGAAGGGCACGTCGCTGGTCGTCGGCGGCGTCTTCAATTCCGGCATTCTCGCCACCGGTCCGGTGCCGGGCGCGCATTTCGACTATATGCTGGCAGATGACGACGTGCTTGCCAAGGTCGGCGCCATGGAAGCGATCGCCAAGCGCCACGGCGTGCCGCTGGCAGCGCCCGCCCTGCAGTTTCCGCTGCTCGAACCGATCGTCGCATCGGTGCTGATGGGTACCGCCAAGCCGTCGAGCCTGATCCGCAACATGGAAATCGTCGAACCGCGGCTTGCCGATGAGATCTATGCCGAATTCGAACCCTATACGCTGGTCGCGCCGCCGCTCGGCGCCGAAGCTGTCCGCGTCTGAGGAGACACTATGCTCAAGGGTATTCATCCGCTGCTCGGCCCCGACCTGCTTCACGCGCTGAAGACCATGGGACATGGCGACGACATCGTCATATCGGACGCCAATTTCCCCTCGGGCTCGATGGGCCCGCCTGTCATTCGCGCCGACGGCGTCAGCGCCACTGATATGGCCGAAGCGATCCTCGCCCACATGCCGCTCGACACCTTCGTGCCGGAAGCGGCGTGGCGGATGGAGGTGGTCGGCGACCCGCACGCCGTGCCGGAGGTCTGCGCCGAGTTCCAGCAGATCGTTGCCAGGCGCGCCGGCGATTTTCCGATCGTACCGGTGGAGCGTTTCGCCTTCTACGCGATGGCCCGCAAGGCCACCTATATCGTCGCGACGACGGAATTCCGGCTGTACGGAAACCTGATTTTGAAAAAGGGCGTCGTGCATCCGCATGAGGTCGATCTGGACTGATACCTATTTTAGGTTATCGTGGTATTGGAATAAAATCAGTTGCTTGGGGGGAATTTACCAAAGCAAAAAAGCCAGTTTGACGCTCTTGCAATTTGATTGCGCCTCGGCTAGCTTCTCCCTGCAAATGTTTTTTATCGATAAAAATCGTCCGCCTGCGTTCAGCGGCCGATTTATTCGGAGGAGAACGCATCTTGAGAGGAGAACCCTTATGACTATCGTGAAATCCCTTCTGTCCCGTCGCGCCTTTACGGCGCTTGCCGGCGCTGCCGTTATCGCCACGGCGATGCCGGTTACGTCCTTTGCCGCCGACGTGACGATCCCGATCATCGTCAAGGACACGACGTCCTTCTACTGGCAGATCGTTCTGGCCGGCGCCCGCAAGGCAGGCCAGGATCTCGGCGTCAAGGTGCCGGAACTCGGTGCCCAGGCTGAGTCCGACGTCAACGGCCAGATCAGCATTCTTGAGAACGCCGTTGCCGGCAAGCCGGCCGCCGTCGTCATTTCGCCGACCGAATTCAAGGCGCTTGGCAAGCCGATCGATGAAGCCGCCAAGTCGGTTCCGATCATCGGCATCGACTCGGGTGCCGACTCCAAGGCGTTCAAGTCGTTCCTGACGACCGACAACGTTCAGGGCGGCCGTATCGCCGCCGATGGCCTGGCAGCCGCCATCAAGGGCATGACCGGCAAGGAAGAGGGTGAAATCGTCATTCTTACCAACCTTCCCGGCGTCGGCTCGCTCGAGCAGCGCCGCGAAGGCTTCCTGGATCAGGTGAAGACCAAGCATCCGGGCCTGAAGGTCATTGCCGACAAGTACGGCGACGGCCAGGCAACGACCGGCCTCAACATGATGACCGACCTGATCACGGCTAACCCGAAGCTCGTCGGCGTCTTCGCCTCGAACCTGATCCTGGCGCAGGGCGTCGGTCAGGCGATCGCCGAAAACAAGCTCGGCGACAAGATCAAGGTCATCGGCTTCGACAGCGACGACAAGACCGTCGGCTTCCTCAAGGACGGCGCCATTGCCGGCCTCGTCGTTCAGGACCCCTACCGCATGGGTTATGACGGCGTGAAGACCGCGCTTGCCGTCTCCAAGGGCGAGAAGGTCGAAGCCAATGTCGACACCGGCGCCAACCTCGTCACCAAGGCGAATATGGCCGATCCGAAGATCGACGCGCTGCTGAACCCGAAGATCAAGTAAGCAAGACAGACAGGCCGCGCCGGCTTCAAAAACCGGCGCGGCTTTTTCCATCCATGTTATGGTTACCAGGGGCCATGCTATGGTTACCAGGGGCCATGCTATGGTTACCAGGGGATGGAGAGCAGACGTGACACAAGGAGGAGAGGTCCATGATCGGACTGGAAGAGGTCAGTCATCGCCACGATGACAGCGCCACGCTGAAAGAAGCCAATCGAATTCCCGCCGGATCGCCTATCCTCGAACTCAAGGGCCTGCAGAAGAATTACGGTCATGTGCAGGCGCTGAAGCCGGCGACGCTGACCTTTCTTGCCGGTGAAATCCACGCCATCGTCGGCGAAAACGGCGCCGGCAAATCCACCCTGATCAAATTGCTGACCGGCGTCATTACCCGTACGGCCGGCGAAGTGCTGTGGTGCGGCCAGCCTGTGGGCCTGTCGACGCCAAACGAGGCAATCGCCCGCGGCATCAACGCCGTGCACCAGGAAGTCGTGCTCTGCCGGCACCTGACGGTCGCCGCCAACCTTTTCCTCGGTGACGAAGTCAACCGCTACGGCCTGATGCGCAAGAAGCAGATGCAGAAGTTGGCGCAGGCCGTGCTCGACGATCTCGGCTTCGGCCTGCCGGCCGGCGCGCTGCTCAGCTCGCTGACGATCGGCCAGCAGCAGCTGGTCGCGACGGCGCGCGCCGCCATGCGCGGCACGCAGTTTCTGATCTTCGACGAACCCACAGCCTATCTGACGCGCCAGGAATCGGCGCAGCTGTTCAAGCTGATCCGCCGCCTGCAGGGCGAAGGCGTCACCATCGTCTATATCAGCCATCGCATGGAGGAAGTCTTCGAGCTTGCCGACCGTGTCTCGGTGCTGCGCGACGGCACGCATGTCGGCACGCGGCTGATCGGAGAGACCAACGATGCCGAACTGATCGCGCTGATGATCAACCGCTCGATCGAGCAGATCTACCACAAGGAAGAGATCGCCATCGGCGAGACGATCCTTGCCGTCAACGGCCTTTCCGGCCCGGGCTTCGAAGACGTGTCGCTCAGCGTCAAGGCCGGGCAGATCGTCGGGCTCTACGGCCTGATCGGCGCCGGGCGCAGCGAATTCGCGCTCGGCCTTTATGGCCGCCAGCCGACAACGGCAGGCGATATCCAGTGGATGGGCAAACGGGTCGACATCCGCAACGAACGCACGGCGATGGAACTCGGCATTGCGCTGGCGCCGGAAAGCCGGCGCGACCAGGGGCTTTGCCTCAACCTGCCGATCGGCCTCAATATCAACCTGCCGGTGTTCGGGCGCCTCAGCCACGGGCCTGTCATCAACCACACGCGCGAATCGGCCAATGCCGACAAGCAGATCCGCGATCTCAGCATCAAGACGCCAAGCCGGCGTGTTCCGGCCTCCAGCATGTCGGGTGGCAACCAGCAGAAGATCGTCATCGGCAAGTGGCTGAGCCACGGCGCCCGGCTGTTCATCTTCGACGAGCCGACCGTCGGCGTCGACGTCGGCACCAAGGCGGAAATCTACCGGCTCTTCGCCAAGCTTCTGAAGGAGGGCGCGGGCATCATCCTGATCTCCTCCTACCTGCCCGAGGTCTACGAACTGGCCGACCGGCTGCATGTCTTCCGCGGCGGCAAAATCGTCGCGAGCCATGATTACCACGCGGCGACGCATGAAGAAGTGCTCAGCGAAGCGATCGGCGTCTGAGCACAAGCAGTTCCAGCAAAACTGCGTTGCGGTTTTGCGTCCGGAAATTGCGTCAGAACAAAGAGATAGGGCATTTCCGTGGTTTGAAGAAAACGGAAATGCTCTAAGAGGGAGAAAATTCATGACTGCCACCCCCACCGAAATCGTCGCGCCGCCGCCGCGCCGGAAAATGAACATCCTGTTCGGCCTGACGCTGATCGGGCTCTTGATCTTCCTCTGGATCGTGCTCGGCGTTGTTACCCCGAGCTTCTGGACGCCGCTCAACATTTCGAACCTGCTGCGTCAGGGGGCGATGACGGCGATCCTGGCACTCGGCCAGACCTTCGTCATCATCACCGCCGGCATCGATCTTTCGGTCGGCGCCATCGTCGGTTTCTGTACCGTCATCATTGCCTGGCTGCTGCAGGCGGGCGTGCCGGTCTGGGGTGCGATCGTGCTGACGCTGCTCATCGGCATGGCGATCGGGGCCTTCCATGGCTTCGGCATCGTCCATATGGGCCTGCCGCCGTTCATCATCACGCTGGCCACGCTGACGTCGCTGCGCGGCATCGGCCTGTTGATCACCAACGGCTCGACGATCAACATCACCAATGAGAATTTCAGCAATTTCGCCCGCGCCGACCTGTTCAGCATACCGAGCCTGTTCTGGATGGTCATCCTGGTGGCGGTGCCCTCCTTCATCTTCCTGCATCTGAGCCGCTGGGGCCGCTATCTCTTCGCGGTCGGCTCGAATGCGGAAGCTGCCCGCCTCTCCGGCGTCAACGTCAAGGGCATGATCTACCTCGCCTATATCCTCTCGGCTTCGTTTGCCGCCTTCGTCGGCGTGCTGCTTGCCTCGCGCATCGCGATCGGCAATGCGACGCAGGCCGATGGCTGGGAATTGCAGGCGATCGCCTCCTCCGTCATCGGCGGCACCAGCCTGTTCGGCGCGGTCGGCTCGGTACACGGCCCGCTGATCGGCGCCTTCATCCTCGCCACCATCAACAACGGCGCCAACCTTCTGAACGTCAACTCCTTCTGGCAGCGCATCATCACCGGTCTCCTGATCATCGTGATCGTCTTCTTCGACCAACTGCGCCGCCGCCGGAGCAATTGAGCGGCCAAGAGAAACCGGTCGAACAGGCCGGCTTCGTCAACTCCCAAGAATGCGAGACCCGTCATGAAAGCAGTTGTTTGCCGGGAGCCCGGCGTGCTCGAGATCGTCGAGCGTCCTTTGCCTGCGGCACCGGCGCCTGGCTGGGTGCGCCTGGCGGTCAGCCATGTCGGCATCTGCGGCACCGACTATCATATCTTCGAGGGCAAACATCCTTTCCTCGAATATCCCCGCGTGATGGGGCATGAGGTCTCGGCGACGGTGCTGGAAGCAGGCGAAGGCGTTGACATGGCTGTGGGAACACCCGTCATCGTCAATCCCTATCTGTCCTGCGGTCAATGTGTCGCCTGCCGCCAGGGCAAGCCGAATTGCTGCACCAATATCAAGGTGCTCGGCGTCCATACGGACGGAGCTTTCTGCGAGGAGATCTCGGTTCCGGCGGGCAACCTCTATGCCGCCAAGGGACTGAGCCTCGAGGCGGCCGCAACCGTCGAGTTTCTGGCGATCGGCGCCCATGCGGTGCGCCGCTCGATGACCGGCGCCGGCGCGCGAGCGCTCGTCATCGGCGCCGGGCCGATCGGGCTCGGGGCAGCGATCTTCTCACGCATTGCCGGCCATGAAGTGACGTTGCTCGACACCAGCGCTGAGCGGCTGCAGATGGCCTCGGAGCGCTTCGGCTTCACCTCCGGCATCGTCGCCAACGAGGCGACAATGGATGCCGTGCGCGAAACAACCAATGGCGACGGTTTCGACGTGGTCTTCGACGCCACCGGTTACGGCCCTTCGATGGAAAAAGCCTTCTCCTTCGTCGCCCATGGCGGCGCATTGGTGCTGGTCAGCGTCGTCAAAGACGATATCCGCTTTTCCGACCCGGAATTCCACAAACGCGAAATGATGGTGATCGGCAGCCGCAACGCCACGCGCGCCGATTTCGAACATGTGGCCGATTCGATCGCCAAAGGCCTCGTGCCCGTCGACAAACTCATCACCCACCGCACAACGCTCGCCGACACGCCCCGCGACCTCGCCCGCTGGGCGCATGAGAAGAACGGGCTGATCAAGGCGGTGATCAAGGTTGGTAGTTAGAGTACGACGCGTAACATGCACGCGGAGTGCTGGGCGTGGATGCTCGGGTCAAGCCCGAGCATGACGGAGGGTGGGAGACAGCGACCAGCAAGAGGCGGGCGGTTTGCGTAGGAACTACGCAGCACAAATGGGGGCAATTCCAACAAACTCACCACGCATTTGCGATACTTGCCGCATAGGCTCCCCCACTCTCCGTCTTCCTCGGGCTTGACCCGAGGATCCATGGCCGCGGGCACCGTCCTCGCGTCAGAGTATCCAGCAAAGCGCGAAGCGGACTTCCGTCGGCATCGATTGCGCTAAGCCTCTGCCGCAATCGCCCTGCACATCTCCCTGACCACCGCAGCATCCGTCCGGTTCGCGCTTTTCGCCTCGAAACCAAAGGCGACCGCACGGGGGTCGGCGCTTTCCATAGGTGAGTTGCAGGAACCGTGGACCTCGCGGGCGCCGGTTGCCTGCAATATCTGGCCGACATTGGCGGGGCGGATGCCACTGCCGGGCATGATGGATATGCGGCCGGATGCCGTGGTCGAAAGGCGTTTCAGGGTTTCGATTCCGTCGGCCGCCTTCAGCGCGCAGCCGGAGGTCAGGATGCGTTCGCAGCCGAGCTCGACGGCCTGTTCCAGCGCATAGTCGGCATCCGGCACCAGATCGAAAGCCCGATGCAGCGTCGAACCGAGGCCTGAGGCATGCGCCTTTAGGCGGTGGATCAGCGGCATGTCGAGCGTGCCGTCCGGCCGATTGGCGCCGATGACGACGCCGGCAAGACCTGCGGCGCGCACGGCATCGATATCGAGCATCATCGCTTCCTCATCTCTCCTGTCGAAGATGAACGGACCGGCATGCGGGCGGATCATCGCATAGACAGGAATGGGCGCCCTGGCGGCGATCTGCATCAGGCTCGGCAGCGGCGTCAGGCCGCCGAGCTCCAGCGCCGAACAAAGCTCGATGCGGCCGGCGCCACCCTCGATGGCGGCGGCGAGGCCGTCAGCGCTATCCACACACACTTCCAGCAGGACGGTCACGCTACGCTCTCCCTGGCTTTGTCGCGCACCATGGCCTGCGCGACAGTTTCAGACGTAATTCGCGCCGCCGCCTCGATGATGACGGCGCAGGCATCGGCGGCGGCTTTGCGATGGTTGAAGGCGACGTGATAGGACATCGCCAGATGCTCGTCGAGATCGACGATGCGCACCTTGTCGGCGATCGGCATGGCGCTGATCCGGCCGAGGAAGGAGACGTAGCCGTGATTGGCGACGAGGTCGACGATCACAGGCAGCGAATCCGCGGCGGTGATATCCCGGCTGCGCAAGCGCCGGTTCGGCGCGCGCTCGTCGCTGAAGGCCATGGCCGCGTGGCCGAGACCGGTGCGCGGGCTCGGCATGCAGATCGCGTGGGCGGCGACGAGATCGGCGACGGTGGTTTCGGTGCTTTGCGGCGGCGCGATCACCACCATGTCGGTCTGCAGCAATTCCCGATGGCGGAAGCTTTCAAGGCCGAAGACCGAATCCAGGATCGCCACATCGATGCGGCCGCTCTTCAGCGCCTCGCGCAGATCGTCGGCGGTCATCGAGACCAGCGAGATCGTATTGTTGTTGCGGCGCGCATTCCATTCGGAGACCAGCGAGCCCAGGCAGCGCGCCACCCAGCTTTCCGATCCGGTGGGAATGATCGAGCCGATGCGCAGCGACCGGGCGGCGCGCCGATACCGCTCGTCGGCCGATGATTTCAGATCGTTCCAGGCCTGGCTGATCGTCGTGAAGATCTGATAGGCGCGCCTGCCCTCCTCCGTCAGCACCGAACCCTGCGCCTGCCGCTCGAACAGGCGGTGACCTAAAAATTTCTCAAGATTGGCAAGCTGAAGCGAAAGCTGCGGCTGCCCCAGGCGAAGGCGGCGGGCGGCGCGATTGATGCTGCCCTGGTCGGCCACTTCCAGAAAACGCTCGATGGTGACGACCTTGATGGGAACACGTGATGCCCAGGCATCGGTGACCTCAATGGCGTCGGTGGTCGTAGCGTCATGGCCGGTGAATTGGCCAAGCTCGCCGATCGCAGCGGTGAGCGGCGCCAGGCCTTCCAGCACCCTGCCGCTGGCGATGAGCATTACCAGCTCGCCGGAGGCGCGTTCCGTCAGCTTCATCGCCAGCTCGGTTTCGAGATGATGGATGGCCGCAGACACGGTCGAGGGCGACAGCTGGAAGCGCCGCCCCGTCTCGCGCACCGAACCGGAGGTCAAGACATGGTGAGCGGTGAACAGGGCACCAAGATGCAAACGAGCCACCTCCGGAAAGCGCTGGAAAAACCGGACGATATGATGTGTTCATGAAAAAAGATATCCCTGCTTTCGCAGAGGCGGGCTATCGTTTCCGCATAGAAAAATCCGGGCGGCGGAAATCCGCAACAGAGCACCGGAACATCGCGGAAACACGCAAGGGGACAAAAACAAATCGCGCCGACCCTGGAAAAGGGAATGCGTTTCCGCGCGCGGCGGGACATTCGCCGCCATAATCGTGGCGCGGCCGCAAATACTAAAGGGGGCTTGCATCGATTTTTCAGGCGTGCACGCTATTTCCATCACGCACGCAATTCCGGCATGATGCGATCTCGTCGCGTTGGCCGGCGGACTTCCTGTGCGCAGACCCCCCGCCCGGGGCTTGCGCATCTGCATAATGCAGCAATTCAAAGTGCTAATGGTGTCAACCAAGGGGATATTCCATGCTGAAGAAACTCGCACTCGCCGTCACGCTCTCCGCCTTCGCGGCGGGTGCGGCTCATGCTGCAGATGTCGTCGTCTCGTCGAAGATCGACACCGAAGGCACGCTGCTCGGCAACGTCATTGCGCTCGCGCTCGAAGCCAACGGCATCAAGACACAGGACCGCATCGCGCTTGGCGCCACACCCGTCGTGCGCAAGGCGATCACCGCAGGCGAAATCGACATCTATCCTGAATATACCGGCAATGCCGGCTTCTTCTTCAACAAGGCCGATGACGCCGCCTGGAAAAATATCGACCAGGGTTATGAGCTGGCAAAGAAGCTCGATTACGACGCCAACAAGATCGTCTGGTTGACGCCGTCGCCGGCCAACAACACCTGGGCGCTCGCCGTGCGCAGCGATGTTGCCCAACCGAACAAGCTGAAGAGCCTTACGGACTTCGGCAAATGGGTGGCCGGCGGCGGTGCCGCCAAGCTTGCCGCCTCAGCCGAATTCGTCAATTCGGCCGGCGCGCTTCCCGCCTTCCAGACGACCTACGGCTTCCAGCTGAAGCCTGACCAAATGGTTGTTCTGTCCGGCGGCGACACGGCGGCGACGATCAAGGCGGCCGCCGACCAGACGAACGGCGTCAACACCGCCATGGTCTACGGCACGGATGGCGCGATCGAAGCGGCCGAACTCACCGTTCTCGAAGACGACAAGAACGTGCAGCAGGTCTATGCGCCCACCCCGATCATCCGCGAGGAGGTTCTGAAAGCCAACCCGAAGATCGAGGAAGTGCTCTCGCCGATCTTCAAGAGCCTGACCGCCGACGAGTTGCGCAAGCTCAATGCCAAGATCCAGGTCGACGGCGAGCCGGCAAAGTCCGTCGCTGAAGCCTATCTCAAGGAAAAAGGCTTCCTGAAGTAATCATCACTCGCTCCGCCCGATTGCGGGCGGAGCCTCTCTCTGCTGCTAGGTTTGGCCGGACGGGATTGCTCAGACAGGGTTGATTTGATGGAAGAAACCTCAGCGGTCCGCAGGCTGGACCGGCTCGGCGTGGTTCTGGTGGCCGGTGGCATCGCGGCGACGGCACTGATGCCCTTCATCTACGTCAAGGCGAACCGCATCGCCGCCGGCAAGCCGATGCTGCTGACGCAGCTTCTTCCCCAGCCCTCCGTCGTCATCCTCACCATCCTGCTCGTTCTCACCGCTGTCGCCACGCTGTTGCTGCGCAACGCCCTTGCCCGGCTTGCCATCGCCACACTCTGCCTTGCGGCGCTGATCGTTGCGATCGGCCTCGTCTCGACGGCGGCGACGCCGCCCGGCAGCACGGTGGCGCGGATGACGCCCGGTGGCGGTTTCTGGGCGCTGTTTGCGGTGATCGGGCTCGTCATCTCCGATGCGCTGGCGAAGATCCGGCTGGCGCCGTGGATGCGGGTCGCAGCCCTTGCGGCCTATGCGGCGCTGCTTTTCATCTCGCTTTCCTCCGGCCTGCTCGACAGCCTGTCGATCATGAAGGAATTCTCGACGCGGGCGCCGCAATTCGAGACGGAAGCGATCTCGCATCTGCTACTGGCCTTCGGCTCATTGGCCATCGCCATCATTCTCGGCCTGCCGCTCGGCATCCTGTGCTTCTGGGTGCCGAAGCTGCGGGCCATCGTGCTCCAAGGCCTCAGCTTGATCCAGACGATCCCGAGCCTCGCACTGTTCGGCCTGCTGATGCTGCCGCTCGGCTATCTCGCCACCCATGTACCGCTGGCGGCTGCGATCGGCATTCGCGGCATCGGCACGGCGCCGGCCTTGATCGCGCTGGTGCTCTATTCGCTGCTGCCGATCGTCGCCAACACCGTCGTCGGCCTCGAGGGCGTCGATCCCTCGGTGCGGGATGCTGCGGCCGGCATGGGGCTGACGCAACGGCAGATCCTCACCGGCATCGACATGCCGCTTGCCTTTCCCGTCATCCTCACCGGCATCCGCATCGTGCTGGTGCAGGCAATCGGCATGGTGACGATCGCGGCGCTGATCGGCGGCGGCGGCTTCGGCATCTTCATCTTCCAGGGGCTCGGCCAGACGGCCATGGACCTCGTCCTGCTCGGCGCCGTGCCGACCGTGTTCTTCGCCTTCTCATCGGCCGTCATCCTCGATGCGGTCATCGACAGCATCCGGGGATCCGCCGCATGAGCATGATCGAGATCAGGAACGTCACCAAACGCTATGGCGCGGCCACCGTCGTCGACAATGTCTCGATGCGCGTCGAGAAGGGTGAGATCACCGTCATCGTCGGCACCTCGGGCTCCGGCAAATCGACACTGATGCGGATGATCAACCGGCTGGTGCCGATCACCGCGGGCGAGATTTTCGTCGGCGGGCAGAATGTCATTGACGTCGAGGTGACCGAGCTTCGCCGCAGGATCGGCTATGCCATCCAGGGACACGGCCTGTTTCCACACCGCACCGTGGCGCAGAATATCGCCACGGTGCCGCAGCTTCTCGATTGGGATTCGACCCGGATCGCGGCCCGCGTCGAGGAACTGCTCGGGCTTTTCAACCTCGATCCGGCGAGTTTCGCCGACAAATATCCGCACCAGCTCTCCGGCGGGCAGCAGCAGCGCGTCGGCGTCGCCCGGGCGCTGGCGGCTGAGCCGGAACTGCTGCTGATGGACGAACCGTTCGGGGCGCTCGATCCGGTCATCCGCGGCAAGGCGCAGGACGATCTCCTGGCGATCCAGAAGCAGTTCGGCACCACGGTTATTCTCGTCACCCACGACATGGACGAGGCCTTCCATCTCGGCAATCAGATCGCGGTGATGAGTGAGGGCAGATTGCTGCAATGCTCGACGCCGGAAAAGATCCTCACCGAACCCGCCGATCCCTTCGTTCAGCAATTGACCGGCACCTCCGACCGGGCGCTGAAGCTGATGTCGCTGCTGCCGCTGAAGGAGAGCATGGAACCGGCCAAGAGCGGCCTCGCCTATGCCTTGCCGCAGTCGCTCAGCCTGCGCGACGCGCTGGCCGAAATGATCTGGCAGGGCGTCGACGAGGCTACGGTGCAGGACGGCGAGAAAGCGCCGGTGGGATCGATCTCGATGACGCGGCTTCTCGAACTGGGCCGCAAGGCATGAAACTCATCGTCGCCAATCTCTTCCGCCTGGCGGCGCTGGTATTGCTGCTCATCCTGCTGTTCAGGACGGAATGGCTTTCCTTCCTACTCGTGCCGCTGACCAACAACAATGCGCCCGCCGTCTATACGCAGAACAGCCTCGCCTCGCTGGCCGCCGGCCATCTGCAACTGGTCATCGGATCGATCGCCTGCAGCGCGGTGCTCGCCGTTGTCGGCGGCATCTTCGTCACCCGCGAAAGCGGCGCCGACTTTCTGCCGTTGTCGCGCGCCATCGCCAATGCCGGGCAGACCTTTCCGCCGGTTGCGGTGCTGGCACTCGCGGTTCCCGCCACCGGCTTCGGCGCCATGCCGACGCTGATCGCACTGTTTCTCTACGGCCTGCTGCCGATTTTCGAAAATACCGTCGCCGGCCTGAAGCAGGTGTCGCCGCAGGTTCTCGATGCCGCCGACGGCATGGGCATGAACGGCACCCAGCGGCTGCTCCGCGTCGAGCTGCCCCTCGCCCTGCCGCTGATCCTCGAAGGGCTGAAGGTCGCGACCGTGATCAATATCGGCACGGCGACGATCGGCTCGACGGTTGCGGCAAAGGGCCTCGGCGAGGTGATCATCGCCGGGCTGATTTCCGACAATACCGCCTTCATCCTGCAGGGCGGGCTGATCGTCGGCCTGATGGCGGTGCTGATCTATGACGCCATGGGCATGGTCGAAGGGGCGATCACGCGAAGAATCGGCTTGCGCACGGCGTAAGAGGACGAGTACCAAGACTGCCGTGACTACTGCATAATTCCCTTAAATCGATTCCGATTTAAGGAATTATGCAGTAATTCAAAGTGCTACAGCGTCCTTTGCTCGTCTAAAGAGACGCGCGGCGCTGTAGTGCAGTGGGAGGCAGACTTGGCGAAGATGATCCACTCGATGATCCGTATTCTCGACGAGGCGCGCTCGGTCGAGTTCTACGGCAAGGCATTCGGCCTTTCGGTCGCCGACCGCGTCGATTTCGACACCTTCACGTTGATCTATCTGAGCAATGCCGAGACCGGCTTCGAGCTGGAATTGACGGTCAACAAGGGCCGGACCGCGCCCTACGATCTGGGCAATGGCTATGGCCATCTCGCCATCTCCGTCGAAGAGGTGGCGGTCGAGCGCGAACGGCTGTCGAAACTGAGGCTGAAGCCGGGCGAACTGGTAGAGCTCAACCGTGACGGCAAGCTCTTCGGCCTGTTCTTCTTCATCAGCGATCCGGACGGCTATAAGATCGAGGTGCTGCAGCGCCACGGCCGGTTTCTCTGACAGATCTGACGCCGGCCCCGATCGCGGCGGCACCCTTCCCAAAACACCTCATCCGACAGTTTCGAGCGGCATAATCAGGAGCCATCCATGATCGAGAAGACCACGCTGAATTCCGGCTGGACGCTCTCCTGCAACGATACAGCAAGACCCGGCCTGCCTGATGCCATCGCCGCAACGGTGCCGGGCTGTGTGCATCTCGACCTTCTCGCCAGCCGGCTGATCGCCGATCCCTATATCGACGTCAACGAGATCACCAATGACTGGGTCGGCAAAGCCGACTGGAGCTATCGCTGCCGCTTCGAGGCAACGCCCGACGATGGCAGGGTGCAGGAGCTGGTCTTCGACGGGCTCGATGCGATCGCGACGATCGCGCTCAACGGCGAAGAGATCGGCCGCACATTCAATATGAACCGCACCTTTCGTTTCGATGTTTCGAGATTGCTGAAGGTTGGCCAGAACGACCTCAGCGTTACCTTTCGTTCCGCCTATGCCTATGGCGCGGAGATGGAGAAACATTACGGCTACCGTCCCAACAATTATCCGGGACCGGGCAATCTGATGCGCAAGATGGCCTGCAATTTCGGCTGGGACTGGGGGCCGACGCTGGTGACGGCGGGCCTCTGGAAACCCGTGCGGCTGGAAAGCTGGGATCGGGCGCGGCTTGCCGAGGCACGGGTGTCGGCCACGCTTGCCGGCGGCGACGGACTGGTCAAGATCCATGCCAGGATCGCGCGGCATGGCGATAAGGCGGGCTGCAAGCTTGTCGCCGCAATCGGCGGCATGACTAAGACGGTTACGATCGACCCTGGGGAAGACGAGGTCGTCTTCGAGCTTGTCCTTCCCTCGCCAAAACTCTGGTGGCCGCATCATCTCGGCGCGCAGCCGCTCTATCCCCTGACGCTTGAGCTCGTCGACGATGCCAGCAGCGACCTGCTCGACAGCCATCAACGTGAACTTGGTTTCCGCTCTTTGCGGCTCGACACCTCGGCCGACGCGCACGGCTCGGCCTTCACCTTCGTCATCAACGACGTGCCGCTGTTCATCGCGGGCGCGAACTGGATTCCCGACGATTGTTTTCCCTCCCGGGTGACGGCCGAGCGGTATGCTGCTGGAATCGACGAGGCGAAGGCCGCCAATATCCATATGCTGCGCGTCTGGGGCGGGGGCATTTTCGAGCGCGATGAATTCTACGAAGCCTGCGACCGCATGGGCATGCTGGTCTGGCAGGATTTCCTCTTTGCCTGCGCCGCCTATCCGGAGGAGGAGCCGCTGAGAAGCGAGGTCGAGGCTGAAGTGCGCGACAATGTCGTGCGGTTGATGCCGCATGCCTCACTGATTCTCTGGAACGGCAATAACGAGAACATCTGGGGCTTCGACGAATGGGGCTGGCGGCCGATCATCAAGGCGGGCGAAAGCTGGGGGCTCGGCTATTATCTCGACCTGCTGCCGAGGCTTTGCGCCGAACTCGATCCCGAGCGGCCCTATTATCCCGGCAGCCCCTATTCCGGCTCGATGGAGATCGAACCCAATGCCGACGGCCATGGCTGCAAACATATCTGGGACGTGTGGAACGATGTCGGCTACGAGGTCTACCGCAACTATATCCCGCGCTTCTGCTCCGAATTCGGCTGGCAGGCGCCGGCTGCCTGGGCGACGATCGAAGAGAGCGTGCATGACGCACCGCTGACGCCGCAATCGAACGGCGTCTTTCACCATCAGAAGGCCACCCAAGGCAATGACAAGCTGATCCGCGGCCTCGCCGGTCACCTGCCGGAGCCGCAGACCATGGACGACTGGCACTTCGCCACCCAGCTCAACCAGGCCCGCGCCATCCGCTTCGGCGTCGAGCACATGCGGTCTCACCGCGATATCTGCAAGGGCGCGGTGGTCTGGCAGTTCAACGACTGCTGGCCGGTGACGTCATGGGCGGCGCTGGATTCAGCCGGCCGCCGCAAGCCGCTCTGGTATGCGCTGAAGGCCGCCTATGATCCACGCCTGCTGACGATCCAGCCGCGTGGCGACGGGCTGGCGGCGGTGGCGGTCAATGAGCGCACATTGTTCTGGCGGGCGAAGATCAGTGGCAAACGCCTGAGGCTCGACGGCACGGTGCTTGCCGAATTCGAATTCTGGCGGCTGCTCTGCGACCGTTTCGAGGCCAAGGAATTTCCGCTGCCCGAAGATATCGTCAGGCCCAACGTACCGAAGGACGAGGTCATCGTCGTCGAGATGCTCGACAGGCGGGCTTTTCACTATTTCGTCGAGGATATCGCGCTTGCCCTGCCGGCGCCGCGGCTGAGCGTCGGTGTCAGCGCGATCGATGGCGGCTTTGCGGTTGCGGTAACGGCTGAGAGTTTCCTGAAGGATCTCTGCCTGATGGCGGATCGGCTGGACCCGGATGCCGTCGTCGATTCGATGCTGGTAACGCTGCTGCCGGGCGAGAGCCATGTGTTTGCGGTGAAGACGGCGAAGGTGATCGTCGCTGAAGACATTACGATCGGGATAGTGTTGCGGTCGGCCAATGATCTTGTTGCGGGGGAGTAAAACGCAGCCCCTCATCCGCCTGCCGGCACCGACCGGGGTCGAGCCACGGGTCTCGACCCGTCCTTCGGACCCACGCTTGCGGGGCGAAGGGGATATGCCGCAGCCTCTCCGTCCCTCGTCAACGTCCACCGACAACAGCACGCCAAAAAGGCCCCGCATCCGCGGAGCCCTTCCAATTCGGCCTATCGAACGAGATTACATCCAGTAGGGCGGCACGCCGTAGTAGTCATAGACCCGGCGGCCATTGTCGTTGTACCAGCTGTCGTCATCGTCCGAATAGCTCGGTGCGCCTTCGATCTGTTCCTTGGTCAGGTCGATGCGATAGCCATCCAGCTTGGTGTCGTAGTTGAGCTTTTCCCAGGGTAGCGGATAGTGATCGTGACCGATGCCGAGGAAGCCGCCGAAGCTCAGCACGGCATAGGCGACGCGGCCGTCGAGCTTGCCGATGATCAGACGTTCGATCGAGCCGATATGCCTGCCATCGGCGCCGTAGACACGGGTGCCCTCGACGCGGTCGCTGGCGATTAGCGAATGCGTGCTCTTCGCGTTCGGATCACCGCGGTTGGCGTCAGTTTCCTGATTGAGCATTGTGCATCTCCTTTGGTTCCTCACGGGGGTACCTAGACAACGTGGCGCTAGACTCAAAGTTCCGCTGCTCGAACGGGCCATTATTGACGTTTACGTCAAGGTTAGTATAGCTTCAATTCGGCTTGAACCATTCGAGCAATGGCATAAGCTGCCGGACTGGAAGATGGAGGATCTTTCCGGTCGATCTGCCGACCGATCGTCGGCGCGGCGGCAGCAGGGGAGAGAGACACGATGAACAGCATTTCCGTCCATCCGAACGGCGCCAGGCCTGAGAAACCCTGGCTTGCCGCCTATCCCGATATGGTTCCGGCCGAACTCCCGCCGCTGGAATATGCCTCGCTGGCGGAACTGCTGGAAAAATCCTGTGCCCGCTACGCCGACCGGACCGCTTTTGCCAGCATGGGCAAGGCAATGAGTTATCGCGCGTTGGAGAGCCAGACGCGCAAGGTCGCCGCCTGGCTGCAGAGCACCGGCCTTGAGAAGGGCGACCGCGTCGCCGTGATGATGCCGAACGTCTTACAGAACCCGGTCGCGACCTATGCCATCCTGCGGGCCGGCCTCGTCGTCGTCAACGTCAACCCGCTCTATACGCCGCGCGAGCTCGAACACCAGTTGCGCGATTCCGGCGCCAAGGCGATCTTCGTGCTGGAGAATTTTGCCCGCACGGTCGAGCAGGTCTTGAACAAGACCGACCTCCGCCATGTCGTTGTCACCTCGCTCGGTGACATGCTGGGGATCAAGGGGCTGATCGTCAATTTCACCGTGCGCAAGGTGAAGAAGCTCGTGCCCTCCTGGTCGATCCCTGAGCACAAGAGCTTCGGCCAGGTGCTGCGGGAAGGCGCGAGGAAAAGCCTTGAGCCGGTCACGCTTGCGGGCAGCGATATCGCCTTTTTGCAATATACCGGCGGCACGACCGGCGTTGCCAAGGGCGCGGTGCTGACGCATGCAAACCTGCTTGCCAACAAGCTGCAGCTGTCGCTTTGGCTCCGCTCGGCCTTCGAGCGCAAGAAGCAGCCCGAGGTGCTGAATTTCCTCTGCGCTTTGCCGCTCTACCACATCTTCGCGCTGACGGTGAATTCGCTGATGGGCATGTCGCTCGGCGCCCGCAACATCCTGATCGCCAATCCGCGCGACATTCCCGGCCTCGTCAAGGAATTCGGCAAGTCCGACGTGCATATCTTCCCCGGCCTCAACACGCTGTTCAACGCGCTGATGAACAATGCCGATTTCGCCAAGCTCGACTTCTCGCCGCTGATCATGTCGCTTGGCGGCGGCATGGCCGTGCAGCGCCCGGTCGCCGAACGCTGGCTTAAGATAACCGGCACGGCGGTAACGGAGGGCTACGGCCTTTCCGAGACCTCGCCGGTTGCCACCGCCAACCGTTTCGATTCGGCCGAGTTCACCGGCACGATCGGCCTGCCGATGCCCTCCACCGACCTCGATATCCGCGACGAGGACGGCCATTCGCTGCCGCTCGGCGACGTCGGCGAGATCTGCATCCGCGGGCCGCAGGTGATGGCCGGCTATTGGCAAAAGCCCGAGGAAACGGCGCGGGTGATGACGGAGGACGGCTATTTCCGCTCGGGCGACATGGGTTTCATGAACGACCGCGGTTTTACCAAGATCGTCGACCGCAAGAAGGATATGATCCTGGTCTCCGGCTTCAACGTCTATCCGAACGAGATCGAGGAAGTCGCCGCCATGCACGCCGGCATCCTCGAGGCGGCGGCGATCGGCGTGCCGGACGGGCATTCGGGCGAGGCGGTCAAACTCTTCGTCGTTCGGAAGGACCCGAAGCTGACGGAAGCCGAGGTGAAAGCCCATTGCATCGCCAATCTCACCAACTACAAACGCCCGCGCTTCATCGAATTCCGCACCGAGCTGCCGAAGTCGCCTGTTGGTAAGATCCTGCGCAAGGACCTGCGCGGCTAATTTAACAACCTCATGAAATTGACGGCCATCCGTTCGCCGCGGATGGCTTTTTTGTATCTGGAGCGGTGGCTGAACTTGATTTGCGCCCGATAAAGCGAATAGTTTCCGCAACCTTTCCGCCTCCAGAGGAGCCTCCCATGAACGCCATCGTCGAACAGCTGAAAAGCACCGCTGATGCCACCAAGGCAACCGATATCCGTGCCGCCTTCGCCTCCGATTCCGAGCGCTTTTCGCGCTTTTCGGTTTCGCTTGACGACCTGTTGATGGATTTTTCCAAGACGGCGGTGAACGACGACATCCTCAAGCTGCTGGTCAAGCTTGCCGAAGAGGGCGGCGTCGAAAAGAAGCGCGAGGAGATGTTCTCCGGCAAGGCGATCAATTTCACCGAGGATCGCGCCGTTCTGCACACCGCGCTGCGCAACCGTTCCAACACGCCGGTTCTGGTCGACGGCAAGGACGTCATGCCCGACGTCAATTCCGTGCTTTCTGCCATGGGCAAGTTTGCCGACGACATCCGCTCGGGCACGCTGAAGGGCGCCACCGGCAAGACGATCACCGATGTCATTAATATCGGCATCGGCGGCTCGGATCTCGGCCCGGTGATGGCGACGCTGGCGCTTGCCCCCTTCCATGACGGCCCGCGGGCGCATTTCGTCTCCAACATCGACGGCGCCCATATCGCCGATATCCTCAAGCTGGTGCAGCCTGAGACGACGCTGTTCATCGTCGCCTCGAAGACCTTCACCACCGTGGAGACGATGACCAATGCGCAGACGGCGCGCAATTTCATCGCCAAGGCGCTCGGCGAAGTGGCTGTGCAGCACCACTTCGCCGCCGTCTCGACGGCGCTCGACAAGGTTTCCGCCTTCGGCATCGACAGCGCCCGCGTCTTCGGCTTCTGGGACTGGGTCGGCGGCCGCTACTCGATCTGGTCGGCGATCGGCCTGCCGCTGATGATCGCCGTCGGCCCGGTTAATTTCGGCAAGTTCCTCGATGGCGCCCATGCCATCGACAATCACTTCCGTAAGGCACCAATTACCGAGAACCTGCCGATGCTGCTCGGCCTGATCGGCTTCTACCATCGCAACGTGCTCGGCTATTCCACCCGCGCCATCCTGCCCTACGATCAGCGGCTGTCGCGTTTTCCCGCCTATCTGCAGCAGCTCGACATGGAATCGAACGGCAAGGGCGTCACCATCGACGGCACGCCGGTCGAGGGCAATTCCGGCCCGGTCGTCTGGGGCGAACCCGGCACCAACGGCCAGCACGCCTTCTACCAGCTGATCCACCAGGGCACGAGCATCATCCCAGCCGAGTTCATGATCGCCGCCAATGCTTTCGAGCCGGAACTGCGCCATCAGCACCAGTTGCTGATCTCGAACGTTCTCGCCCAATCGGAAGCGCTGATGAAGGGCCGCACCTTCGACGAAGCAAAGAAGCAGCTGACCGACAAGGGCATGGACGGCAAAAAGGCCGATTTCATCGCCCCGCACCGCGTCTTCACCGGCAACCGTCCGTCGATCACCTTCGTCTACGACAAGCTCACCCCTTACGCGCTCGGCCGCCTGATCGCGCTTTACGAACACCGCGTCTTCGTCGAAGGCGTGCTCTTCCGCATCAACTCCTTCGACCAGTGGGGCGTCGAACTCGGCAAGGAACTGGCAACGGGCCTGCTGCCGGTTGTCGAGGGCAAGGAGAGTGCCGCATCGCACGACTCATCGACGCAGGGCCTGGTTGCGGCGCTGGCAAAGCTTGCGAAGTAAGTGTTCTGGACTGCCCCTCACCCTAACCCTCTCCCCGCTTGCGGGGCGAGGGGACGTGCCATACGTGATGTAGGCGGGGGACGAGAGGGCGCGGCTTGTTCCCCTTCGCCCCGTTTACGGGGGTCCGAAGGACGGGTCGAGACCAGCGGCTCGACCCCGGTTGGTGGCGGCAGCCGGATGAGGGGCGGACGCCGCCGCCCCCGCTCAGGAGCGGAAGCGCAGGTTCCGCCGGCTCAGTTGGCTGACCGTGGTGCAGCCCATCAGCTTCATGTCGCGCTCGATCTCGGTGCGCATCGTCTGCAGCGCCCGTTCGACGCCGGGCTGTCCGGCGGCGGCAAGCGGGAAGAGATAGTAGCGGCCGAGGCCGACGGCCTTTGCCCCGAGCGACAAAGCCTTGAGAACATGCGTTCCCCGCTGCACGCCCCCGTCCATCATGACGTCGATGCGATCCCCGACGGCGTCGACGATCTCGGCCAATTGGTCGAAAGCGCTGCGCGAGCCGTCGAGCTGGCGCCCGCCATGGTTTGACAGCACGATGCCGGTGCAGCCGATCTCGACAGCGCGCTTGGCGTCTTCGACCGACATGATGCCCTTCAGGCAGAACTGTCCGTCCCAGGCGCGCACCATCTCCGCCACGTCATCCCAGGACATCGACGGGTCGAGCATTTCGGTGAAGTATCGGCTGATCGACAGCGAGCCGCCATCCATCTTGACGTGGTTTTCGAGCTGCGGCAGCCGGAAGCGCTCATGCGTCAGCCAGTCGATCGCCCAGGAAGGCTTAATGGCGAACTGGGTCATGCCGGCGAGATTGAGCTTGAAGGGAATGGCAAAACCGGTGCGCTTGTCGCGCTCGCGGTTGCCGCCGGTGATGCTGTCGACCGTCAGCATCATCGCCTGCACGCCGGCATTTTTCGCCCGCGCCATCATCTCGTGGTTGAGGCCGCGGTCCTTGTGGAAATAGAACTGATAGATCTGCGGTCCGTCGCTGATCTGCCGGGCTTCTTCCAGGCTGATCGTGCCGAGCGAGGAGACGCCGAACATCGTGCCGTGTTTTGCCGCCGCCGCCGCGACCGCTCGCTCCCCCTGGTGGTGAAAAAGCCGCTGCAGCGCCGTCGGCGAGCAATAGACCGGCATGGCCAGCTTCTGCCCCATGACCGTCACCGACATGTCGACCTCGGCCACTCCCCTGAGAACGTCGGGCACCAGGTCGCAATTCTCGAAGGCCGCCGTATTGCGCCGATAGGTCACCTCATCATCGGCGGCGCCATCGATATAGTCGAAGATCGGTCCGGGAAGACGCCGTTTGGCCATGCGCCGGAAATCGTGAAAATTATAGCAGTCTGTAAGGCGCATCTTTTGTTCGACCCGTTTGCTTTTCGGGCCGCAACCTAAAGCACGATTCGAAAGCTTGCCAAGGCTTCATCGTGCGATTTACGGCTTGTTGGAGAGGATAACGCACTCATGGGCGAGATTCCGCCTGACCCGCCGCGTGATATGGCGAATGATTGCCACCGGCAGTCTCGGATACGTCGACGCGCCTCAAGCCTCGCCGTGGCACGATTGTGTGCGGGAGCTTGATCGCCGAAGCCAGACCGAGCCTTGCCAGCAGCCGGATGAAATACCATCCGAGGTCCGCCGCTAAGGAGACGAAGGGAATCGAGAGGTCGCGGCCATATCCCTTCGCCCCGCTTGCGAGGGTCCGAAGGGCGTTGGCGGCAGCAGATGGGGGCGGAAGCTCCCTTAAAGCCCAATCTCATGCGCCCAGGGCGGGTTGGCGCCGGCGCGGGAGACGGTGACGGCGGCGGCTTTGGCGCCGAGGGTGAGGGCGTTGCGGAGCGCCTGCTCGTCGAGCGAGGCGACCTGGGCCTTGGTCAGCAGATTGTCCATCTTCAACGAGGCCAGCACGCCGGCATCGAAGGTATCGCCGGCGCCGACCGTATCAACGACCGTGACGCGCTGGCTCGGCACCGTCACCTTGCGCTCTTTGGTATAACCGGAGGCGCCTTCGGCGCCCTTGGTGATGACGACCAGTTTGGCGCCGTGGTTCAGCCAGTGGGCGGCGAGCGTATCGTGGTCGCCGGTCAGACCGAACCAGTCGAGATCCTCGTCGGAGAATTTGACGATGTCGGATTTGGCGGCCATGCGCTTGATGCGGGCCATATGCGCCGGCTTGTCCTTGATGAAACCGGGACGGATGTTCGGGTCGAGCGAGATGACGCGGCTTGCGGCTTCGCGGTCGAGCAGCGCTTCATAGGTTTCGCCGCAGGGGCTGGGGATCAGGCTGATTGCGCCGAAATGCAGCGCTTCGCAATCATCGCCAAGGATCGGCAGGTCGGCCTCGGTGATCATCCGGCCGGCCGTGCCCTCGTCGTAGAAGGCGTAGGTCGCCTGGCCGTTCACCAGCTTGACGAAGGCGATGGTCGAGGGGCGCGGAGTGATGGCGCAGGGGCTGTAATCGACATTGGCTGCCTTCAGCGTCGCAAGCAGGATCTCGCCCATCATGTCGTCGGCAATGCCGGTGAAAAAGGCGGTGGGGATGCCGAGGCGGCCGAGCGCGATGGCGGTATTGAAGATGGCGCCGCCGGCATAGGGGGCAAAGCCCTTTTCACCAAGGGTCGTGTCCCTCGGCAGCATGTCGATCAAGGCTTCGCCGCAGCACAAAATCATCGAATTCCTCCCAACAGACTTATACGTTCATCAACCGATTAAGTGAGCTTTTGTCAACTGACTAGAGCGAAAGCTCACTTACGCCACCATTCCGTCCCGACCAGGCCAGCGGCGCATCGAGGAAGGCTTCGACCTCTTCAAGCGTCTTGTCGTCGAACAGCTTCTGCGCCTTGGCGACGGCCAGGACATTACGCCAGGTGGCGATGTGATGCAGCCGGACCTTGCCATCGGCAAAGCGCTGGTCGCCGAAAATGCCGTAAAAGAACAGCGCAATGCCGTGATCGACGACGCCGCCGGCGGCACGGACGGCCTCGATGAACTTGAACATGCTGCCGCCGGCCGTCGTCAGGTCCTCAATGACCAGCACGCGCGAGCCTTCCGGCATATTGCCCTCGATCTGGGCATTGCGGCCATGGCCCTTCGGCTGCTTGCGGACATAGATCATCGGCAGGCCGAGGCGATCGGCCAGCAGAGCGGCGAAGGGGATGCCGGCGGTCTCGCCGCCGGCGATGCAATCGAACTGCTCGAAGCCGGCATCGCGCAACAGGGTGCTGGCGGCGAAATCCATCACCGTCGAGCGGATGCGCGGGAAGGAAAGCAGCTTGCGGCAATCGATATAGACCGGGCTCGCCATGCCGGAGGCGAGCTTGTAGGGCGCTCCCGCATTGAAATGCACCGCCTTGATCTCCCACAGCATCTTGGCCACCAGTTCGGCCATCACGGCGCGGTCGGGAAACGTGGTCTGGATCATGCGGCTCTCCTTCGGCTCGGTTCCCTGCGGGAATAGCAGCAAGAGGCCTGAGTTTCCAGACGCTGGACGATCGTATTAGCGCAACAGACGGCCGATATCGGGTCCCTGCATCTTCTTGAACAGGACAATTGCCTCGTCACCCTCTTCCGCATCCAGCGAAACGGCATAACGCACGGCGGCGGCAAGGAGCTGCATCGTCAGCCGGGCGATCGCCAGAAGCTCCTTTCGGTCGCGATCCGGCCACAGGCGGAGGAGCACGGCGAGAAAGGCCTGGGCGTGAAATTCCATGTCCTCGGCATCGATCTGCTGCAGCAGCTTATCGGTATGGGTTGCGTGCCAGATGTCGCGCATCACCGGCTCGCGGCGGAAGAAGGCATAATATTCGTCGACGATCGTGGCGAGCGCGGCTGTCAGCGCCACGGCGTCGGTCACTTTCGCCAGCTCCGCCTCGACGCAGCGCCTGCCCTCTTCGTTGAAGCGTTCGGCCAATGTCCGGATGATCGAACTCTTGTCGGGGAAATATTGATAGAGGGCGCCGAAGGAGAGGCCGGCCTTTTCGACGATCTCGCTCATCTTCAAGCCGTCGCTGCCATGGCTTTCGATCAGCTCGGCGGCAACGGCAAGGATCTTTTCGAAGCGTTCGCGGCCGCGCTGCTGGCTGGGGATCCGGCGCGGCTGGCCCGAATGCTGCTGCTGGCGCCTGCGCGTTGCGACCGGCTGTTGCGACATCGTCTGCTCCTCATGGTTGACAAACAAAATAAGAGAGTTTATCTCATTTTGCAAATGGGAGAGTTTCTCTTGTTTCTTAACTTTGGAAGGAGCTTCGACAGCAGAATTCCGAAATCGTCGTCGTCGGTGGGCCGGGAAAGACCGGTGGCCGCATCATCAAGCGCCTGGAAGCGCGCGGCCTCACCGTTCGCGCGGCATCGCGCTCCAGCGCACGTCCCTTCGACTGGGAGGACAGGTCAAGCTGGCGCGGCGCGCTTCAGAGCGCATCGAGCGCCTATGTTGCCTTCCAGCCGGATCTTGCCGTCGCCTGGGCGGCAGAAGCGATCGCAACCCTCGCCGAGGTGGCCAGGGAATGCGGTCTTGAGCATATCGTGCTGCTCTCCGGCCGCGGCGAAGAGGGCGCGCAACGGAGCGAAACCGCGCTCACCGCTTCCGGCATCGGCACCACCATCCTGCGCGCCTCCTGGTTCTGCCAGAATTTCAGCGAGGGTGCCTTTGTCGAGCAGATCCTCGGCGGCCGGCTGCAATTGCCGGCGGGCGAGATCCGCGAACCCTTCATCGATGCGGACGACATCGCCGATGCCGCCGTAGCCGCCTTGACCGATCCGCGCCATCGAAACAAGATTTACGAACTGACCGGTCCCCGGGCGCTGACATTCGGTCAGGCGGTCGCCGAAATCGCCGCGGCAGCCGGACGGCCGATCGAATACCAGCAGGTGTCGATGGCAGACTTCACCGGCGGGCTTGCGGCAGCCGGCCTGCCACAGGGCCTGATCGACCTTCTGGAGGAGCTCTTCGGCCAGGTGCTCGATGGGCGCAATTCCAGCACCATGGGCGGCGTCCCTGATATTCTCGGGCGCCCCGCCACCGATTTCAGCCACTATGCCCGCCGGGCCGCGGCATCCGGAATATGGAGTGCCTGACTATGCAGATCGTCCTCATCCTTTCCCTCGTGGCGGCGGCAATCGGCAGCGGCCTCGTCGCCGGCATCTTCTTCGCCTTTTCGACCTTCATCATGACCGCCTTCTCCAGGATTCCTGCGGAACAGGGCATTGCGGCGATGAACTCGATCAATGTCACGATCGTCCGCTCGCCGTTCATGGGTCTCTTCGTGCCGACGGCGATCCTCTGCATCGTCATAACAGTGCTCGCCCTGATCGACTGGCGCGGCGGCGCATCGACGCTGATGCTGGCAGGCGCCGCCCTCTATCTCCTCGCCTCCTTCCTCTCGACCATCATCTTCAATGTGCCGATGAACGATGCGCTGGAGAAGGTAAGCGGCAGTGGGCCGCAGGCAGTCGAGCTCTGGGCCGCCTATCTCAGGGACTGGACGTGGTGGAACCATGTGCGGACCGTGGCCTCGCTGCTTGCTTCGGTCGCCTTCATCAGGGCGCTGATGATCGTCTGAATGATTGCTTCCTGGCTAACCGACATGCCCCTTCAGGAATCGGGTGGTTGGTTTCGAGGCGGCGTGCGAACGTGAGCCAATCGTCGCGAAAGGACCGCCATGTTTACGCTTCACGATTATCTGCCGTCGCAAAATGGCTGGAAGGTCCGGGTTTTGCTCGGCCTGCTCGACATGCCTTATATCAGTCGCGAAGTATCGATCTTCGAGGGCGAGTGCCGCACCGAGGCTTTCCTGAAACTCAACCCGGTGGGCGCCGTCCCTGTTCTCGAACTCGACAATGGGCGTGCGATCGCCGAATCGAACGCAATCCTCACTTTTCTCGCCGAGGGGACGCGCTTCCTGCCGTCAGACAGGTACCGGCGCGCCAAGGTCATGCAGTGGCTGTTCTTCGAGCAATATCATGTCGAGCCGGTCATCGGTTCGCTGCGCTTCTGGACGTTGACGGGGCGGCTGGAGCGTAACCAGAGCATGATTGCGGGCAAGCGCGACGCGGCAAACCGGGCGCTCGCTGCACTCGAACGGGACCTCACCGACAGCCCGTTTGTTGTCGGCGAGGAGTTGTCGATCGCCGACATTGCGGTTTATGCCTATAGCCACCGGGCCGAGGATTGCGGCTTTTCGCTCGCAGTTTATCCCGCCTTCGCCGCCTGGTGTGGCCGCGTCCGCGATGCCATCGGTCCCGATTATCCAGTCCATCTCTATAGTATGGATCCGCATTCCGCTGGCTAACGACCGTATGCCACCGGAAGACGTCATCAGAGGATCCGCCCGGAATCAAGACGCGGTGCGCGATACCTCGACGGGAACCGCCTGCAGGTGGCCTGCTAGTTCCACCCGGTTGCGGCCGCCCCGTTTGGCGGCGTAGAGCGCCTTGTCGGCGGCGTTCAGCATGGCGTCGAAATCCAGCGGCTTGGCGCGGCCGGGCGCAACGCCGACGCTGACCGTGCATTTCAGCACCTCGTCGTCGATGTAAATCTCGCGCACCTCGAAGGCCCTGCGGATGCGCTCGGCCGCCAGTTCCGCCCGGCCGGGCATGATCTCCTTCAACACCAGCGCGAACTCCTCACCACCCAACCGTGCGGCGATGTCGCCGGGGCGGCAATGGGCGGCGAGTTCGCCGGCGAAGACCTTGAGCACGCGATCGCCGCTCGCATGGCCGAAGCGGTCGTTGACGGATTTGAAGTGGTCGATATCGAAGACGATGACGGCCGTGGTCGAGCCCATCGGACGCGTACCGTATTGATCGAACAGGGCGCGGCGGTTGAGCAGCCCGGTCAGCGGATCGGTGATCGCCTCGAGACGGTGGCGCGCGGCAAGCCGCCACTGATGCAGCGCCAGCGACAGCGCACCGATCCCGGTCATGCCGGCGATGCAGACGGCAAGGCTCAGATCCTCGGCCCAGTTGCTGGGCGCGCTTCCGAGCACCAGCTTGCCATCGGCGATCAGCACGGCGGCGCAGAGCACGAAGGAGATCCCCGTCAGCGTATAGAGCGCGGTGATGCCGAGGATCGGCGCGGGCGCTTCGGCGCGGGCGAGCCAATATTGCCGGGCGGTGGCAAAGAGCAGCAAAGCAATGGCAAGATTGTCTGATATGAAGGCCAGGCCGTCATAACCTGCCAGCATCGGCACGATGGAGAAAGCCATCGCCGTCAGCGCACGGGCAGAGATGCCGAGCAAAGCGAGCCGGCCGGTGAGAAACTGTCTGCCGGCACCCCATATGGTGGCGAAACCGGCATGAAACAGCACGAAATTGGCCACACCCAGCCATGTCTCCGGCCTGTTCACATAGGCGCCGTAGATGAAAATGCCGGCAATGACGAGGACCAGGCCGATGCTGGCGGTGAGCAGCACGGTTTCGGCCCGACGCACCAGCCAGCTGCCCATCAAGGTCACGGCAAGGCATGCGGTGGAGACGCCGAGCGCCAGCAAAAGGGAGTTATAGTCAAGCATCATGCTTTTTCAGTCTCCGCGACTGCAGCCACGCCGATAATCTTGGCAAGCTATGCGATCGGCAGTGAGGAATGTCTTATGCATTCCGTTAAAAAATGATGCACCGCACATAGAAATGTTAGAGCGGTAACTTCGAGGCGAAGCTCGCGCTTGAGGCGCCCCTCATCCGGCTGCCGCCACCTTCTCCCCGTAAACGGGGCGAAGGGGAAATGCCGCGACCTCTCCGTCCCTCGCCGACGTCTCGCAGGGCACGTCCCCTCGCCCCGTTTTTACTGGGAGAGGGTGAGGGTGAGGGTGAGGGACAAACGTGGCGCTTATGCCACCACCTGCCAATGCAGCGGGAACATCGGATCAAACACCGTCACCGGGCCGGCGCCGGTTTCGATCCTGGCGGGGAAGACGACCGGCTCGGCCTGCTTTGCCAGGGTGATGCGATCCTCGTTCGGCTGAAGCCCGTACCAGGCCGGGCCGTTCAGCGAGACGAAGGCTTCGAGATTTTCCAGCGCGGCCTCCTGTTCGAAAACATGGGCAAGGCAGCTCATCGTATTGACCGAGGTGTAGATGCCGGCGCAGCCGCAGGCGCATTCCTTCAGCGGGTCGACATGCGGGGCGGAATCGGTGCCGAGGAAGAAGCGCGGATCGCCGCCGGTGGCGGCGGCGCGCAAGGCCAGCCGGTGGTTCTCGCGCTTGGCGACCGGCAGGCAATAATAATGCGGGCGGATGCCGCCGACCAGGATGGCGTTGCGGTTGATGATCAAATGGTGAGTGGTGATCGAGCCGGCGAGATTGGCCTTGGCCGCCTTGATGTAATCGATACCATCAGATGTCGTCACATGCTCCATCGTCACCTTCAGCTCAGGCAGGCGTCGGCGCAGCGGATCGAGCACGGTGTCGATGAAGACAGCCTCGCGGTCGAAGATATCGACCTCAGGTGTCGTCACCTCGCCATGGACGCAGAGCGGCAGGCCGATCTTTGCCATGCGCTCCAGCACCGGCATCGCCTTTTCCATGTCGCGCACGCCGCCATGCGAATTGGTGGTGGCGCCGGCCGGATAGAGCTTGACGGCGGTGATCAGGCCGCTTTTTGCGCCCGCCTCGACATCGTCGGGGCTGGTATGCTCGGTGAGATAAAGCGTCATCAGCGGCTGGAAACGATGGCCGGCCGGCAGCGCTTTAAGGATACGTTGGCGGTAGGCGATGGCGTCTGATGTGGTGACCACCGGCGGCACCAGGTTGGGCATGATGATGGCGCGGGCGAAGGTGCGGCTCGTATCGGCAATCACGCCTTCCAGCATGGCGCCGTCGCGCAGATGCAGGTGCCAGTCGTCAGGGCGGCGGATGGTGATCGATTGCATGGCAGGCCTCCGAAGCGATGCGTCTGCGGCTTCGAATAACACTAAAGCGCGGCGCATTGAAATCGATTCATGCGCCGCGCTTCAGCTCGTTGTTCATGCATGTCGTCGTCGCGGCATCACGCCAGCGCGATCTCCAGCGTCACATCGGCCGGACGGCGGTTTTCGAGGATCAGCCGGCCGTTCGGCAGGTCGTTGCCATAGACCTTGGCGCTGGCGGCGTCCTCGGTGAGATTATAACCGCGCCAGCGCGCCCAGAGCCGCTCCTCGAGCACCTCGATCGGCGGGGCCAGCATAATCGTGTAATCGAAGATGCCGTCGAGTTCTGCCCATTTACCTTGCGTGAAGAGCAGATAGTTGCCCTCGACGATGATGAAACGGTCCTTGGGATCGATCGGCCGGGCGGAAGCAATCGCGAGTTCGCGCGAGCGGTCGAAGACCGGCACCAGAACCTCCTGGTCGGCTGGCCTGACGGCACGGACGATGTCGAGGAAACCGCGGACATCGAAGGTCTCGGGGATGCCCTTGCGGGCCAAAAGGCCGCGTTCGATCAGGATGGCATTGTCCATGTGGAAGCCGTCCATCGGCAGGACTGCGGCGCTTTCGCCTTTGGCGTTCAGCGCCGCCGCCAGATTGTCGGCCATAGTCGACTTGCCCGACCCTGGCGGGCCGGCAATGCCGATGAGGAAGCGCGTGCTATCGCCGGCGCGGCTGAGGACCTCGCCGGCGATTTCCTCGGTGCTGACCGTCATGCCGCGACCGGCTCCGTCGGCACCGCCTTGGCGCCGGTCATGAAGGCGACGGCGTCGGACATGGTGTATTCCTTGGGATCGATCACCGTCAGGCGCCGGCCGAGGCGGTGGATATGGATCCGGTCGGCGACCTCGAAGACATGCGGCATGTTGTGGGAGATCAGCACGATCGGAATGCCGCGGGCGCGAACGTCGAGGATCAATTCCAGCACGCGGCGGCTTTCCTTGACCCCGAGGGCGGCCGTCGGTTCGTCCATGATGATGACCTTGGAGCCGAAGGCGGCGGCGCGGGCGACGGCGACACCCTGGCGCTGGCCGCCGGAGAGCGTTTCCACCGCCTGGTTGATGTTCTGGATGGTCATCAGGCCGAGCTCGGAGAGCTTGTTGCGCGCCAGCTTTTCCATCGCCGGCCGGTCGAGCATGCGAAGCATCGAGCCGAGCACGCCGGGCTTGCGGATCTCGCGGCCGAGGAACATGTTGTCGGCGATCGACAGCGCCGGCGACAAAGCCAGGTTCTGATAGACGGTCTCGATGCCAGCATCGCGCGCTTCCATCGGCGAGCGGAACTGCACCTGCCGGCCTTCGAGGGTGATCACCCCCTCGTCCGGGGTGGCGGCGCCCGATATCGCCTTGATCAGCGAGGATTTGCCGGCGCCGTTATCGCCGATGACGGCGAGGATTTCGCCGGGGTAAAGGTCGAAATCGGCATTGTCGAGCGCGGTCACGCGGCCGTAGCGCTTGACGAGACCGCGCGCGGTGAGAAGGGGTTCGCGAGCCATGATTACACCGAAACCTTTCTGATCCACTGGTCGATGGCGACGGCGGCAATGATCAGCACGCCGGTCAAAAGGACTTTCCATTGCGGGTCGGCGCCGAGCATGTTGAGGCCCATCGAGACGACGCCGACGATCATCGCACCGAACAGCGTGCCGAGAATGGAGCCGCGGCCGCCGAACAGCGAGATGCCGCCGATCACCGTCGCGGTGATCGCCTGCAGGTTAAAATCGGTCACCGCCGAGGATGGCGAGATCGAGCCGTTGCGGCCGATCGAGACCCAGGCGGCGAAGGCGGCGATGACGCCCGATATGGTATAGACGGTGAGCAGCACCTTCTTGGTCTGGATGCCGGAGAGCTTGGCCGCCTCCGGATCGTCGCCGACTGCATAGACATGCCGGCCCCAAGCGGTGTGATTGAGCACATACCAGAGCAAGAGGACGAGCAGCACCATGGCGATGACGCCGAGTGTGAGCACGGCGGTGCCGGCTTTGAAGCTCATGGCGAAAAGATGCAGCAGCGGCGCCTGTTCATCGACGTCGGTGTCGCGGATCGTCTCGTTGGCGGAATAGATGAAATTCGTCGCCATGACGATATTCCAGGTGCCGAGCGTTACGATGAACGGCGGCAGTTTCATGTAGGCGACGAGAAAGCCGTTCAGCAATCCGCAAAGGCCGCCGACGAGGAGGCCGGCTGCGACCGCGATCGGCGTCGGTATGCCGTAGGCGATGGCGACATTGCCCATGATAACCGCCGAGATCACCATGATGACGCCGATCGAAAGATCGATGCCGGCAGTCAGGATGACCAGCGTCTGGGCGGCGCCGAGAATACCGACGATGGCGATCTGCTGCAGGATCAGCGTCAGCGTGTAGGACGAGAAGAACCGTCCGCCGATGGCGATCCCGAAGATGATGATCGCCAGCACCAGCACGATCAGCGGCACGGCGGCCGGCGTCGAGTGCAGAAAATGCTGGGCACGCTTGATCAGCGAGACATCCTGATGCTCGAAGGAGGCGACGCTCTTGTCGCTGCCGTCGAGGACACGTTCGAATTCCTGTGTTCCGGTCATGGTTCCTCCTCCGCATCCGCGCGCCGAATTCGCACGGGGGCCGTCACCGATATCCTTCCGGTCTTTGCTTAGCCGGTTCGTGAGGCGACGGTACATCGTCCGTCGAAAACGGCCGGGGATCAAGCCCCGGCCGTTCTGCTTTCAAGAGATTTGGCTCAGCCCCAGCACTTGTCCGTGCCTACTTTGGTGTCGATCGACTTGACGCCGGAGACCGGCTTGTCGGTGACGAGCGAAACGCCGGTGTCGAAGAAGGATTTGCCTTCGGTCGGCTTCGGCTTTTCACCGCTGTCGGCGAACTTCTTGATCGCCTCGACGCCAAGGGCTGCCATCATCAGCGGATATTGCTGCGAGGTGGCGCCGATGACGCCTTCCTTGACCGACTTGACGCCTGGGCAACCGCCGTCAACTGAGACGATCAGCACGTTCTTTTCCATGCCGACGGCCTTCAGCGCCTGGTAGGCGCCGACAGCAGCCGGCTCGTTGATCGTGTGGATGACGTTGATGCTCGGATCCTTCTGCAGAAGGTTTTCCATGGCCTTGCGGCCGCCTTCTTCATTGCCGTTGGTCACGTCATGACCGACGATGCGCTTGTCGTCTTCGTCGCCGATCTTGTTCGGGTCCTTCGGATCGATGCCGAAGCCCATCATGAAGCCCTGGTCGCGCAGAACGTCGACCGTCGGCTGCGACGGGGTCAGGTCGAGGAAGCCGACCTTGGCGTCCTTGGCCTTGTCGCCCATGGTTTCCTTGGCCCACTGGCCGATCAGCTTGCCGGCGAGCAGGTTGTCGGTGGCGAAGGTGGCGTCGGCGGCATCGGCCGGCTCGAGCGGCGTGTCGAGAGCGATGACCAGCAGGCCGGCTTCACGCGCCTTCTTGACCGAAGAGACGATGCCCTTGGTGTCGGAAGCGGCAATCAGGATGCCCTTGGCGCCGTCGGCGATGCAGCTTTCGATCGCTGCCACCTGGCTTTCGCTGTCACCATCGATCTTGCCGGCATAGGACTTCAGCGAAACGCCGAGTTCCTTGGCCTTGGCCGTAGCACCTTCCTTCATCTTGACGAAGAAGGGGTTGGTGTCGGTCTTGGTGATCAGGCAGGCGGCAACGTCCGCCGCCATGACAGGAGCGGAAAAGGTGACACCAAGCGCGAGCGCGCCGAAAGCGAGAACAGATTTCTTCATGGAACTCCTCCCAGAGTTTGCCGGCGCCGCCCCTGCGGGCCGGAATTTTACGATATGACACTTTGCCGTGGATTGTTAAGCTTCCAAAGCCGTCCCGTGCCCTTGACGACGGCAATTAAAAGCGAAAAGAAATTGGCTTGTCAATAAATAAATCCAATTGAATTATTAATTCGATATGGCATGCTCCGTGGAAATCAGGCATACAGCGCCGCGCGTCTTCGACGCGCAAAGGACGCTGTAGCACTTTGAAGTGCTGCATAATTTTGTCCTTAAATCGATCCCGACTTAAGGAATTATGCAGTAGGGCCAACGATCGGGAGGAGCGGTCATGTCGTCCTTGGATGGACCGGAACACACACCGGTCCCGCCACCTATTCTGAATCCGGCCGGCGGTGCGAACCAGGTCAGGGTACGGGCCTATAATGAACGGCTCGTGCTGTCGCTGGTGCGTCTTTACGGCGCGCTGTCGAAGGCCGATATCGCGCGCCGCAGCGGGCTGTCGGCGCAGACCGTCTCCGTCATCATGCGGGTCCTGGAAAAGGAAGGGCTGCTGTCGCGCGGGGCGCCGGTGCGCGGCCGGGTCGGCCAGCCGTCGATCCCGATGCATCTCAATGCCGACGCCGTCTATTCCTTCGGCCTGAAGATGGGCCGGCGCAGCGCCGATCTGGTGCTGATGGATTTCGTCGGCCGCATCCGCATGCAGCTGCACCGGACCTATGCCTACCCGCTGCCGGATGAAATCCTCGCCTTCGTCACCTCGGGCATCCAGGAGCTCGAAGACCGGCTCGACGAAAAACAGCGCGGCCGCATTGCCGGCCTCGGCATCGCCGCACCCTTCGAGCTCTGGAATTGGGCCGAAGAGGTCGGCGCGCCGGCCGGCGCCATGGAGGTCTGGCGCGAGGTCGACCTGCAGGCCGACATCGCCGCGCGCGTCTCTCATCCGGTCTTCATGCAGAACGATGCGACCAGCGCCTGCGGCGCCGAACTGGTCTTCGGCGTCGGGCCGTCCTATCCGGATTTCGTCTATTTCTTCATCGGCTCCTTCATCGGCGGCGGCATCGTCTTGAATTCGGCGATCTTTTCCGGCCGCACCGGGACGGCAGGCGCAATCGGGCCACTGCCGGTGCGCGGCAAGAACGGCGAGACGATGCAGCTGCTCGAAATCGCCTCGATCTTCGTGCTCGAAAACATGCTGCGCGAGCGCGGCATCGATCCCGAGCCGCTGTGGTATTCGGCCGACGACTGGGTGGATTTCGGCGAGCCGATGGAAGCCTGGATCCAGGATAGCGCCAAGGCGCTGGCGCAGGCGATCGTCGCGGCCGCCTCGATCGTCGATTTCAGCGCGGCTGTGATCGACGGCGGTTTTCCCCATTGGGTGCGCAGCCGCGTGGTGCAGGCGACGATCGACGAAGCCGCCAAGCTCGACCTGCAGGGCGTCGTCATGCCCGAAATCCTCGAGGGCGCGGTCGGCGCCCAGGCGCGCGCCATCGGCGGCGCCAGCCTGCCGATCTTTGCGCGTTACCTCACCGACCAGAACGTACTTTTCAAGGAGGTAGACCATGCTGAAAGGACTTGATCCGCTGTTGAGCCCGGAGCTGCTTTTTACGCTTCGGGCCATGGGTCACGGCGACGAGATCGCCATCGTCGACGGTAATTACCCAGGCGTCGAACATGCGCGCCGGCTGATCCGGCTCGACGGCCACCATCTCGTGCCCGTTCTCAACGCCGTGCTCAGCGTGCTGCCGATCGATGATTTTGTGCCCGAGGCAATCTTCCGCTCGACCGTCAAGACCGAGCGCGACAAGCTCGATCCGGTGCATGAGGAGATGATCGACTGCTGCGCCCACCACGAGCCGCACCGCCAGGTGATGCCGCTGATCGGCCCGGATTTCTACGTCCGGGTGAAGGCCGCCCATGCGGTGATCCAGACAAGCGAGCCCAGGCTCTATGCCAACATCATCCTGCGCAAGGGGGTGATCTATCCGAAGGAGCCGGGCGCGCAGGCGGCGGTAGATCCGTTCGTTTATTAGCTATGGTCTAGCCGTCATCTCGTCTGCATACCGATCAGGTCCACCATTTTTCGGGCCGAGCCCAATGCTAAGGTCCAGCCGAGCATCCCGTGGCCGGTGTTGATGTAAACACCTTTCAGACGCTCGGAGGGCCCGATGATCGGGCGGGATGACGGGGTCATCGGCCGCTCGCCTGACCAGCGCATCAGAACGACGCCGCTATTGAAGAGATCCGGCAGGACACCGGCCGCTGCGCTACGCAGCGCTTCGAAACGCGCTGGGTCGAAGCCCGCGCCTGGGCGGTCGATATCGGCAAGACCGGCGACGCGGAAACGATCCCCGATCGATGCGAAAGCCAGCTTGCGTTTGACGTCGGTGAGGCTGATGGCGGGTGCGGCGCCGGTCCGCGGCACGGTCAGCGAATAGCCTCTCACCGGACGCACCGGGCGGACCTCCGGCAGCTCTGTGGCAAGCAAACGGACCTGAGCCCCCGCAGCGACGACGGCGGCATCGACCGTGAGTTCCTCCCGGTCGTCGAACCTCACGGCTGCAAGTCTGTCCGCCTCGCGCGAGAAACCCGCCACTTTCCGGCCGAAGAGGAGCGAAACCCGGTAATGCTGTGCAATATGGTGTGTCAGCTGACGGCAAAAGCCGGCTGCATCGCCGAGCGCATCACCCGGCGTGTAGACCGCACCGGCGATTTCGCCTTGGTAGCCGGCAAGGGCAGGCTCGATTTCCCGGGCTTCTGCGCGCGACAGCATGTGCTGCTCGAATCCGAGTGCATTCTTGCGCGAGACGGCCGATCGGGCCGCGGCAAAGCTGCGCTGATCCGGATAGAGATGCAGCTTTCCCGCAAGCCGGTAGTCGAAGGAAAGACCGGTTTCCGCCAGCAGGAATGCGAGCTCGCGGCGGGACTCTCCGGCGAGTTCCAGAATGGCCTGCGTATTGCTCCACCATCGCGGAAATGGTGCGTTGGCGAGGAAGCGCAGCCCCCAGAGAAGAAAATCCGGGTCCAGCTGCCAGCGAATCCGGAACGCGGGATCGCGGCCGAGGGCGATGGCCGGCAGATGCCTGAGCAGTCCGGGAGATGCCATCGCATCGCCATAGGCCCAGGAGAGCTGCGCGGCGTTGCCGGCGCTGGCGCCGCTGCCGGGTTCGGCTGCTGCATCGATAAGCGTCACATCGTGCCCTGCCTTGGCCAAAAGGTAGGCGGAGGAAACGCCGATGACGCCTGCGCCGATGACCGCGATGCGCGCCATGTCACACCTCGTTTCCCACAAGCGCGGTCAGCTCGATTTCGACCGGAACGCCCCGCGGAAGAGATGACACGCCGATCGCAATGCGGGCATGCTCCCACCGATCCGGAAAGAGATCGCGCAGCAGCTCGGACGCGCCGTCGACGACCGCGCCGTGGCGGGTAAAATCGTCAGTCGCGGCAACATAGCCCGCAAGCCGCACGAAGCCGCGCACCTTGTCGAACCCACCGCTGGCGCGCTCAAGCTGAGCAAGCACGTTGAGAAGGCAGATCCGTGCGCATTCGCGGCCCTCCTCGATCGAGACATCCGTCCCGAGCCGACCGGTCCGCCGAACGGCTCCATCGGTCACCGGCACCTGACCGGACACGGTGACGATATTGCCGGTTCGAACAGCGCCGGCGAAAGCCCCGGGCGGCATTGCGGCTTCCGGCAAGGCCAGGCCGAAGGCGGCAAGGCGCCTGCGCACAGCATCGCTTCCGCTCATGCCGGGCTCCGCCCTTCTCCTTTCCCCGGCTTCGGCACTGCGCGCGACGAAAGCCTTGAGGATTTCCAGATCGAGGACCGTCAGGCGGTATTCCGGATGCCACTGGACACCCAGGCAAAATGCCTCCGTCTCGCCCTCGAATGCCTCGATGATCCCATCGGGTGCCCGCGCGATGACGCGAAAGCGCCCGTGACCGGACAGCGCATGGCGATGCAGGCTGTTGACCCGGGTCGGTCCTGTCCCGACCCAGCCGGCAAGCAGGCTGTCCGGCTCGACGATGATCTCGTGCGCCAGTTCATCGGGCAGGTCCTGCGGGATGTGCGAAATGCCGGCGGCCGGAAGCTCGCTCAGGAACTCTCCGCCAAGGCACTCGCCGATCAACTGCATGCCATGGCAGATACCGAGGAGCGGTTTGCCTGTCGTCAGGGCCTTGGCCACCAGCTGACGCTCGAAGTCGCGGCGCCGATCAGCCACTTCAGCACCCGGACGGGAGCCGGTCAGAACGACACCATCGGCGAGCGCCAGCGCCGCATCGATGTTTTCGGCGTCATAGGGCAGGATCATCGGGACCCCGCCGGCGCTGGTGATTGCCTCGGCATAGTTCGACCGCACCACATATTCGCACTCGGTCGGCTTTTGCGGCGTCTCGCCGAGATCGGGCGTTATAAGAATGAGGGGGCGGGCCTTGCGTGCCGGCGCGGCGGAACGAAACGCGGTGACCGCGGCAACGGTCATATCGGTGGTCATGATCTGAGCCTTGTGATGAATTAGCGGGTGGGCACGGCAAGCCGGCGGGAGAAGACCGAAAACGGCCAGGCGATCGCGAAGTAGCAGAGGCCAACCGCCACATAGATCTGCAGCGGCAGAAAATACTCGGTCGCCATCGCCCGGCCGGTCAGAACCAGCTCGTTGACGGTGATCAGCGATGCGAGCGAGGAATCCTTGAGAAGCGCGACGAAGGTGACGATCATCGGGGCCAGGATGACGCGGACGACCTGGGGGAGGATGATCAGCCGGAAGCTCTGAACCTGCGTGAGACCGACGGCCAGGGCCGCCTCGCTCTGCCCCGCCGGGATCGCCTTCAGTCCGGCCCGGAAGAGTTCGGCGATCTGAGCCGCAAAACACAACGCCAAACCTGCGATCGCCGCGCCGAAGGCATCGAAGACGATCCCAATGCCCGGCAGGCCGAAGTAAAGCAGAAACAGCACCGCGAGCAGCGGCACGCCGCGCGCGACCGTCACATAAAGTGCCGCGAAATGCCGTAGCGCCGCGAAACTTGATCTCTGGCACAGCGAAAGCAGCAAACCGAGCACGAGCGCCAGAGCAAAGGCGCACACGGAAAGCACTGCCGTATTCATCATTGCCCGCAACAACAAGGGCAGCCATTCGCCACCATAGTCGCGGTAGGGTGCGAAGAACCCGCTCATCCTTTCAGTCTCCCGTAACGTCTTTCAAGGAATCGCGTCGCCTGCATCAATGGCAGGCTCAGCAACAGATAGAGTGCCGCCGCCGTCGCGTAGATCATCGTTGTCTGGAAGGACGACGTGACCATGGAGCGGGCGAAGAACATGATTTCAGGCGCCGCGATGGCCGAGACGACGGAGGTGTCCTTGAGGAGCTGCACCGCGTAATTCCCGAGCGCCGGCAGGGCGATCCGCATGGCCTGCGGCGTCAGAATTTCGAAAATCGTCTGGAGCGGTGTCAACCCTGCAGCAAGCGACGCCTCCGCCTGCCCTTTTGGCAAAGCGGCGAAACCGGCGCGGAAGATCGCTGAGGTAGTGGCTGCGCCGATAAGCCCGAGGCCCAGAATGGCGGCGGCAATCGACGTCAGCCTCACGCCAATGCTGGCAAGCCCGAAGTAGAGGATGAACAGATGCGTCAGGGCCGGTACGTTGCAGAGGATTTCGCAATAGGCGTCGATCGCCATATTGACGAACCTGATCGCTGTGAATTGCCTGACGAGGGCGAGAAGGAAGCCGATGCCGGTTGCAAAAGCCAGCGAGGCCACCGTAACCAAGACCGTTACCTCAAGCCCGGCGGCGAGCCCCTGGACGACGGAGAAGAATAGCGAGAATCCGCTCATGGCGCCTAGTGCCGGATCTTGTTGAGAAACGCTTGCGTGCGTGCCTCGCGCGGAGCGGTAATGACCTGGCGCGCCGGTCCGGCTTCGACGATCTTTCCGCCGTCGAGGAACAGCACCCGGTCGGCGATGTCGCGGGCAAAGGCAATCTCGTGCGTGACGATCAGCATCGTGCGTCCTTCGGCCGCGAGCTCTTCCATCACTTTCAGAACTTCATGGACCAGTTCGGGATCAAGGGCTGAGGTCGGTTCGTCGAAAAGCATGAGCTTCGGCTTCTGGGCGAGCGCCCGCGCGATGGCCACACGCTGCTGCTGCCCGCCGGACAGCTCCAGCGGTGAAGCATCGGCGCGGTGCGTCATGTGCACTTTCGCCAACATCTCCAAGGCCAATTCGCGCGCCTCGACGGCAGTCAGACCGCGGACCTTGCGCGCCGCGATCGCAACGTTTTCCGTCACCGAGAGATGCGGCCAGAGATTGAAGAGCTGGAAGACCATGCCCATCTCGGCGCGCTGTGGCGCAAGCTGCCGGTCTCTCATCACCTGGCCGTTGCGAACGCCGATCCGCTCGCCATCGAGGCTGATCTCACCAGCACTCGGTTTCTCCAGAAAATTCACGCAGCGCAGACAGGTAGATTTCCCGGAGCCCGAGGGGCCGATCAGGGCAATCTTCTCACCGGCTGCGACGGTAAAATCGATTCCCCTCAGGACTTCGACAGGGCCATAACTCTTGCGCAGGCCCGCAACGCTCAAAAGCGCATTCATCGCCGTTTCCTTATGCTGTTGTGTCTTGGCGAAGAGGACGGATGAAAGCCGCTTGCCGCAGCCTTCATCCGTCAGCCCGGTCAGCCGCCGGCTGCGCAGGACGGAAGCTTGTAATCGCCGGGGCGGTCGACGCCGGCACGGAAGTTTGCACCCACCGGCTTAAACCAGACATCGGCGGACAATCCGTAGCGTGCGCCGATGTCCTTCATCTCACAGCTCTTCCACATATCGGCGATGATCGCGTCCATCTTCTGGCGCAGATCGTCGTTCTTCTGGTTGAGACCGTAGACGACCTGACCGAGCCCGGTAAGCAGCGGGAAATCCGCGCTGTTGTCTGTGAAGGCGAGGAAGTGCATGTTCCAATCCGGGTTCTGCTTGATGGCGTAGGAAACCACCGGCGGGTCGCCGATGACGGCATCGATACGCCCGGCAATAAGATCGCGCACGGCGGCGTCGGAGGTGTCGTAGAGTGAGAGCTCAAGGCCCTTGATCGTCTTCAGTTCCGGGACAAAGGAGAAGCCGGTGATCGTGCCGACCTTCTTGCCTTCCAGGTCGGAAAGCTTGTCCCAGTTCGTCTTGTTCGATTGCATGATGCCGTTCTTGAAATAATGGATCGGCTCAGACAACGTCATGATCTTCGTACGCTTCTCGGTCCAGCCCATCGTGCCGAGCATCACGTCGACGCGACCGGACTGAACGGAGGCGATCGTACCCGACCATTCCATGAGGGCCGGTTGTATCTTGAGGCCGAGCTTGTCGGCGATGCGCTGCATAATCTCGCCGTCATAACCGATCAGCTTGCCGTCCTGCCAGCCGGAGCCCGGCATGTCGCCGGTAAATGCGACCGTCAGCTTGCCCTGCTCGGCAAGTTCGAATGCGTTTGCGAGCGGTGCCCATGCCATGAAGCTGCCTGCCAGCAGCGCGCACATCACCACCCTTCTCGAAAGAGAAAGTGCCATTGTTCTGATCCTTGATTTGTTTTTAGTTCCCCGGTCCGTGGGTCTTGTCCCCGGATGTCGAGTTCGACGAGAGAGAGCTTGCCACCGAAAGGCGGCGTTGAATTTTAGAAATCGGACATTTTCTTTGAAATAGCGACACGGCTGATCTAAGGTCGGCCGGGCATGGACGCAGACGCCACCCTTTCAGATGCACGTGCCAGCGAGCCGGACTATGTCCGCTGGCTCGATGGCTTGTGGGCCGAACGGCTTTTGGCCGCCCGAGACCGCAAGGCCGATCTCTCCATCGGCATTCTGCTCTGGCCGAGCTTCCCGATGATGTCGCTGACCGGGATCGTCGAGCCCTTGCGGCATGCCGCCGATTTCGCCGACAACTCCCGGCCCCTGCATTGCCGCTGGTCGATCATGGGAGCGCCGGGCCACGCCGCGGTGGCGAGTTGCGGCATCCGCGTGCAGCCCGATGCGCCCTATATCAACCCGACGGACTTCGACTATATCGCCGTCATCGGCGGACTCCTGCCGCATCTACGCGCAGCACCCAGCAAGCACCGCGACTACCTGCGGGTCGCCGCATCCGCCGGCGTCCCGGTGATCGGCGTCTGCACCGGCGTCTTCGTACTCGCCCAAGAAGGTCTGCTGACCGGGCGTAAAGCCTCCGTTCATCCCTTCCATGCCGAGGATTTCAAGATCGCATTTCCGCGCCAGGCATTCTCGACGCGCGACGACTTCCTGATCGAGAACGGCCGCATCACCGTTCCCGGCGGCGTCTCGATCCTGTCACTGATGACAGAACTCATTGGCACCCATTGCGGGCCTGACCGGGCGGCCAAGGCAGTTCACCAGCTGTCGCTGACCGAGCACAAGGGCTTGAGCGCTTTCGACCACGGTCGGGTTTCCAGCTTTCGTCATGTCGAGGATTCCCGAATTCAGCGCGCGGTCGTTTTGATCGAGAGTCGCAAGGGCCGTGACGTATCACCCGAGCAGGCAGCCAGCATGATCGGCCTGTCGCCGCGTCAGTTCGGGCGCCTGTTCCAGCAAGGCATCGGCATGACGCCGAAGCGGTTCATCATCGAGACCCGCCTGCGTTACGCCCGCTTTCTGGTGGAAAACAGCACGCTCTCGATGACGCAGATCGCCTTCGAGACCGGCTTTTCCGATGCGGCACATTTCGCAACCGCTTTCCGCCAGAAATTCAACCAGTCGCCGCGGCAATTGAGGACGACGCGCGTCTCGGTCGGGGTCAGATCGTAGAGCGTGATCGGCACGTCTTCTGGCGGCGGCGAAACGGGCCGGTGCGATGAGATGCGTGTCTGCCATGAGGTACGAGCCTGTGCCGGCCGCAATTATCAATGATATACATCATCAATAAGTCAAGTTATAATGATATATGACATCATAATTCGGGTATGGCGGTCGAAAGGACTGTAAAGTGCGGATCACCAAGGAAAAGAAGCAGCAAAATTACGAACGGATTATCGCCACCGCGTCGGAGCTGTTTCGCGAGCGCGGGTTCGATGGCGTGGGGGTGGCGGAGTTGATGGAGCGTGCGGGGCTCACCCATGGCGGCTTCTACAATCACTTCCGCTCCAAGGAGGACTTGATCGCGGAGTCGACCGAGAATGGTTTGAGCGAGACCTTGAAGCGCTATGCCGGTCATGACGTGCTCGCCGTCATGGAACTTTATCTCGCGCGTGAACACCGGGATGGGCGCGGCCAGGGGTGCACGGCCGCGGCGCTGAGCTGCGATGCGGCTCGGCAACCTGAAGAAACGAAGGCCGTCTTTGCTGCAGGAATAGATAACCTCGTGCGCGCGATCGAGGACGGCATTGCACGACATCACGCTTCCGGCGCCGGGGACCGGGCGCAAGCCATCACCATCCTCGCTCAGGCCGTCGGAGCAATCGTGCTGTCGAGGGCCTGCCCGGACGATTCCCCGCTGGCGGACGAACTACTCGACGCCTGCCGAGCGGATTGCCGCGACGCCATCGAAAATCGGATGCGGGAACGTTAGAACAGGATGATTTTAGGCCGGATCGGCCTAAAATCTGAATCCTGTTCTAAAACCGCTCACACTTTTCGGCATCATGCTGTAGGGCCGCATACAAGCGGCCCCATGCCGTCAGGCGCCGACCGGTGCGGCCATTTCAGGATAGTCGGTATAGCCCGCCGCGCCTCCGCCGTAGAGCGTCGCCATATCGAGATTGGCCAGCGATGCACCAACCTTCAGGCGTTCGACAAAATCCGGATTGGCGATGAACGGCCTGCCGAAGGCAAACAGGTCCGCCAGCCCTTGCTCCAGCCTGGCCGTCGCGAGGTTCAGATCGTAGCCGTTATTGGCGATGTAGGTATTCCCGAACTTGCGGCGAAGCGCCTCGTAATCGAAGGGTGCAACATCGCGCGGCCCGCCCGTCGCGCCTTCGACGACATGGAGGTAGGCGATGCCCATCTCGTCGAGCTTCTCGACGATGTAACCGAACTGCGCCTGCGGATCGGTTGCGGATAATCCATTGGCCGGCGACACCGGTGAAATCCGAACTCCGGTTCGCGCCGCTCCAACTTCCTCGATGACCGCGGCCGTCACCTCGAGCGTCAGCCGGGCCCGGTTTTCGATCGACCCGCCATAGGCGTCGGTGCGGGTGTTGGCGCCGTCCCTGGCGAACTGGTCGAGCAGGTAACCGTTGGCGCTGTGAACTTCGACGCCATCGAAGCCGGCGGCAATGGCATTGGCGGCGGCGCGACGGAAATCCTCGATAATGCCGGAGATCTCATGCAATTCGAGCGCCCGAGGTGCCGACACGTCGACGAAGGTGTTGTTCACAAACGTCTTGGTTTCGGCCCTGATGGCGGAAGGCGCCACTGGGGGCTGCCCATCCGGCTGCAGGTCGACATGCGATACCCGACCGACATGCCAGAGCTGCAGAACGATGTGGCCGCCCCTGGCATGCACCGCGTCGGTCACCTTGCGCCAGCCGTCGACCTGCGCCTGCGTGTAGATGCCGGGCGTGTCCTGATAGCCCTGCCCTTGTTGCGAAATCTGGGTCGCCTCCGAGATGATCAGGCCTGCCGAGGCCCGTTGCGCATAATACTCAGCAATAAGATCGCCCGGCACAAACCCGGCGCCCGCTCTGTTGCGCGTCAATGGCGCCATGACGATGCGGTTGGATAGTGTGAGAGAGCCGAGTACGGCGGGCTCAAAGAGTGCGCTGCTGGTCATTTGTCACTTTCAGAGTTGGAAACTATTTCTGGCGTTCGTCTCGCAACGCACGCCACGCCGTCAGGTCGACCTCAGTCTGCGACCGTGATGACCACCTTGCCCTTTGCGCGCCCGGTCTCGACATAGGCCAGTGCATCGCCGGTCTTTTCAAACGGGAACACCTTGTCAACGACCGGTCGGATCACGCCTTGTTCGATCAGGCGCGCAATCTCACCCAACTGCTGCCCCTCAGCGCGCATGAACAGGAATGAATACCCTATGCCGAGGCGCTTGGCCTTTTTCCGAACGCCTCGGCTCAGCAGGCGCAGCACCAGTTTCAGGAACAGGTTCAGGCCGAGTTCCCTGGCGAATGCGGGATCGGGCGGGCCGGAAATGGAGATGAGCCGGCCACCCGGCTTCAGTACAGCCAGAGATTTTTCGAGCGTCTTCGGATCCTGACTGTTCAGCACGAGATCGTAGCCCGACAAGACCTTCTCGAAATCCTGCGTCTTGTAGTCGATGACCACATCCGCCCCGAGACTTTTGGCGAGCTCGGCATTCCCAGCGCTGGTCGTCGTCGCCACCGTCGCGCCAAGATGCTTGGCGAGTTGGATGGCGAAAGTCCCGACACCGCCGGAACCGGCCTGAATGAAGACTTTCTGGCCGGGCTTCACCTTGCCAACCTCGACCAGCGCCTGCCACGCGGTCAGCCCCACCAGGGGAATGGACGCTGCTTCGGTCATGCTGAGATTGTTTGGTTTCAGCGCCACATCGGCTTCATCGATGGCAATGAATTCGGCGAATGTACCGACCCGATGATCGCGCGGCCGTGCATAGACCTCGTCACCGACCTTGAACCGCCTGACCCTCGGTCCCGTCCTGACAACCGTGCCGGCAACGTCGTGCCCCAGGACGAATGGCGGACGATAGGGAAGAATAGGCTTGAACTCTCCGTCCCGCAGCTTGGAGTCCAGCAGGTTCACGGCCGTGGCCTGAATCCGGACAAGGACATCATTGTCCTGCAATTCAGGTTCCGGCAGGTTGGCCAGGCGCAAAGCGCCCTTCTTTTTGTACTTATCAACGACGAATGCCTTCATGAGGCTTTCTCCAATTCGAAGTCTGTTGAGGCGTCAGGCGCCAAGGAAGGACAAAGCCTTCGGCACGAAATCGGCGTGGTTGGATGCGGCAGCGGGTCAGCCCAGGTGCGGGGGCCTTGCGCCGCATCGCTCGCTTTCGCCGCCATCATCGCCATTGTCCTTGCCCTTCCGTATCGACCACCAACTTTCGCGCAGAAGGCAGCCAGCTGCAGTCACTCAAATTTTTAATGACAATCGTCATCATAGATCATCAATGATATTCATCATCAAAGTTGTCAAGCGGAATTTTCTCGCGGATTGTCACGGGAGGCTCTTGCGCCTTCATTCTTGATCAGTCATTCTAGAACGGTTGATAAAGAATCGAGGTGATTGTGGGCAGAGCACGGGAATTCGACGAGGAGGCAGTGCTGAAGGGGGCGATGCAAATCTTTCGCAAGCACGGCTATCAAGGTGCGTCGATCCGCGACCTCGAGGAGGCGACGGGCCTCAAAGGCGGAAGCATCTATCACGCCTTCGGCGACAAGGCCGGCCTCTTCGACGCGGCCTTCGGCCATTACAACCGCACGGTCCTGGAGGGACGGATCGCGCGGTTTGCGCCGCCGGGGAGCGGGGTTAAAGGCTTGCGTGAACTGTTCCTCTCGCTCCTGCATGAGCCCGACGGCGGCTCCCTTGGCTGCCTGATCACGAACATGGCGGTGGAATTCGGAGGCGGCGTCAAATCGCATCCGCGTGTCGAGACAGCGCTCGGTCTCCTTCGAACCACATTCCGCTCGAGGCTGACCGAGCAGTCGACCTTGGCTCGAGACGCGGACGGAGCCAGGGCAGCCACGACGGCCATCCGTCTTCTTGCCTTCTATCAAGGTCTGCTCGTGCTCATTCGCGGCGGCGAAGACAAGGCCGGCCTGCGGCAGGCGATAGAAGACGAATTCAATCAACTGGAGACACTGTTATGACACCTGAGGCACTATGGAACCGATATGCGGCCATCTGGTCGCTGGATGCTGACGCTCGCGAGCCGGAAATGCTGGCTTGCCTCGCTGACGATGTGACCTATTGCGACCCCAATGGAGAGATCGCCGGGCGAGCCGGTCTCACGGCTTACATGGCCGGCTTTCAGGAGAGCGTACCGGGTGGCCGGTTCAAAATATTGAGCGTCCTCCATCACAATGAACGTTCGCTGGCACGCTGGGCACTGAGCCACAAAGACGAGCGTGTTCTGCAGACGGGCACGAGCTTCGGGGTGATTTCTGATGGCCGGCTCGGCGCGATCACCGGCTTCTTCGATCCTCTCGCAGGACAGCACCATGGGTAGCGAGGCGACACGCAGGCTGGCGCTGGATTTTGCGAGCCAGATCGGTCCAGCCGGCTCCATCGATGTCCGGCGGTTCTTCGGCGGATCCGCCCTCGTCCGAAACGGCGCGCAGTTCGGATTCGTCATGAAGGGCACGTTGTATCTCCGCGTCGACGCCGCGATGCGCGCGGAGTTCGAGGCAGATGGCTCAGAACCGTTCCGCTACAGCGCTGCTGGCAGGGAGGTGACGGTTCGCCGCTACTACGCAGTCCCGGCACATGTGATCGACGATCCGGCGCTGCTGCGCACGTGCTCGGAGCGAGCATTGCACGCGACCCCGACGCCCGGCCGCAGACGTTCCGACACGATCCTGGCCGTTAGCCCGTTTGGCTGATGTCGATGCCCGCGGCATCGTGCTTCGGAGGTTCAAACCTCCCCGGCAGATGTGCCACGCCGAAGCCAAGCGGCTTGCGCCGCGCGACTGGTCACGCGTACCTCTTCACGATCCGTGCTCTTGAGCGCTTGACCTGACTGCCTGATCCTAACTCAGCGAAATTGGATTGCGATAAATCGGCAAATTTGCGCCTGGAGGTCCTTGGGAGGTCTGCATTTTTTGCATATTTTATACAATTCTCCAGCTGAAGCCTTGGCGTCGGCGGAGCGATCCACTGGCAACGGCAACACGACGGCAGTCGACCAAAAGAGCAGACGAGACAGTCAAATGACCATCGCATCAGCACCGCGGACCGTTTTGAAGGGCTCCGCAACAGGCCGCGTTGTCGCAACGGAGGAGGCATTGAGCTTCTGGGGCGGCGTAGACCCGGCAACCGGAAATGTCATCGACGTGCACCACCCGCTGCACGGCGTTTCCCTGACCGGCGCCATTTTGATGATGCCGACGAGCCGTGGCTCCTGCACGGGATCCGGCGTATTGCTCGACCTCATTCTGACCGGCCGCGGTCCCGCCGCTCTGGTCTTCAGCGAAGCAGAGGACGTCTTGACGCTCGGTGCACTGATAGCAGCCGAGATGTTCGATAGGCCGATGCCGGTCATCAGGCTCAGCCCGGAGAATTTCCGACTTCTTTCCCAGGCTCAGTCGGCGTCGATAGAGCGTGGTGTCATCACCTCTCAGAGCCTCAACACGGAACTGCCTGCTCCTGCCCTCGCCGACCTCGAACTGACCGAGGAAGACTGCAAGATGCTCAATGGCGGCGATGGTCCGGGCGCGATGCAGGCCATGCGGATCATTTGTGCGATGGCCGCCCAGCAGGGCGCCACGCGGCTCATCGATGTGAGCCAGGGCCATATCGACGGATGCATCTACGCAAGTCCGGCAAACCTTACTTTTGCCGAGACGATCGCCGATCTCGGTGCGAGGGTGCGTATTCCGACCACGATGAACGCGATCTCGGTCGATCGGGCGAACTGGGAAATGCAAGGGATACCGCCGTCCTTCGGCGCACCGGCCGCACGCCTTGCGGACGCTTACGTGCGAATGGGCTGTCGGCCAACCTTCACCTGTTCTCCCTATCTTCTGGACAGCGCTCCGCAAACCGGTGAAACGATTGCCTGGTCGGAGTCCAATGCCGTCATCTTCGCAAACACCGTGCTCGGTGCGCGCACGGCCAAACACCCTGACTTCCTGGATCTCTGTATTGCATTGACCGGGCGAGCCCCGGAATCCGGGGTTTATCTCGACATCAATCGGCACGCTCGGCTGGTTATCGACGTTGAAACCCCGGCATCCGTGAACGACGCGTTTTGGCCACTCATCGGATATCTGATCGGGAAGAAGGCGCCCGATTGCATTCCGCTTGTCAAAGGGCTTGGCCAGGCCCGTCCGTCTCGAGACGATTTGAAAGCTCTCTGCGCTGCATTCGGAACAACATCCGCATCGCCAATGCTGCACATCGCAGGGATAACGCCCGAGGCAGCCGGACCAGTCCATCCGGACGCCGGTCAAGTCAGCATCACGGTCGAGGACATGCACGATGCGTGGCGCTTGCTGAATAACGGCCCGGCAGATGTCGAACTCGTCGCGATCGGGAGCCCGCATGCATCCATCGAAGAATGCCGCGCGTTGGCCGCCGCACTGACGACTGCGTTGATGGGAAGGCGCCGCCATCCGGGCGTCGCCGTGATTGTGACAGCCGGCCAGCAGGTGATCGACCAGGCTCAAGGCGACGGCACCCTTGCCGAGTTGCGTCAGGCGGGGGTTCAGGTTTTCCCGGACCTTTGCTGGTGCTCGATCTCCGAACCAGTGTTTCCCACCAAGACCAAAGCCGTGATCACGAACTCCGGAAAATATGCGCATTACGGCCCCGGCCTCTCGGGTCGCTTCGTACGGCTCGCCAGTCTGAGCGACTGCGTGGAAGCCGCGATTTCAGGACGCGTGACACCCCGAGCAGCCGGATGGACAGCCGAAGCCTCGCTGCCGGCATGATCGACCAATCTAAAAAGGGGATCGAGTGCGGGCCGGCGTCCGCAGCGAGAGTTGTTTTGCGGTTGTTGCAAAGGTCGGGAGCAGAACACGAACAGTTGCCCGCGTGAATGTTTCAAAGTACCCGTTGTCGACAACAAGGATTTTGAAATGGCCATGCAGACGCAAGCTCCCTCCGAACGCAAGCGTGGTTCCGGTGCGAAAACCGTATACGAACTTCTGCGCAATGACATTCTGGACCTGGTCTTGCCACCCGGCAGCCCGATCGACGAGGTGCAGCTCGCCGAACATTTCAAAATGTCGCGCACGCCAATCCGCGAGGCGCTGGTCCGCCTTGCGGGTGAAGGTCTGATCGATACGCTGCCCAATCGGTCGACGATGGTATCCAACATCGACTTTCTCAACCTGCATACTTTCTTCGACGCTTTGGTGCTGATGTACCGCGTCACCACGAAGCTCGCGGCGCAATATCATCGTCCTGCAGATTTGCTGGAGATCAAGGCTCGTCAATTAGAATTCGCAACCGCCGTCGCGAACCAAGACGCCCTGGCGATGATTGCGAGCAACGCCGCCCTTCATTCTTCGATTGCAGAAGCCGGGCGCAATCCATACTTCGTCGCCGTATTCAATCGTATCCTCGATGATGGACGACGCATTCTCCGGCTGTACTACCAGTCCTATGGCGATCGGCTGCCGCAGCAATTCGTCGACGAACACGAAGAGATCATTGCTGCAATCGCAGCGCGGGACGCGGACCTCGCCGACCGGCTGGCGCGCATGCACGCGGAACAAATTGTTGAACAGATTCAGAAGCTGTTTGCCAGGAAAGACCGGTTCGACATCAGTCTTTAAAAAACATCGACGCTCGCAATTTCTTGTCGACAAAAAAAATACAAAGATGTATATTCATCTGCATCGAGGCGCGACGCTCTGCATCCGCCACCAGTCTCCGTTTCGTCTCACCGAGGAGTTTTCACGATGAAAGCTAAGATTTTTTCGGGCGTCGTTCCCGCTCTCATGACACCCTGCAAGGATGACCGCAGCCCTGACTATGATGGGCTGGTCCGCAAGGGCAAAGAACTCATCGCAGAAGGAATGTCGGCGGTCGTCTATTGCGGCTCGATGGGCGATTGGCCCCTCCTGACCGATCAGCAGCGCATGGAAGGCGTCGAGCGCCTGGTCAATGCCGGTATTCCGGTTATCGTCGGCACAGGAGCGGTCAATACCGCTTCAGCCGTTGCCCATGCGGCGCACGCTCAGAAGGTAGGCGCACAGGGACTGATGGTTATCCCCCGCGTGCTCTCCCGCGGCACCGTCGTCACGGCCCAGAAAAACCATTTCAAGGCCATCCTTGCGGCTGCGCCGGATCTTCCTGCCGTCATCTACAACAGCCCTTATTATGGCTTCGCGACCCGCGCCGACCTGTTTTTTGCCCTGCGTGCAGACCATGCGAACCTCGTCGGCTTCAAGGAATTCGGCGGTGCAGCCGACATGCGCTATGCTGCGGAAAACATCACCAGCCGCGACGATGACGTGTCGCTGATGATCGGCGTCGATACCTGTGTCTTCCACGGGTTTGTGAACTGCGGTGCTGTCGGCGCGATCACCGGCATTGGTTGCGTCCTGCCCAAGGAAGTCATCCATATGTGCAATCTTTCGCAGGCTGCCGCCAAGGGCGACCCGGATGCCCGTCAGCGTGCGCTCGAGCTGGAATCGGCGCTCGGCGTGCTTTCGTCCTTCGATGAAGGTCCGGACCTTGTGCTTTATTTCAAGCATATGATGGTGCTGAAGGGTGACGCGGAATATGCCTTGCATTTCAACGAAACCGACGAACTTTCCGAAAGCCAGCGCGGCTATGTCGAGCAGCAGCTGAAGCTGTTCGATACCTGGTATGCCGGATGGAGCAAACTGCCGGGCGCGGTCGAAAAATACAAGCCCTGATCCCTTAGCCCTTCAACGAACAGGTCCTCCTTCCGGGAGACCTGCTCGTCCCATGCCACGTTGAAACCTCGTCAGGAAACGGCATCCAGGCCCTTGTCATGAAGGCGGCTGAGTTGTTCCAATTCAGCCGAGGTCAGGGTGATCCCTTCCCTTTCAGACTTTGCGCGCGCAACGAAACGGCGTTCGGAGGGAAGCCGTGCACCACCCCCGATTATTGCCTCGAACAGCGCTTCTGCTCGCGCAAACGGGTCACCCGGACGACCCGCCGAAAACGCTTTCGGCGACATGGCGATGATCAGCTCGCCATGCATTGGTGACAGTGTCGTCGTCCCGAGATAATCGAGCACTTCCGGACTTGTCAGATCACCGATCATGACCCCGGCAAGCAGTTCGATCATCGTTCCTATAGCCGAGCCCTTATGGCCGCCAAAAGGCAACATCGCGCCGGCGAGAGCTTCATCGGGATCGGTGGTCGGGGCGCCGTGCGCATCGATTGCCCAGCCTTCGGGAAGCTGCTTGCCGGCGCGGCGATGAAGTTCAATTTCACCTCGAGCCACCAAGGATGTCGCGAAGTCGAAAACGTAGGGCGGCTTGTCCACTCGCGGCCAGCCGAAGGCGAATGGGTTGGTCCCCAGCAGTGGCTTGCTGCCGCCCGCCGGAGCAACCGCGGCATAGCTGGGGCACATGACGATCGCCGCGAGGCCTTGTCCGGTCAGGGCTTCCATTTCCGACCAGAGCGCAGAAAAGTGGACGACATCGTTGACAACCAACGCCGCAATTCCCGACGCGTGCGCCGCCTGAGCAACCAGCGGCAAGCCAAGCTCGAACGCGGGATTAGCAAACCCGCCATTCCCCTGAACCGTCACGATACCGGAACTTGCCTGCGGGGCGATCGTGGGGATGGCATCGGGCTTGGCTTTTCCCGCCTTCACCGTGCGCAAGGCGCCCTCGATGCGGTAGATGCCGTGAGATTTGCAGCCGTCGCGCTCGCCAGCCACAATGACATTCGTCAATGCAACTGCCTGCACCGCATTCAACCCGGCCCGCCGAAAGATTGCTTCAACCAACTCGTGCAGCTGGCTGATCGACATGGTGGCTGTCTCAGTCATTTTTCCTCCATCTAGCCTGGCCAAACAGGCAGGCAGGCATCGCCATGTTGCATACATATTGTATCCAATCCATCAGCAAGTTCAGTTTGTGACGGTCGAAAGCACTGAGCTTCACTCGGCAGGAAACATTTCGTCGCTGGGAGATACATACTCCGTCGACGCGGAGGATCCGTGGCAGAACGGCTACATGGTCTCGGACACGTGGGGTGTTACCCCCACCCTTCAGTAGCCTGCGCCACGCTATAGATCGGTGCCACCCCATCCAGTTTGCGGGAAAGCTGTCCGTTCTGCGCAGCGAAATGCCAGCGCCGCCGTCCAGGCAACCCACCATTAACGTTCGAAGTTCAGATAGTCTTTCGGGCTGGTCGGTGCTGTGCGCTTGATCAACGACGGCAAAAGCCGGCCCGCTTAATTCCGCCCGAATGAATTGTGGCGGTGTTGGAAATATCTAGGGGACGATGCGGTCCTGCGAACTGGCCATGATGGTTCTTCACCCAACAGGAGCCCGTTCCCATGCCTCGCATCCAGCCAACCAGACCCCAGATGGAGATATTGGTCTGGATCTCGATCTTCCTGCTGCTTTTCTGCCTATCCTGGCAGTTCCATTGGCATGAGGGGCTGGATGGGTTCATCGAGCAGCATCACGGCTACCCGCTCGACCACGCGCTCCTCGCCCTCAACATCTCCGGGTTTCTGGGGCTAATCTATTCCGCGCTGCGGATCCGGGATCTTTCGCGAGAGGTTAATCGCAGGCTGCAGGCCGAAAAGAACGTGGACTGGATTGCCTGTCACGACACGCTGACCGAGCTGCCCAACCGCAGATTTCTGGATTCCTTGTGCGCGCGGGCGATGATCGATCAAAGGGCACAGGAAACCTATGCCGTGTTCAGCATCGATCTCGACGGCTTCAAGAAGGTCAATGACCTGCTGGGGCACGATCACGGTGATGCGGTGCTGAAAATTGTTGCTCAGCGGCTCTCCGCCCTCTTTCCCCGTGAGCGCGTTTTCCGCATTGGTGCAGACGAGTTCGTCGTTCTGGCGCGGCGCATGGGAAATCCCGATCTTGCCGCTTTGGGCAGCCGCATCGTCCGCGTGATCGGCAAGCCTTTCACATTCAATGGTGTCGCCGTCGATCTCGGCGCCAGCGTCGGCTTCGCACTTTATCCGGAGAACGGCGATGACCTCGGTCAAGTCATTCGACATTCCGACTGTGCGATGTCTGTGGCGAAAAAGCAGGGCCGCGATCTGGTGAAGCCCTTCGTGCCTTCGATGCAGGACGAGTTGGCGAAACGGATTCGAATGGAAGGGGATCTGCGAGCGGCGATCCGGAAGGCTGAGATCGTTCCCTATTATCAACCGCTCGTGGACCTGAAGGCGAACAAGATTATCGGCTTCGAGGCGCTGGCCCGCTGGAAAACGGCTTCCGGCGAATTCATCCCCCCAGCGTATTCATTCCAGTGGCAGAGCAAGCCGGCCTGATCGTCGAATTGACGGATCAGCTGCTTCGGCGCGCCTGCACCGATGCGCTTTCCTGGCCAAGCGAACTCGTCCTGTCGTTCAACCTTTCACCGATCCAACTGAGCGACAGGTTGCTGGGCCTGCGAATTCTCAAGATATTGGGCGATGTCGGTCTTCCCCCGCACAGGGTCGAGCTTGAGGTAACGGAGAGCGCCATCATCCAGGACGCCGTCACGGCACGGATCGTCCTCGACGATCTGGTGAATGCGGGGGTCAGGATTGCTCTCGACGACTTTGGAACAGGCTATTCCAGCCTCTCCCAACTGTCGAACTACCGGTTCGACAAGATCAAGATCGACAGGAGTTTCGTCGCCTCGTTCGAGACCAATGACAAGCAGGACAAGGTGATCAAGGCCATTATCGCTCTCGGTGCCGGACTTGGCGTGACGATCACGGCCGAAGGCATCGAAGAGGAGAGCCAGCGTCGACGGCTTCAGGAACTGGGTTGCGACATCGGCCAGGGATATCTGCTTGGTCGACCAGTGCCGATCGAGGAGATCACCGCAGGTCACGTCAACACCAGGATTTTGCAACGCGGTTGATGGGGGCTGCGGTCCTGATGCGAGCGTTTCGGGGAAGCATGTTGCACCCACACTCGCGGCTTACGTAGAGCAGGTTGTGACGCCTTCGAATTGAATGACGTCGCTACGGCTGGTCATACCCGATCCCGACATTGATCCACTTGAAAAAAGCCGGCGCGAACTCCTATTGGTCCGACAGCCCATGTTCCGGCCAGCGCCGCACAAGCCGATCTTGAACCGGTGGCCGAGTCTTGGCGGCGGGTTTTATCGCAGACTATTCCCAGGAGCTGGAGTGGCCCTGAATGCGTTCATTGTTCTGTCCATCTCAACCTGTTCGTCACGGCCTGAATCCAGGACTGTATTGCGTACCGACCCCTCTTGCACCAGTATTGCCGTTACTTCGAGCGCCTTTAGATTGTCAGTCGACAGCAATGCGCCCACTTGTGTTGAAAAGCAGGCACTGTCTGGTGCGTCAGTGATTTGCGATATTTCGGTGGTGGCCACAATGTGATTATTGGCTATGTAATTGCCACTACCGGAAACCAGCTTGATAATCACAGGCTTTACGGCGACAGGCTTGATATATTGAATATCTATTGTTTCCGAGATGTGGTTCGCGATTACCGAGTTGTTGCTGCCGTCAATATGCAAAAGTCCAAACAGATCATCCAAACCGTTGTCGTACTTCTGCATGGGCGCCCATGGCTCGCGATCTCGCAAAAAGTGATTTGAGGAAACCAAATTCTCGCAACAGTTATGAGCAAAAACCAACATTCCGGGATAGAAGGAATGGAATCTGTTTCCTGTGACCGAGGAACGGACGACGCCGGAAAAATAGACACTGCTCGCTCCTCGAGGGAATACATTGTTTGATGATACTAGAATGCCACCATAATTTTCAGCGTAAATGGAATGTCCCCTGTAGCCGGCTCCTACAAAATTATTTGCTATTCTTGTGGCCTGACCCATGCCTTTCAATTCGATACAGTTGCCGCACTCTGCAATGAAATTGTTATCTACCGCGAGCGCATCTGCATCATGAACAGTCACTCCATGCTCCAGATAGATAAGACCCATCCCCGTTATTCGGATTGAGTCATTGGCGCTGCCGACATAAATTCCTGTTTTGCCATTCCTGTATGTATTTTCTGAATCATATTGCCCCGAACCATCGTCAATGAAGTGCAGGCCATCGATGCAGAAGTCGGCAAACTCCACAGAGCTTATGCGCGGATTTCCGATGCGCTTAACATAAAACGCGGCTCCGGCAGCCTCACCGTGGGCGGCATCCGGAGATGTGTCCACGAGTATGCGACTTCCGCCTGGCCACACTTCATGCCAGTGCGTCAGCTCGTTTGCGGGTACATTGAAACGGATGCTCGACGACGTGAAACCATGTCCAGAGCCCACAATCTTCAGATAGCTCAGGTCGATAACGACTTGCGTAACAAGACGATAATCGCCTGGTGGTATATAGATAACTGCTCCAGGTTTTCCGCCATCATTGAGATCGGAAACCGGTTGCCTGCTCTTGATATCCGCAATGATGCCATTGATGACCGCCCCAATATCCTCATAGGGATTGCCTGCGGGATGCTTCGTTACATCGAAGCAGTTTTCGCTAACCATTGTTAACGTCTTCTCGGACATTTCTTGCTCCACAGCGAGAGTAGACTGATGCTCTTGATTGGCTTGTTGCTCGCCAGGCGTCTGGGCAAACGCGTCCAACCAGTTCTCGTTTTGCGTTTGCAGTAAGATCCTGGCTGGAGATCCGAAAGAGTTGCAGACAATCGGTGCCGATAGATGGACTAGTCACTCTTGTGTTTCTCCAGGCAATATCATCACCAGATGCTGGTGCGGGTATCCGGTTTAAAGAAGTGAAGTTCTTCGGCATCGACAGCGATGCGCGCGATGTTACCTGCGCGTACTGTGCTCTTCGGAGAAAAACGGGCTACAGCAGCTTTTTCGTTGCCGATGTCGGCGACGGCGTCCGGGTCGCCGGCATCCACCCAAGGTGCGTCGATATGCAGATGCACCATGGATTCAGAACCCAGCGCCTCGACTAAAGTGACCGGGGCCGAGATCTCGGCCGAAGAAGGCCGGATCGCGGCGTCGTTCATGTGCTCGGGCCGGATACCGACAATGACCTGACGGTTGGACGCACCGTCGAGAGAGGGGCGGCATTCGAAAACCCGGTCAGGGATCTCGAAACTGTTGTTGCCCAGGGTCAGCGTCCTTCCATTCAGAACGGCCTCGTACAAGTTCATTGACGGCGACCCGATAAAGGCGGCGACAAAGACGTTTGCAGGGCGATTGTACAGGTTTTGCGGTGTGTCGACTTGCTGCAGCACGCCGCCTTTCATCACCGCCACCCGGTCACCCATCGTCATTGCCTCGACCTGGTCATGGGTCACATAGACCGTGGTGACATTCAGTTTTCTTTGCAGGCTGGCGATCTCGGCCCGCATCTGCACACGCAGTTTGGCATCAAGGTTGGAGAGCGGTTCATCCAGCAGGAAGGCCGCCGGTTTGCGAACGATCGCCCGTCCCATGGCGACGCGCTGGCGCTGACCTCCGGAGAGCAGCCCCGGTTTGCGGTCGAGCAATGCCGTCAATTCGAGAATGCGCGCCGCTTCGGTCACGCGACTATCGATCTCGGCCCTCGGCAGGCCAGCCATCAGCAAGGGAAAGGCGATGTTCTCGCGCACCGTCTTATGGGGGTAGAGCGCGTAGGACTGAAAGACCATGGCAATGTCGCGGTCCTTGGGATCGACATCATTGACGACCCGGTCATCGATCCTGAGTTCGCCGCTGGAGATGCTCTCCAGGCCGGCGATCATCCTCAGCGCTGTCGACTTCCCGCAACCCGAGGGACCGACGAACACCATGAACTCGCCATCCCTGACGTCGAAGTTCAGATCGTGAAGGGCGTGAAAACTGTTTGCGTAGATCTTGTTGATGTTGCGCAGTTCGATACCGGCCATACCTGCCTCCTCATCCCTTTACAGCGCCGAATGTCAGGCCGCCGACGATCTGTTTTTGAAGTGCGAGCGTCACGATGATGACGGGAAGCGAATAGAGCACCGCCGCCGCGGTCATCGCGCCCCAGGCAAGCCCGTAGACGGAATTGTATTCGGCAATGACGATCGGCGCCGTCTTGCTCGTCTCCGACGTCAGCAGCAGTGCGTAGAGGAACTCGTTCCAACTGGTGATGAACGTGAAGAGTGCGGTGACTGCGATGCCGCCCGTCATGACGGGAAGGATGATTTTCCGAAAGGCTTGAAATCGCGTGCAGCCATCCATGCGGGCAGCCTCTTCGAGTTCCTTAGGCACACCTTCGAAGAAAGCGGCCATGAGCAGCAGCGCCAGCGGCACAGCGGCCGAAGTGTGGGCGAGAACAAGCCCTGGAATAGTGTCAAGCAGACCCATGGACTTCAAAAGCTGGAACAGCGGCACACCCAGCGACACCGACGGCACCATGCGCGTGATCAGGGCAAAAAGCAGAAAAAGCGTGGTGATCCGGCGTCGGTACTGCGTGGCAACGTAAGCGGCAGGCACGGCAACCAAAAGGGAGAGCGCGGTGGTGAGCACCGCAACCGAAAGGGAATTGACGAAAGCTCTCGGCAGGGTCGACGACTGCAGCACCGCCCGAAAGTTCTCGAACGACATGACCGCAGGAAAGAAGCTCGGCGGGATCTGCTGAACATCGGCCGCCGGTTTGATGGAGGTCATCAACAGATAGATGTAGGGCAGAGCGTAGGACAGCACGAGCACGAGAGCTGCGGCGTTAATCAGGACTCCGCTGGCATTGAGGCGAGGCGCTCTATGCATGGGCCGGCCTCCATATCTTCCAATAGGCTGCGGCGGCCAGAAGCATCATGACCATCAGGAAAAGAGCGCCCGACGCCGACGCTTCGCCGAGGTCACCGAACCGAACCATGCGCTGGTAGATGTTCATCGAAAACACCTCCGAGGCATGGTTGGGACCGCCCTGCGTTTGTATCCAGATGAGGTCGAAGGTCTTGGCTGCATCCACCCCGCGCACGATGACGACGACGGCAATCACCGGGCGCATCAGCGGCAGCGTGACATGCCAGAACCGTTTGAACGCATTGGCACCGTCGATCCGCGCGGCCTCGAGCAGGTCTTTGGGAATGTTCGTCAATCCGGCGTAGGATACGAGCGCGACAAAGGAGGTCGTCAACCAGATATCGGCGAAGGAAACGGAATAGATGACGATATCTTCGTCGGAAAGCCACGCGATCGCATCGGGATCGCTGATGATGCCCAGATGGACGAGTCCGTAGTTCAGAATGCCGATGTTCCCGACCAGCAGAAAGCGCCACAGCAGGCCGGCGACGATCGGAGGCACCATCAGCGGCAGAGTAAAGATCGTGCGGTGCCAACGTGACTGGCCGGGCAGAGCCGAGAACAGCAGAGCGGCGCAGAAGCCGAAGGTAAACTCGAAGAACAGTGCGAAGATTGAATATTGGACGGTTCTAAAGGCGCTTTCGGCGACGCGCTTCGAGGTTAGCGCATCGACATAATTCTTGAGACCCACCCACTCTCGTATGTGGGGTGCGATGGTATCGACCTTGAAAAAGGAATCGAACACCAGGAGCCCTACCGGGTATGCGACCAGCAAGCCGAGGATGGCCAGCGCCGGCGCAAGCATGTAGAGCACAAATCGGTCTTCACCCGACATGGCCGTCTCCGAAAGCTGATGATAGGCGCAGGACCTTCGGTCCCCCGCTGAGGTTAAGGATACGGGTTAGTGGAGGATATCCTCGATCGTTTCCTTGGCGTCCGTCAGGACCTTGCCGACATCCGCTTTGCAGGTCAGGGCCTGCTGCACCGCGGGAAGCACCGCTTCGTCGACGATTTCCTGATATTTTTCGTTCATCGGCCGGCCTTGCGTCGCAGGAGCCCCAAGCGTTTCGAGGAGCGGTGTGAAATGCTCATAGCCGGGCTTGTCGACATAGCTTCGGTAGGCGGAGTTCGTCGCGGCGAGGCCAAGCGGAGCCTCGATGCCGAGGGCATTGTTGGCGATCGCGAAGGCTATGAACTTCTTGGCTGCATCCTTGTGCTGGGAGGTCGACGGAACGACATTGTACCAGGGACCGGGAATGGCCGCGATTCCGGCCTCACCTGCAAGCATCGGCGCCACGCCGACCTTTCCGCTGACCTTGGAATCCTCAGGTGTCATCTTGTAGGCGTGCGCCCAGAATTTCATCATCGCCGTCTTGCCTTGATAGAACAGGTTTTGAGCTTCGCCCCAACCGATTTCGTTGACGTTTTCAGGAACGGAATGATCGGTGCAGTGCGGCGCGATGTAGAATTCGAGCGCCTTCTTGTGCGCTTCATTGTCAATGATGACCTTGCCATCCTTGTCGAGGATCACCCCGGGCGAGCCCGCCTGAAGCACATGCGCCATCCACTCCTCGGAAAAGGTGCCGATGGTATCGGTGCCCCAGAAATCGGTCTTGCCGTCGCCATCCGTGTCCCGGGTGAAGAATTTTGCGATGTCGCGCCATTGCTGCCAGCTCTTCGGCGGCGCCAGGGGATAACCGTATTTTGCCTGAAACGCCTTCTGTTCCTCCGGCTTGTCGAAGAGATCTTTGCGATAGAAAACGATCTCGGCATTCGCCCAGGCCGGCATTCCGATCATCTTGCCGCCAACTTTGGCGTCCGCAAGCAAAGCGGGAGGCAGGGCTTTGCGCACTGCCTCGGTAAAGAGAGGCGAGAGATCCTCGACATGACCAGCGAATTTCGCATTCCATACGACGTCTATCGCAACGACATCGAAGGCCGACGAACCGGAAGCAATCTCGGCCGAAAACTTGTCGAACACACCCTGATAGGGGACGACGGAGAACTTCACCTCAATGCCGGTCTCGGCAGTGAACTTCTCGGCCACGGCCTTTTGCAGCATCTCCCCGCCGCCTTCGACCAGGACATTGATCGTTTCGGCCTGCATTGGGGCCGCCATGAAGATGAGCGCAAGCGCGCTGGCAGAAAGCAAATACTTCATCAGATCCTCCTGTCTTTGATCCGAGGCTCTCGCTCCAACCTCCGATGACAGGCAACATAATCTTCCAATGACAACGTTGTCAATTCAAATTGACGACGTTGTCATAAAATTGTCGACGTTGTCATTCCGTTCGTGTACAAGGTAATTAAGCAGGAAAAGGATTGGACATGGTCAGTATCGTCAGCGTCGCCAAAGCGGCCGGGGTATCGAACAAGACCGTGTCCCGGGTCATCAACGGCGAACCGCACGTGACGGAGGACACCCGAGAAAGAGTGGAAAAAGCCATTCGAGACTTGGGATACGTCCCCAACATGGCCGCGCGCCAGATACGCTCCAGCCGGTCCAACACGTTCGGGATCATCACGGACTATGTCTCGACCACGCCCTATTCGGTCGACATCGTACGCGGGATCCAGGACTGGGCCAACACGCACGGCAAAACCATCCTGATGGCGAACACCGGCGGCTCGTCCGAACGCGAGGCGGAAATCTGGAAAATGTTCCAGTCCCATCGCATCGATGGGGTCCTCTATGTGACGATGTACCATCGAATCGTGGATCCCGTGGCCGGCGATGTCAGCGTCCCGACGGTGATGATCAACTGCCGACCGCAAACCAGTGAACTTTTTCCGTCCATTGAGCCTGACGACTTCCAGGGCGCCCGAGACCTCACCCGCTATCTGCTTGAACGGGGCCATCGCAGGATCGGCTATATCAGACTTAACCCAGTTCTTCTGGGAGCAGAGCTGCGCTTGGACGCCTTTCGTCAGGCCACCAAAGAGTTTGAAGTGGCAGACGGTGACCTCACCATTCGTCTTGGAATGGAGGGACCGGTCGGGGCCGAGGAGAACTATGTCTTCGCAGCGGCGACCGAAATGCTGCAGCAAAAGGACCGGCCAACCGCGATCATGAGTGGCAACGATGAAATGGCGATCCAAATCTACATCGCGGCCATGGCGCTTGGACTCAGAATCCCGCAGGACGTCAGTATTGTCGGCTTTGACGATTTCAGGACCGTATCTTTGGCCTTGAAGCCGGAACTGACCACCGCGGCGTTGCCATATTACGATCTCGGTTTTCAGGGGGCGGAGTGGCTGAACACAGTGGTGGCAGGCGACAATGTGCGCGCCAGCAGTCGTGTCGTCTCCTGCAAGCTGGTGGAGCGCAATTCTGTGCGCAGTTTGTGAAACGACGCACCCGCCCGGCCGGCGGCGGACTCTGGTAGAGCGCATTAGAACAGGATGCCACTCGAAAACCGCTTCACACGATCGGCACCCTGCCCGAGCGTCAAATCTCCCCGGCCGACGGCCCCCAGACGTCCGTGAGCGCGAAGCCTGCGGGATGCGGGTCGAAGGGGTCGAGCGCCACCTGCGTCAGGCCGAAGGTGAAGCCGCGGCCGGTAATGGTCGGGATCACCGCCGGGCGGCCGGCCACTTCGGTTACCGCCTGCAACCCGACCTCGAATTCCGAGCCGATGATCGATTTCGAGGTGAAGACGTCGCCGATCTTGGCCTTGCCGCGGGCATAAAGGGTGGCGAGATTGGCGGAATTTCCGGTGCCGCAGGGCGAGCGGTCGGCCCGGCCCGGCCACATGGTCGTGCAGGTGCGCACCGTGCCGTCGGCCTCGGTATCGCGGAACATCACATAGGCGACGCCCGAGATCGCCGGGATCTCGGGATGGACGACCTTGATGTCGCGGTTGATCAATTCTTTCAGGATCATGCCGGCCTGGACGAGCCCGGCGGCATTGGCTTTCTCGATCTTCAGACCGATCTGGTCGACATCGACGAGGGCATAGAAGATGCCGCCATAGCAGAGGTCGGCCTTGATCCTTCCCCAATGCGGCGTGTCGATTGCGACATCGAGTTCATGCACGAAGGACGGCACCATGGTCAGCCGGACCTTCTCGCAGCGCCCGTCGCGGCAGGTTGCCGTCGCCTTGACCAGGCCGGCTGCGGTTTCGAGCGTGACTGTCGTCTCCGGCTCCTGCATCTCGACGATGCCGGATTCGAGCAGGGCTGTCGTCACGCAGATCGAGTTCGAGCCTGAGCTCGCATGCGCCTGGTCGGGCTGCAGGATGATGAAGGCGGCATCCGCCTCGGGATGCCGTGCCGGTAGCAGCAGGTTGACCGAGCCGATCGGGGCGCCGCGCGGCTCCAGGCAGAGGAAGCGGCGGAGCTCGTCGCCCTTCGGATCGGTGTTCAGCCACTGCAGCTGGGCGGCGATGGTCTCGCCCGGGATCTTCGGCACGCCGCCGATTGCGACGCGGCCGATCTCGCCTTCGGCATGAACGTCCAGCAGCTGGATCGTGCGCTTCCATCTCATCTCAGAAAACTCCAGTTCGGACGCGACGGGTGACGCCGCCGTCGACATTAAATCCGGTTCTAATATCGGTCTATGCGGAACGGGCTCATGTCGACCGGCGGTTCGGTGCCGGTCATCATATCGCCGATCAGCCGGGCTGTCGTTGCCGCATAGGTCAGGCCGAGATGGCCGTGGCCGGTCGCATAGAAAACCCCCGGTATCTTCGACGACGGCGAAATGATCGGGATCGTATCGGGCAGTGCCGGGCGATGACCCATCCACTCCGTCGCCTCCGCGAGTTTCAAACCGGGCAGCGCCCGTTGGGCATGGCGCACCAGCACCCGCGGACGGCGGAAATCGGGGGCGGCGTCGAGACCGGCGAGCTCGACATTGCCGCCGACACGGATGCCGCCGGCCGTCGGCGTCACCATGAAGGCGCGATGCGGCCAGATCACCGAATAGCGCATGGTGATGCCGGGCTTCATGATCTGGGTGTGATAACCGCGCTCGGTTTCGAGCGGGATCGGCTCGCCGAGCTTTTCGGCGAGGAAGCGGGTGTGGACGCCGGCGGCGAGCACTACCGAACCAGCCTCGATGCGGCTGTCATCGTCGAGGAGAACGACGGCGGTGCCATCGCCCCTGCGCTCGATATTCCTGACCGCGCCGGAGACGAAATTCGCGCCGGCAGCTCTTGCCGCGTCGAAGAGTTTCACCACCAGCTTGTAGGGATCGCGGATCGACTTGTTGTCGGGCAGCAGCACGGCTTTGGCGATCGAAGGCGAAAGCGCCGGCTCGTAATATTGGATGGCGCCGTTGCTCAACACCTCGAATTCGAGGCCGTAGCGCTGCATCATGGCGAGATGGCCGCGATCGGCGGCAAATTCCGCCTCTGTCTCGTAGATCGCCAGGCAGCCCTCCTGGGTCATCATGTCAGACGCATCGATCGCCTCGAGCATCTGCCTGAAATCGGCGAGCGCGCGGAGCGACAGGCTCATACCGGCATCCTCGATCTGTCGCAGACGCGACGGCCGGCCGGCGGCGAGGAAACGCAGGAACCAGGGCAGCATCTTTGCCGCATAGGAGGGCCTCAGCCAGACCGGGCCTTCCGGATCGAGCAGCCAGCCGGGCATCTTCTTCCAGGTCGAGGGGCCGGAACCGGCGGAAAAATCGAGCGCGATGCTCGCCATATTGCCGAAAGACGTGCCGCGTCCCGGCTCAGCCTTGTCGATCAGCGTCACCTCAAGGCCGCGCCGCTGCAGCTCGAAGGCGATCGAGGCGCCGATCACGCCTGCGCCGACGACAACAACCTTTTTCTTCGTCTCATCCGCCATGCGATCAACCCACCCAGACGGCAGACAGGATTGCCGTCCATCGGTCTGATATATCAGATCGGCGGCGATGCCTAGAGAATTTCCGTTTTCTCCGAATCACGGAAAATCTCTAGCTCTTTGTTTTCTCGCAATTCCGAAACGCAAAACCGCCATGCACTTTTGCTGGAATTACTCTGTGGAATTTTTACTGGCTTTCCGGCAGGCCGGCACCGACGCTGTCGCCGACCGAGCCCACGGTATTGTTCATCGACTGGCCGAGACGCTTCAGCTGGGCGTCGTAGTTGCGGCGGGTGCGCGGATCGAAGATTGCGATCGGCGTGCTGACGGCGACGCTGACGGCACTTCCCGCTGTCTGGGCAGCGCCCATCGCCACCGCGCCGACGGCTTCGCCGAGGCCGACATTGGAATCGGTGATGGTCTGGCCGGCAATCAGCCGGTCGCCGATCAGCTTCACCACTTCCGGGCTTTCGGCGAATTTGCCGTGGTTTAGCCGGTCGCCACCCTTGAGCTTGGTGAGGTCGAGCACGGTGATGCCGGCCGCCTCAAGCTTGCTGCGGTAGGGTTCGACGGAGGGATCGATCTGGCCGAGCCGATCGACATTGCCGGAGATGCGCCGCGACAGAGCGAGCGCCCGGTCATCCCTAGAGACGAAGATTGTGAAATGCGGCCGGTCCTTACCGAGGCTGACGAACTGGCGGCCGAAGACGTCGACATCGAGATCGGGCGAGGCGAGGATGACATTGTTGATCTTCGGGGCGACATGGCCATTGCGGATCGCCATCTGCCGCAGTGCTTCGACGGTCAGCCAGGTGCCCATCGAATGGGCCATGATGGTGATGTCGCTGACGGCCGGATTGGCGGCGGTGCGGGTGAGCAGCTCCTCCAGCGCATCGCGGGAATAGTTGGTGCTTTCCTTGTCGTAATTGTAATCGAAGATGCTGGCGCGCGAAGGCCAGGTGAAGACGACGGGGGCGACGTCGGCATGCGAATCATGGACGATCTGCGCGAAGCGGTAGACGGCATCCTCGTAGCGATTGTTGAAGCCGTGCACGAAGACCAGCACCCGGCGACTCCTAGGCATATGGCCCTTCAGCCAGGTCTCGCCAGCCCGCTCGCCCCGCAGTGGATCGACAGACACGGTGACGAAATCGCGCAGCGGATCGGCCGGCAGCCGCCTTGGCCATTGCACCTGGCCGACCTTGCGATTGGCTTCCGGTGGGATCGAGACATCGACGGCATTGGCGGTGAGCCCGGTGCCGCGTTCACCTGAAAATAGCACGGCGGGATTGTCGTCGGCAGCGCGGGTCGTCGCGACGAGAAGATCGACTTTCGACGTGCCAGGGGGAACGCTGCCGGCCGCCTGCATGACGCCGACCGGCCTGCCGCCGCAGCCGGCAAGCGCAAACGCCGCAAGCAGAAGACCTGTCGTAGCCGCCCGCGGGCCGCGCCATTTGCCGATCATGACTTAACTCCAACCGGTGCACGCACCGGCAGGCGGCGCCCGTTCAAATAGGCCGACGGTGCTTGCCGAGTCAAATTGCGCGCGGTGAAGAGCTGGGGTGGAAAAAGAAAAAAGCCCGACGCGGGAGGAGGTGCGCCGGGCTCTTGATCCTGACTGACAACTGGGAGGAGGAGTGTTGTCAGTCCGATGTAAGAGCGCTGGGAGGAGGAGTGCGCTGCTTACGGAGATATATGTACCGCGTTCACTCGATCGGGAACAGCGAAAATATTGCAATGCAGCAATGCGTTCTATGCATCGCTTGCCCTGAAATTAACAGGTCACCGCCTCATTTTGCAGCATGTTTGACCAGATGGTCAAAATTGTGCGGAAAATTTAGGCCTGACGATGAAGGTTGCCGCGCCCCTCATCCGCCTGCCGGCACCCTCTCCCCGTTTTACGGGGAGAGGGTTAGGGTGAGGGGCAGCCTTGGGCACTATCGTCGGGCCACCAGTTTACCCCATCAAGCCGCCTTGAAGACCTTCCGGCCCTCAGCGTCGAGCGCCGAGAATTCCTCCTCCGATAGCGTGATATCGACGGCGGCGACGTTCTCCTCGAGATGCTTGACCTTCGAGGTGCCGGGAATCGGCAGCATTACCGGGCTGCGCTTCAGCACCCAGGCGAGCGCGATCTGGCTCGGCGCGGCATTGTGCTTTTTGGCAATCGTGTCGAGCAGAGAGCCGGGCTTGGCGAGATCACCGGCGGCGAGCGGGTACCAGGGGATGAAGCCGATATTGTGCTTGGCGCAATAATCGAGCACGTCCTCGCTGGTGCGATCGACGAGATTGTAGCGGTTCTGGACGGTCGCCACCTTGAAGTGTTTCGACGCCGCTTCGATGTCGGCGACGGAGACTTCGCTCAGCCCGGCATGGCGGATGAGGCCGGCATCGAGCAGCGATTTGATCGCATCGAACTGTTCCTTGGCCGGCACCTTCGGATCGATGCGGTGAAGCTGCCAGAGATCGATCTGCTCGAGCCCGAGATTGCGCAGGCTCTTATGCGCCTGCTGGATCAGATATTCCGGGCGGCCGACCGGCAGCCAGAGATTGGGGCCGTGGCGGGTCAGGCCGCCCTTGGTGGCGACGACGGACTTGGCGCCATAGGGATGCAGCGCCTCCTTGATCAGCCATTCGGAAATATCGGGACCGTAGGAATCGGCGGTATCGATGAAGTTGACACCGAGTTCGGGCAAGCGCTTCAGCGTGCGGATGGATTCGGCATGATCGGCGGGCTCGCCCCAGATGCCGTCACCGGTAACACGCATGGCGCCGAAACCGAGACGGTTGATCTCGATATCGCCGCCGATCTTGAAGGTGCCTGACTTGGCTGCGTTATGACTGGACATGGTCTTTCCTCTCTTGGTCGATACGTTCGAAGCCGGACGTTCAAAGCCGGTGAAACTGGATCGCCGTTTGCAGGCGCTAAATTCGGTGCGGGAGACTCAAAAAAGCTGTTCGTGGGCGGGAGCATTGCCGCGCGCCCTGACAGGAGATGGGCCGGAGGGTTGCCAGATGCAATGAGCGGGCGCTTGCTGCCGTGATAAAAAAGATGCGCGGCATGCCGTATGCCGGCGGCCATATCGCGGCGCCAGGCAATTTGCCGCCGGCGAAGCCCGCTTTCAAAACCCGTTCTTTGCCTCGTCGCCGAATTCCGCCAGGATCTTCCAGAGTTCGGCGAAGATTTCATGGGCGAAATCGTGCAGCGAGGCGCCAGGCTCGCGTTGCTGCCAGAGTTCGCCACCGACGCGCAGCGCGCCGATGACGACCGCGGCAAGCACGCGCATGCGCGACCGCTCGCCCGGATCGTTTCCCTTGCGCAGAAGCAACGCCTCGGCGAGCTTCTGTTCGAGCCTGGCATATTTCACCTGGTCGCGGGCCTTCAGCGCCGGCGTGCGACGGATGAGTTCACTGAGCGCCAGGCCGCGCTCGTCGACAGAGGCGATGACGGTGGCGGTGATTGCCGCCTCGACCACAGCCACCGAGGGTTCTTCTGCCGGCCTTGCGGCGATCTCGGCCATCAGCCGATCGGCGAAACCATCCTGCCAGGCGAAAACCACCTCTTCCTTGGAGGGGAAATAGTCGAAGAAACTGCGCTTGGAGACATCGGCCGCCTCGGTGATGTCCTCGATGGTCGTGGCCTCGAAGCCGCGCTGGAGAAAGAGACTCATCGCCGCTTGCTCGATGCGCTCGCGGGTCTGCCGCCGCTTGCGTTGCCGCCTGCCTTCCGTCGCTGCCGTCCGCTTGCTGTCAGCCATTCCTGCCCGGCATCATCGTTCAGCCGCCGGTTTCGTTGGAAAAGGCGGCGACATCGTCGAGTTCAGTCTCGCTCTCACGATAGCTGAAGCGCTCGCGCGACAGCTCCAGCGGCTTGCGGCGGGAGATCCGGTAGACGGAGGCCGGCGGCAGGTTGCGCACCGTGCCGCCGATGCGCACCGCCTTCAAGCCGAGACGGTCGAGGATCGGCCGCGGCACCGGGCAGCGCGGGCCATAGGTAAATTGATAGACCGCTCCGCCCGGCCGCATATAGGCAAAAGCGCCGGCCAGGATCGAGGTGATCTTGCGCGGCGACATGGACAGAAGCGGCAGGCCACTGATAACGGCGCCAACCGGTTCGCCTTCGAAAATATCGGCATGGGCGAGATGGGCCGCATCCATTTGCAGCACGCGCGCCGTCGGGAACCGCGCCTGCAGCGAAGTGATGAACTCCGGACCGTATTCTATCAGGGTCAGGTCCGCCTCGCTGACGCCGCGCGCCAGCAGCGCCCGGGTGAAAACGCCGGTGCCGGGGCCGAGCTCGATGATCGGCCCGTCGAGTGCGGCAATTTCACTGGTCATGATCCTGGCAAGCGAATCGCCCGACGGCGCGATGGCTGCGACCCGAAGCGGGTTGCTGATCCATGAGCGGAAAAAATGCAGGAAATCGGAGCATGCAGCCTTTGCGGTCATGATTATCCCACCTGTTTGAAATTCGATTGATTATGAAAAACGACCATCGCGGCGAGCATGGCAATTCCAAGGCAAAGGCATCAATCACCCGCCTGAACAGGCGATCCCAGCGAATTTTCGGTCGGGAGCAGGCGTAATTTTGTATTTATTGCATTTTTGCAGTTAACGCAAGATTTAATAGGGGACCCGAGCAACGACGGGCCGAATCCGGCTGACCGCTATCCTCAATGCAAAAGGCGGCCCAAGGCCGCCTCCAGGCTGGTCAACAAAATCGGCCCACATCGCGTTGGCGAAGGGCCGAGCGCTTCGTCAATAGTTGCAGCCAGAGCTGCTCGTCGGGTTGAAGCCGAGCTTACAATCCATGTTGAGGGGCTTTTTCGGGCTCATCATATAATGTGTCGAGCCCATGCTTTCCGCGCGCTCGCCGATCGAACCGGTCGTGCGCCTGTCATGTTCAACCTTGGTTTCCTGCTGGGCAACCGGACGTCGGGTTGCACCCTGTTCTGTCGCGCTCGACTGGAGGGGAGCTGCCGCGGCTGAAAAGGCCGAGAGGCCGAGGATCGCACCGAGGGCAGCGGCCATCAGGCCGGTCTTGAAGGTCGTTGTCATAGTCGTCTCCTTGGGAGGATTCAGCGAATTTACGCCCCGGAGTTAGGAAGGCGATCTGTCACAATCTACGGCGCCAGAGCCGAGGTCACGGATATGTGAGCGGCCCCATGATCGAGAAAAAGGCGGCTCATCGCCGCCTCTTTCATTTGCCGGCTCAATAGCCGTTATCGCAGGGCATACTGCCGGGACCGATCGATCCTGAGAACGTAGGGTTGCACATTTCCGGGGCTGCAGGTCGGTTCGCCGGCTGGCGGACGATCGAGCCCGTGGTACCGGCCTCTACGCCGAAGGCGGCAAGCGGATACCAGTAGCCGTCGGAATGGCGGCGGGTGCCGGGCCGCTCGCTGCGAGAGCCTTGATAGCCATGCCAGGACCCGGCATCTGGTTTATATTGCACCATTTTTACGGCTTGGACATCGGGCGGCCGAACCGCCTGAACGGGGGCTGCCTGCGCTGGGGCAATCGACGCGAGGGCGAGAAGGGCGCCGAGCGCGACGGTGGAAGGGGCAAGTCTGAGCATCTTCCTGATAAACCCTCCTTAGTGGATTTACCTGCCGACAATGCCTTGCCCACCCGCGGAGTTCCGGGCTCGCATGCAACTTCCTAAACTCGTGATTGCAGGCGATCCGGCGTGACTGAAACGCCAAAAAACGTGAAAAGTCGCGATCGGCGGAAGGGCTCAAACGGCGCTGGGGCGGAAAGGTGAATTCTCTATTCTCAATTCGCGTATAATGTCCGATAGCCCTGGCCAGAGAGGCAGGCGACATATTGCCGGTGGGCCGCGGCACGGGCAATCGTTTCCGCCTCCAGATCATCGGCTTGGGCATAGCCGGTCAGCTGGGCGCGCAGCTGATATTGTCGCCTCGCCTCGTCATACATGGCGTTGCCATCGGTCATGCAAATGCCGTGCGCAACAGCAGACGGATTGACCGGCACGCCGACCGCCAGGAGGACCGGATCATTGGCATGGTCGATGCAGCCGGCAAGCGCCGTCATCATCCCCAGGGCAGCCAGAGCCCGAAAAATTCCCATCGTCATGCATTCCTCCGGCCGAACCGCCTCTGAGATCATCAGATCTGCGCTTACGTCAGCAAGGTTGCGCGAAACTAGAGCATGTCGGCCAGAAGTGTGCAGCGGCGCAGAAGTTTAAATATTGCTTAAATATTATATTAATGCTTACTTATGGGTGTAGACACTAATCTCTCCGGGGGAGAAAGATTATGGCTTCGCCGTGGGTGAACGACGCGCTGTCGCACGCGCGATCAGCATTTTCCAGCAAGATCAACGCAGATATCCTTGAGGTTGGGGGCGGCTCTCGAACCCATATCCGCTTGGAGGGGGCCCGATATACGGTCCTGGACATCTCGAAGGAGCAGCTCGAGAAGAACCGGGACGCTTCTGAACGGATCCTCGGCGATGCGCAAACCATCGACTACGGAGATCGTCACTTCGACGCCTGTGTCTTCTGGGATGTTCTCGAGCATCTGGAAAGCCCGCGCTCTGCCTTATTGAGAGCCCATGATACCCTGTCTCCCGGTGGCCTGGTGTTCGTGAAAGGTCCGATCCTGAGTTCAGCCAAAGGGATCTTCACCGACCTGACGCCCTGGTGGAGCCACGTCTTGTTCTATCGCTACGTCCTGCGGCAGAAAAACGCCGGCGAGCCCGGCTATGCCCCCTTTCGCGTCGAGCACGCCGCAGAAGCATCGCATTCGGAGATTGCCGGGACACTGAAGGAACTCGGCATGGATATCGTCTTCGTCGGCGAGTATGTGTCGACGCAGGTGCATGCGCTCAAGGACCGGATTCCCCCGCTTTATTGGCTCTACGAAGCCTTCGGCCTGCTGCTTCGCACAGTTTCTGCCGGAAGGATCGGCGGGCGGGAGACGGAGTTTCTGATCGTGGCAAAGTGCCTTCGGGATAACGACGTGCATCAAAACAAAGACAACTCCCACCAAACTCTATATAGCACTTCGGAATCCCGAAATTGGCTGCGGCATTGAAACCATTCAATGTTTCCTGAGGGTCACAGTTCACGAAGCGCGGCGGATTTCGGGATTCCGAAGCGGCAGTATTTCGGGATCCCGAAGTGGGATTTTTTTCTTCCTGCCGACATGCCCGCGTTTGTCGGCGGCAAGCTTGCGGTCGGTCTCGGACCATTTCCGGCAGTTTTCAGCCGTGCACCGCTTCCACTCATCGGTGGGTGGCGCACCTTCATGGTCGCCGACAAATGTCAGCGTGAACCGGTTGGGATGCGCGACCCCGCTGCCTGCCCGGCCGCGGCGAACTTTGATCAGCCCCTTATATTCCAGCTCATCCAGCGCATCGGCCACATATTCGCCGGTGACGCCGTAGGACACGAATTGGGGATGGATCACGACAAGCTTGCCGTTTTCCAAGGCGGCGTGCGAGGTGTGCTCGATGACGATGCGGAAGAAGGCTCGGCAGGCATTGGCGCTCAATGTCGTGAAAGCCGGCGATTCCAGCAACTGGATCGTCAGCCAATGCCAGCGAAGGCTGCCGTCATCACACCTGCCGGGCGGAGCGGTATGCTTGCGCACCATCGCCCGCGTCTTTCCGGCGCTGGTTCGGCTCTTGTCGCGCGGGTTGAATTCCACCATCAGCCCCTTGCCCTCATTGCCGGCCTATCCTTTGGCAAGACGTATGTTCTGCGAGGCCGGGAACTCTGTTCATAAAGGGGGCGACGGCCGCGGCTCGTCCAGGCGATCACTTCGCCGACAGGGAAAAATTTGCTCAACATCCGGCATTCCATGGTTGCAATTGCGGGCAACCTAGCGCAAGAACGATCCATGAACTAGGAAAATATTCTTAGTTTTGATCTTATATAACCGAGGTCTTCCTGCTAGAATGTTGACAGTGATGCATCACAGGCGACAGGAGACGAGGCGAATGATCGGCATTTACGGGAAGCGGTTGCTGGCATCGCTTTCGATATTTCTTGTCAGCGCCATCCATGCCTTTCCTTGCGATCAACGCATCGTGCTGTCCAACTGGAAGTCCTGTCAGATCGCTTCATTGAGCGAAGAGGGTGGCGACGCAGATTGGAAGGCCGTGCCTGAATGGACTCGCAGCAAAGCCATAAGCCCGTATTTCTTGAATGATCCGCGTGCACTGGCCAATCACGGGCTTTGTAACGCCAAGTTCCACCGCGTCGTTATCTGCTGGCCGGGATGGGATGAGGGCGACAAGGACAAATGCTCTTATCGCATTTGCGATGGCGCCTCATGGAAAAGAGTACCGGATGGGGGCTGATCTCAGCCGGAAGGCCACCGCCTACCCTTCAATGTCAGAGGCCAGTCAGGGTGAAGAGCGCGGAGCTCGCCCGGTCCCCAGTATCCTACGATCAGGGTCTGAATATCCTGCTCACCCCGGAAAACGCCGCCAAATTCCGCGATTTCACGCAGGCGGCATTGGGACGGCAAACGCAGTTGCTGATCAATGACAAGATCGTCATGGAACCGTGGATGAGGGAGCCGATCATGGATGGCCGCATTGTGCTGGCGGGAACCGATGGGAAAGATTTAGAGGCGATGGCAGAGCAGTTGAGGATTCCAGGGGCTTCGATTATCGTCCGGTTGCGCCCGTGAGGGCGCCACCGGCGCCTGTCATGGATTGACCCATCGACAGGCCGCAAGAGCGCTCGTCTCGTCATAGGTCAACATCGCCCTTCGATTGTCCTGCTGGCGCAACTGGAACCAGTCCAGCGTCCGGGCGCGAAAGATCAACAGGCCGAAATGCGGCTTTCCCTCCGCCTCATCCGCAAGCTTGGATGGAGCTGCCGCGTCGATGGCGTCAAAGGCACGCTCGTCCCCGGGCGGACCGCCGGCATAGGTCGTCCGCGTCCAGGTGGAGAGCTTGTCCCAGGCTGCTTTGGCCCGGTCGCTGCCGGAGGCGTGCAGTTCGACTATCCCCTGAAGCCGAAACTGCAGCCGCGTCTGCGCGCAGAAGCCGAGGACCGTGGCATGAGGATTTGCCGAAAGCTCCCGCCATTTGGGGCTGCGCGTATCGGTGTGAAATTCCAGAACCCGCAATGATCCGTCGGCGCGCCGCAAGACCACCATGCGCGCCTGTGGCCTCTGCCCCGCATCGACGGAGCAGAGGCTCAAGAACCGGAAACCCGACTGCGGGCTTGCTGCCGCCGTTTCCAGCTCTCGCCATGCCGAAGCATCTATATCGGCGAGGTTCAGTGGCACGGCTTCATGATCTGTCTGCATGGCCGGCTCAGACGGAACGGGTAATGCCGCCATCGACGCGGATGTTCTGGCCGGTGATGTAGCCGGCGCCCTCAGACAGCAGGAAGGCAACCGTCGCGGCGATTTCCTCGGCCGTGCCATAGCGACCCATCGGCACGCTGTCGCGCCGCTCGTCGGTGGCGGGCAGGCTGTCGATCCAGCCGGGCAGGACATTGTTCATGCGGATGCTCTTCGCCGCATAGGTATCGGCAAAGATTTTGGTGAAGCTCGCCAGCCCAGCCCTGGCGAACGCCGAGGTGGGGAACATCGGCGACGGCTCGAAAGCCCATGCCGTCGAGATGTTGACGATGGCGCCGCCGCCCTGGGCCTCCATGATCGGCGTGACCAGCCGGATCGGCCGCACGGCGCTGAGGAAATAGACCTCCATGCCCTTGTGCCAGTCCTCATCGGTAATTTCGAGGATCGGCGCGCGCGGCCCATGGCCGGCGGAATTGACCAGCGCGTCGATCCGCCCCCATTTCTCCATCGCCAGATCGACGAGCCGCTTGACATCGTCGTTCACCAGGTTCGAGCCGGTGACGCCGACGCCGCCCAATTCCCGGGCAAGCGCTTCGCCCGTGCCCGACGAGGAGAGCACCGCAATGCGATAGCCATCCGCGGCCAGCTTCCTTGCAGCGGCGGCACCCATGCCGGAACCGCCTGCGGTAATGAGAGCGACTTTTTCTTTAGACATCGGAGCCTCCAATCGTTGAATTGCCAAGCAGTATGCCAGAGACAGCGCAGACTTTCGCCTCAGAAAGAAACGTGTCAGACTGTAGAAAATCTACTGGAAAGCCCCCCGGAAAAATCAATGATGCAACCCCGCCGCAAGCTGCCGCCGCTGAATGCTCTCCGCGCCTTCGAAGTCTCGGGCCGCAGGTTGAATTTTCGCGCCGCCGCCGAAGAACTGGGAGTGTCGCAGGGTGCGGTCGCGCAGCAGGTGCGCGCGCTGGAAGATCAACTCGGCCTGATGTTGTTTCAGCGCCTGCCGCGCGGCCTGGCTCTGACCCCGCAGGGCGCGGCCTATCTTGCGGATGTGACCCGCGCTTTCGATACGCTCAGTGAGGCGACCGGGCGTCTTCTCGCTCGGCCGGACGCGGTGACGATCAGCGTAACCCCAACTGTCGCCGCCAAGCTGCTGATCCCGCGCCTCGCCGAGTTCAAGGCGGCCCTTCCCGACGTGGAACTGCGAACGGTCGCCACCGAGGCGCTGTCGGATTTCGACCGCGATCAGGTGGACATTGCGGTGCGGCTGACCCGCCCGCCTTTTCCGGCCTCGCTGGAAGCAAGGCCGCTGTTTCGTCAGACCCTCGTCGCCGTCGCCAGCCCCCATCTGGTCAAGGACCTGCCCCTTCCGCTGACGGCCGATGAGCTTCGCAAGCTGCCGCTTCTGCATGATGCAGTCAGTCCCTGGCCGCTCGTCCTGCGATCGCGCGAGAAACTGCCGGGTGCCGTGTTCAACCACACGACGCTGGCGCTCGATGCGGCGCTCGCCGGCCAGGGCGTCGCCTTGGCGTGCCGGGCGTTCGTGGCGGCGGATCTCGAGGCCGGGCGGCTGGTGCAGGTGACGGATGCGACGACGACCATCGAACCCGACTATTTTCTTATCCGCAAACGTTCGTCATCACCGCGAAAGGCGGTCGATGCGGTATGGCATTGGTGCGCGGCGAGGCTGTCGGTCGGTTAAACCGGTAAACCGACGCCAAGTCGGATTTCAATCCTTGGGTTCAGGGATCAGGCGTATCAGCGTTCCGTTACGCGCCGCGCCGCTGGTTGTCGTTGAGATCTGCCGAAGCGGTCCACGAGCGATGAGCATCTCTGGAGCAGGGTGTTTTCCGGGACCCGGATCGGCAAAGGCTGAAAACGCGTGATCCGACTCGAATATGCCCATGGATGATGTCGCGACGATTGCTTCGCCGCAGGCGGCGCATCGAAGAATGTACGAACCGAGGTGCACGATCGATTCTGTTTTGTCCAATCCGCACGATGGGCAGGCCATCATATTGTTCATTGGTTCACTCCAGCCTGAGCTTGCAAGCCTCTCCGATATCCAAAATGGCGAACCTACGAGGCAGCGGCCAGAACGATGGCAATGACGAGCAGCAGGGGACCCATCCACTTGAAGTGACGAACCAGAGGCGGTTTCGCCGAGTAGCCAGGCAACGGCAGATAACCAAGGCCCACGAGGGTCATCCACAGGCCGGCGCAAAACATGATGATTTCATCGATATAGGCTGCGATCATGGCTCTCCTGCCGTCGTAAAGGACTGTAATGCTCTGTCTCGACAGGCGAAGCCGCTCCATCCGAGCCGGACAGCGACGTGCAATTAAACATCTGGTGGCACTTTCGAAAAGGCCGAAAACTAAACTCAAGGTGGCAATACCGTTCCGAATCCCCTAAGCATCTGGAAATTCGCACACGAATGCGACCAGCTGCAGTTACTTTCGGGAATATGACATGCACAACGCCAAATTCATTCACTACGCCGCCTTCTCGTTAGGCGTCGCTATTGCGGCATTTCAAGCCGAAGGCGTCATGGCCGCTCCGGCCAATAACAAGTTCTTTGACGCGGCGCTGTGCAAACCACCCTATTCGATGACATCCACCATGGAGATCTATGACGCCGCGGAAGCTCTGGCCAAGCCAAACACCTCGTCGCTCGGTGCGGCGATCTACAAGATTCCGAACCAGATCGGCCGCGACGGCTTCAAATCGACCGAGGTTTTCTTTTCCAGCAACGCGGTCGGGATTCTGGTCGAGGGAGAACGCGCTGACGATCTGGCCGCAAAATACGGGTTGAAGCCGGAGAGTTCGGACCTGCTCGGAACATCTACCAAGGGCTATTCGCGCGAGCTTCCGGCCGATCAGCAGCCCGAAGCGGGACTTGCCGGGCCTGGAAAGATCTCGATCGTCGCCCGCCAGGGGGAGGCCTTGCCGGGTAAAACATTGCTGGCGTGTGAATTCGCCCAAGAATTTTGAGAAGCGCCACCGAAAGGGCGTCGCGATCTTTCAGACTCGCTGCTTGCGCTTGAAAAAAAAGCATCTCGCTCACACCCTCGCCTCGCCACGCGGGTTAAACCGCCTTATGTGAGGAGGCGGCAGAGAGCACGCAGCGGAGGTCCTGAGACAATGCAAACCATTTGGAAGAAGCCGGTGACACTCGCCCTTGAAGGCCCGGATCAGTGGGTGGTCATCCAGACGACCCAGGCCGCTACATGGGCGCTGGTTGAAGACTGGCCGACCGAGGATGGGCCGGCCCTGGATCGGGCGTGCGCGGTTTGCGCTGATGTCATGTCGGGCAAACGAAACCGGGAAGAGGCGCGGCAGGCCTTTATCGAAGCTGCGATCGAAGCCGGAATCCCCATCAAGGAGTAGGGCCAGGGCATTTGGCCTCTGTTGGGCTTGATGCCTCCACCAAGGGGCACGCGCCGGCGGTTTCCGGCAACTGGTACGGCTCTTGTCCCGCCGGTTGATCAGCCCTCACCTTGGCTGCCAGCACGTCCTTCCGGGAAAGGGCAGAAGAACTGGTTTTTCACGCGTGCGGAGGGAAAAGACCGGCCCAAGCGCCCGCATCGCCAATCGCCACAAGATTCTTCAACATTCCATGGTTGCAACGGCGAGCAATCTAGCGTAAGAACATTTCGTGAACTAGGAAAAAAATCTTAGGGCGGTTTTGAGATTGCCTGATCCCGTCAGATGATGACAGGTAATTGCACGCGGTGGAGGCCAGGATGCGAAAGGTCGGCATAACGGAGAAGGGCGCGATGGTCTATGGCCAGCGGCTGTTGGTATTGGTTTCGATCCTGCTGGGAAGCGCCGTCCAGGCCTTTCCCTGCGATCAGCCGGTCGTGATTTCGAATTGGTCGTTCTGTGCGATCGCCAATGTGAGCGATGAGGGCGGCGCCGCAGATTGGAAAGCCGTTCCTGCATGGACTCACAAGGACGCCATAAGCGCGTATTTCGGAAACGACCCGCGGCTCTTGGCAAACCACGGACTTTGCAACGCCAAATTCCGTCGCGTCGTCCTCTGCCAGCCGGGATGGCAAACGGGCAACCCGGACGAGTGCTCATATCTGGTTTGCAGCGGCTATTACTCATCCTTGTTCGGGAAGAAAGAAAGGGAAGACTATTTGAGAGACCATCCGGACGAGCAATAGTTTTTCGCTTCGCTGCCTTGAGGCACAGACTGGAGCGGCCGTCGCGGCAAACTTGATTTCATCCGCTTGCATTCTTGAACACGAGGCACTGTGTGAACCGGTTGCCGCTTTCCACTGTATCAGACCAATTCACCATAATTTCCCCTTCAAGCGTCATAACCTCCGACAAAGCTCGTCCTAGATCCCAGACAAGGGGGGAGAATTGTTCGTTGGTCAGATTGTCGGCCTGAACGACGAGGTAAGCGTTTGTCTTCATGCGTTTGCAGATCCGGCCGTATATTTCCTGCATTCTTTTCAGATAAACGTCATAGCCATCATAATCCGGATCGCCGTTGTAAAGCGGGTTCCATTTATGCCAATGGGGCATGTATGGCGGCGATGTGATGCAAAAATCCATCTCGGGAAAATCGAAGGCTGCCAGCTCTGCGCTATCACCGCAGAGCAGATGATGCTTTGTCGTGATGCGTTCCTTGACCCATTCACATCTCTGCCGGTCGGCTTCTATCCCATAAGGAATCCTGCCCCTCTCCTCGCAGGCAAAGAAAGTCGTTCCCAGTCCCACAAAAGGATCGAGAACGGCGTCTCCTGGTTTTGTAAACCGATCAAGCAATGCCGACACCAAAGCGCCGGGAAACCTGATTTCATCCCCGTTCTGAAAGTCCGGCAAGGGGAATTGATGTCGATTGGAGACCGTCAATAATTCTGAAATTGCCACGGTAAACTTCCTCCGCAGACAACTGCCATCGGGCCCACGTCCTCCGTTGGGACTATGGGAAAAATGCTGGTCGGTTACGCACAGTATCAGAGGAACACGTCAGATGACGTTACCCTTCCGGAGCCGAGCGGAATTAAAGCTGATAAAAAGGAAAATGGCGCACCCGGAGCGATTCGAACGCCCGACCCCCAGATTCGTAGTCTGGTGCTCTATCCAGCTGAGCTACGGGTGCGTGCAATTGCGGCGGTGCCGCTTGCGTGGGCGATCCTCTAAAGCGTCCTTCGGGACAATGCAAGAGCATTTCGGAAAAAATCGCGCGTTTAACAGTTTGTGGCCACGACTTACGAAATCCGGTCACTTTTCGATGTGCGTCCGGCTGCGGTAATCCTCCAGCGAAACCGGGCGATCGGGGATCTCGATGCGGAACTGGGTACCGACCGTCGGTTTTTCCACAAGCGCGATCGTGCCGCCATGGGCGAGCACCAGCTCGCGGGCGATCGTCAGGCCGAGGCCGGTGCCGCCGGAACGGGCGGAGCCGCGGAAGGCGGCAAAGAGGTTCTGGCGCGCCTTCAGAGGCATGCCAGGGCCGGTATCGTCAACCGTGATGCTGACGACGCTGCCGACCCGCTGGGCGGCGACGGTGATGCGCCTGACCGCGCCCGGGGCACCCTCGCCCGGTGCGGTCAGCGCCTGCAGCGCGTTGCGGCAGAGATTGTGGATGACGCGGAACAGCTGCTCGCCATCGGCATCGACCTTAAGATCGGCGCCGATCTGCTCGGTGAATTCGATGCCGCTTTGCGGATCGATCGCCAGCATGTCCTTGACGTCCTGGGTCAGTTCCAAAAGCAGGACATGGCGGCGGCGCGGGGCGGATTCGCTCGCCTTGCCGTAAGACAGCACCTCGGTGGTATAGCCGACTGCGCGGGCGATGGTACGCAGCAGCTTCGGGGCGAAGCTCTTGACCATCGGATCATCGACATCGACCAGCCGATCCGACATCAGCTGCGCCGAGGCCAGGATATTGCGCATGTCGTGATTGATCTTGGAGACGGCGAGGCCGAGAGCGGCAAGGTTCTTCTGCTGCTTCAGCGTCTTCTGCAGCTCCATCTGCATCGAGGTGAGGTTGCGGCCGGCGACCGCCAGTTCGTCGCGGCCGCCATCGCCGATATAGATATGGGCGGGGTTCTCGGGATCGGAGGAGAATTGCTGCATGCTGCCGGTCAGCCGGCGGATCGGGCCGATCAGGATGCGGTTGATCGCAAAGAAGATCAGCGTCGCGGTGAACAGCGCGATCAGCACCGACAGCAGGAGAACGTTGCGGGAATAGGCAAACATTGCCGTGCGCAGCTGCCTGTCCTTCATCACCACCTCGACGCCGGTATTGGTGTCGCCGACGGGGCCGTAGACGCGGATCATCCTGCCGCCGCCGAAGATCAAGGTGTCGAGCGCATCGCGGATTGCCGTTGCCGGCGGCACGTCGGTGAGATCATAGGCCTCGTCGACCGAGGTCGGCATGTCGGTCGTCGCCAGCAGCCGCGAGGTGCCATCCTTGCGCAGCACGATCGCCTTGGTGCCGGTCGCCTCCAGCGTCTCCTTCTGCAACGCGCGCGGCAGCTCGACCGGCTGCAGCCCATCGATGACGATGGCGGCGGCAGCGGCCGTGTTCAGCCTGTCCTCCAGCCAGCGGATGCGCATGCTGGCGACCGAGGGGAAGAAGATCAGGATTTCGGCGAGCATGATAAAGAAGACGGTGAGCCAGAGCAGCTTGCCCGACAATCCGCCGAACATGCCGCCGAACATGCCGGCAGACGGGCACGGCGCCCTTGCGGCCTCGCCGGCCGCGGGGATTTCCGCTGAAGGATTGTCGCCCTGATCTTGTACCGGCATTCTGGTCTCGCACGAACGGCGGCACTTCAGCCGCCCTCTCGCTCTATATTAGACCAAACGGCTCCGCTTTCAAATCTTTGCGAACAGCGTCACGTCGTCACAAAGAAACGCCGCCCGGAGGGAGGCGGCGTTTCAAGGTGCTGACGATCGATAAGGATCAGAACTCTTCCCAGCTCTGTTCTGCGGCGGCCGCATTGCCGCCGAAGGCGCGGGCGACCTTGGCGATCGCCCGGCGGGCGGGCGAGGCGACCGGCCTTTGCGGCTCGTTGCGGACAAGCGTCACAGGTGCGGACACATCATCCGACAGCTTGAAGCGGGAAATCAGCCGCACCAGCCCACCGGCTTCGGCCGAAAGCCTGTGGGTTGCGGCGGAGGTCTCTTCGACCATCGCAGCATTCTGCTGGGTGACCTGGTCCATCTGGTTGACGGCGGTATTGACTTCCTTGAGGCCGGTCGACTGTTCGGTCGCAGCCGTGGCGATCGAATGGATATGATCGTTGATGGCGATGACGCGGGTGCCGATTTCGGCCAGCGCCTCGCCGGTCGCCTGGACGAGCTTGACGCCGACCTGCACCTCGTTGCCAGACTTGGTGATCAGCGCCTTGATGTCCTTGGCAGCCTTTGCCGAACGCTGGGCGAGCTCGCGCACTTCCTGTGCCACAACCGCAAAGCCCTTGCCGGCCTCGCCGGCGCGTGCCGCTTCGACGCCGGCATTCAGCGCCAGCAGGTTGGTCTGGAAGGCGATCTCATCGATGACGTTGATGATCTGGCTGATTTCGCGCGATGCCTGCTCGATGCGGCCCATGGCCTCGACGGCATTGCCGACGACGACGCCGGAAGCGCCTGACTTGTCCTTGGCTTCCGACACCATGATGGTGGCTTCATGCGCCCGCTCGGTGGAATTCTGAACGACGGCGGTGATCTGATCGAGTGCCGCCGAGGTCTGTTCGAGGGCGGCGGCCTGCTGCTCGGTGCGCTTCGACAGGTCGTCGCTGGCATTGCGCAGCTCGGCGGTGTTGCCGTTCATCGCTTCCGTCGTCTGGCGCACTTCGCGCATCGTCGCCTGCAGAGTGACGAAGGTGTTGTTGACGTTCTGCTGCAGCTCGGCGAAGGCGCCCTGGAAGTTGCCGTTCATCGTCTGGGTGAGGTCGCCATCGGCAAGGCTTGCGATGACGCGGCGGGTCTCGCCGATGCCGGCATCGACGCTCGACAGCAGCGTGTTGATATTGCCGGCGAAGCGGTTGAGGTTCTCGTCCTCGTAGTCCTTGCTGATGCGGTGGCCGAAGTCGCCGGCCGCAGCCGCAGCCACGACGACGGACATGCTCGACTGCAGGTCGTCGCTCTTGGCGCGCATCGCCGCCTCCTGGGCGTTCAGGCGCTTGATGGCAAGGCCGTTGGCCTTGAACACCGCAACGGCTGCGGCCATCTCGCCGATTTCGTCCTGGCGCCCGGCAAAGGGAACCTCGGCTTCGAAATTGCCGCTGGCGACCTCGTTGATCGCCCGGGTGACGCGCTTGATCGGGCGGCTCAGATGGCTGGTGCCGATATAGAAGCCCATGCCGATGCCGACGGCGATGCCGATGCCGGTGATGCTGAGGACGAGCATCAGCACCCAGGTGCGGAAGCTTTCGATCTCGCTGTTGACGGTTTCGAGCGCTGCCTTGTCGGTGGCGACGACCGCGTCGATTTCGGCCTGGAACGCCTTGCGGTTGGCGCGGTTGGCATCATTGTTGCCCTGGGCGCTGGCCGCCTCGGGGCCGACTTCGGTGCCGAGACGGGCGGTCTCCATGCGGAAGGTGCGGAATTCCGCGGCGCGGGCGACGAGCTTGGCGAAATCATCCTTCTCGGCCACGGGAACGAGCGGCGCCCACCCCGCGATGACCTTATCGATCTCCTCGAGATCGGCCATAATGCCCTTGGCGAAGTTCGGCGTGTCCTTGATCGTCTTGGCTGCATAGATGCCGCGCGCTTCCATGACCACGGCGGTCACGAAACGGTTGAGCCGTTCGCCGGCATAGGCGCGGGCGGCGGCCTCCTCATAAGCGGTCAGGTTGCGATTGTATTCGTGCATGGCCGACAGTGCCGTTGCGCCGATCAAAAGCGCCACCGCGCCCATCACGCATACCAGCAGATTAATTTTGCCGCGGATCTTCATGCACTGTCTCCTAGCTACGCCACTGCCTGGAAAGCAAATTCCAGCCGATGATCCGAATATCGGCGAAAGTTATTAAAGTTAGATTTCCAATGTTTACGATTATGGCGACGGAAAATTATCCATGTTGACCTTGGTTGGGACGCGGAAACCCCTGAGAGCCGGGGCTATGATATCCGGCTGCGGCAAAACCACAACCAGTTGGGGCAGATCGAATTTCTTAACACCAGAGTGCGAAAATACTTGTCAAGCCGGCGGCTCAAAGTGAAATTATCCGGTATAATTGACTTTCATAGGCTTCATCCGTATAAGCCGCCGCACGTCCGGTCACTCAGCCTTTCATGGCTCGCCCGTTCGAAAAACAACGCTCCTTGCACTATGCAAATTCAAGAAGGGCCGCACTCCGCGGTGTTTAAATAAATGAAGCGTACCTACCAACCATCCAAGCTTGTTCGCAAGCGTCGCCACGGCTTCCGTGCGCGCATGTCCACCAAGGGTGGCCGCAAGGTCATCGTTGCCCGCCGCGCGCAGGGCCGCAAGCGTCTTTCGGCTTAAGGCCGGATTGCCCGAGAAAAGATGGCGGGCGAATTGACGACCAAGGAAGAAAAACACGCTGTCGGGCGGCTGAAGAGCCGCCCGCAGTTTCTTGCCGCGCGCGAGGGCGAGAAACGCCGTGGCGGCTTCTTCCTTCTCGAAGTCCTCGACCGGAAGGAACCCGATAGCCAAGCCCGTGTCGGTTTCACAGTCACCAAAAAACATGGCAACGCGGTCGAACGGAACCGTATGCGCCGCCGCCTGAAAGAGGCGGTGCGGCTTCATGCGGGGTTTGCAATGCAGCCCGGACACGACTATGTGGTTGTCGCGCGCAGGGACGTGCTTAAAGCGTCCTTCAAAGAATTGGCCGCGGAACTGAAATTTCGCGTGGAAACCAGGCCGAAACCCCGGCGCTCCGGAGACGGACGCCCCAGGAACGTATGATGGAAAAAAACCGCAATTACTTCATTGCGATCGCTCTCTCGGTGCTGATCGTCCTCGGCTGGCAGTTTCTCTATATGAACCCGCGCATCGAGGCCCAGCGCAAGGCGCAGGAAGCCCAGAAGGCGCAGCAGAAGACCGAACAGGTGCAGCAGCCTGCAGCCGACGGTGCGACGCCGGCCCCGACGAATGGTACAGCGCCTTCCGGTCAGGCCGTCGCCACGGCGACGCTTGAGCAGGCGCTCGCAAAGACCCCGCGCGTTGTCATCGATACTCCTGCGCTTTCCGGCTCGATCAACCTTGCCGGCGCCCGGCTCGACGACCTGAAGCTCAAGGCCTATCACGAGACCGTCGACGACTCGAGCCCGACCATCACCCTGTTCAGCCCGGCCGAAACCAAGGACGGCTACTTCACCGAGCTCGGCTATATCGGCAGCGACGCCACCGGCGACGTTCCCGGTGCCTCGACGCTCTGGACGGCGCCCGAGGGCGCCAAGCTCACCGAGAAGACGCCGGTGACGCTTTCCTATACCAATGACAAGGGCCTGACCTTTACGCGGACGATTTCCGTCGACGAACGCTATATGTTCACCGTCGCCGACAAGATCGCAAATGCCGGCCAGGCGCCCGCCTCGCTCTCCTCCTACGGCCGCGTCACACGTTACAACAAGCCGACGACGCCCTCCGTCTACGTCCTGCATGAAGGCTTCATCGGCGTCATCGGCGAGGACGGCCTCGTTGAAACCAAATATGCCGCCGCCGAGAAGGAAGCTGTCATGCCGGCGAAATCCACCGGCGGTTGGCTTGGCATTACCGACAAATATTGGGCCGCGACGATCATTCCGCCGCAGAGTGCTGCCTATGAAGCGCGCTTCTCGCATTTTACCGATGGCCAGCCACGCTATCAGGCCGACTACAAGGACGATGCCTTCACCGTTGCGCCGGGCCAATCGATCGAGCTCAAGAACCTCGTCTTCGCCGGCGCCAAGGAAGTCCCTGTCATCGACGGCTACGAGGCCAGCTATTCGATCCCGAAGTTCGACCGGCTGATCGACTGGGGCTGGTTCTATTTCATCACCAAGCCGATGTTCAAGCTGATGGACTTCTTCTATCGCTTCTTCGGCAATTTCGGCGTGGCGATCCTGTGCACCACCATCGTCGTCAAGGCGCTGTTCTTCCCGCTCGCCAGCAAGCAATATGCTTCGATGGCGAACATGAAGCGCATGCAACCGAAGATGGAGGAGCTGAAGGCGAAATTCGCCGACGACCGCATGGGGCTGCAGCAGGCGACCATGCAGCTCTACAAGGAAGAGAAGATCAACCCGATCGCCGGCTGCTGGCCGGTGGCGCTGCAGATCCCGATCTTCTTCTCGCTCTACAAGGTGATCTACATCACCATCGAGATGCGGCACGCGCCGTTCTTCGGCTGGATCAAGGACCTTTCGGCCCCCGATCCCACGACGATCGTCAATCTGTTCGGCCTGCTGCCCTTCCAGGCGCCGACCATTCTGCATCTCGGCGTCTGGCCGCTGATCATGGGCGTCACCATGTTCCTGCAGATGCGCATGAACCCGACACCGCCCGATCCGACGCAGGCGATGATCTTCACCTGGATGCCGCTGGTGTTCATGTTCATGCTAGCAAGCTTCCCGGCCGGCCTGGTCATCTACTGGGCCTGGAACAACACGCTCTCGGTCGCCCAGCAGTCGGTGATCATGAAGCGCCACGGCGTCAAGGTCGAACTCTTCGACAATCTGAAGGGTCTGTTCCGACGAAAACCGGCGCCATCGAAATGACGCCGCTGCAGATCGCAGCAGCTCAAAGTGCGATAGACAAGCCCCGCTTCGGCGGGGCTTTTCTTTTCGGATCTGTAAAAATGATCCTATGCCGACATTGGCTTCAGAGCATGATGCCGAAAAGTGTGTGCGGTTTTCGGACGGCATCATGCTCTACTATTTAATTTAGAACAGGATTCAGATTTTAGGCTGAGCCGGCCTAAAATCATCCTGTTCTAGGCGGCACGCAGGGAAAGTTCGACGTCTTCGGAAAACGGTGTGGACATGTAACCGCTGCCAAGTGCGCGCACGTGACCGAGGTATTCCGGGCAGGCGTCCGCATCGTCGGCGATAATGATTGCGCCCTGGCGAAGGCGGCCTTCCAGGATCTGCAAAATCTCCAGATACAGCGACTTTGCGCCGTCCATCAGGACCAGATCGATGCTGCCCGGAAGATCGTCGCCGAGGGTTTCAAGCGCATCGCCTTGGCGAAACTCGACAAGATCGGCGAGCCCTGCGGCTTGGAGGTGCTGCCGTGCTTTGGCGACCTTTTCAGGTTCGAACTCGGTGGTAATCAGCCGGCCGCCACCGTTATCGCGCAGTGCGGCGGCGAGATAGAGCGTCGAAATGCCGAACGACGTGCCGAACTCCACGATCACGCGTGCTCCACTGCTGCGTGTCAGCATGTAGAGCAACTCTCCGGTCTGGCGTGACACCGGAAGCCAGAGATCCTTTACCAGGCCATAGAAATTGCGGTATTCCGCCTTGCTGTGGAAGAGGCGATCTCGCTCCGCCTCTGACAGTGCCGCCAGGCCGGGGCTGGTCGCCTTGTCGGCTTCATCGAAAAGCTGGTCGAGCAGCGGTGCAAGCGGAGCGGTCGTTAAAGTGGTCATATCAAATCCTTCATCGAGAGCGTTGTTGTGCCGATCGGGAAAATACGATTAATTCGTCACATTCGCTAATCGCATCCGGAAGCCTAGAGATGACCGACCGCCCAAGCTCCAGACTTTCCTCACGAAAACAGCCTAAACAGACGCGCTCGAACGAGCTCGTTTCGGCAATTCTGCAGGCCGCTGTTCAGGTTTTGGCGCGGCAAGGCGCGCACCGCTTCACCACTGCACGCGTGGCGCAAAAAGCCGGCGTCAGCGTTGGATCGCTTTACCAATATTTTCCGAACAAGGCCGCGATCCTGTTCCGGCTGCAGAGCGACGAGTGGCGAGAAACCACCGATCTGCTGAATGAGATCCTGAAGGACCGATCGGAGCCGCCGCTTCGGCGGGTGCGTAGATTGGTTCGGGCCTTCATTCGGTCGGAGTGCGAAGAAGCCGCGGTGCGGGTGGCGCTCGGCGACGCTGCCCCGCTTTACAGGGATGCGCCGGAGGCCCAGGAGGCACGACAGGCGGGCGACCCGGTGATCGAGGACTTCCTGAAGGAGATGCTTCCCGCCCTCCCCGAGGCTGCCCGCGTGCTGGCCGGCGACTTGATCATGACGACCCTGACGACCGTCGGAAAGGAATTTTCTGAAAGACCGCGGAAGACCGAAGAGGTCGACGCCTATTCGGATGCGATGGCCGATATGCTTTGCGCCTATCTTCTGAGCCTGAGTACGCGGTGACCCGCAAGGCCGTGCGTGGGAAGGAAGCAATGGTCTGCAAACCGCCTCGAAGCTTGACATCTTCCTTCAAAACCACGAAGCCCGGTAAGAGACAGAAGCCGGAGATTGCAGAGCCCGCATGCCCGAAAACGAAAAGCCGCTCTTCGGCCACCCATGGATCTTCATCCGCGGCGTGCCGTCGCTCAACTTCCTGCCGCCGGAAGGGCCGCTGGAAGTGGCCTTTGCCGGCCGTTCCAATGTCGGCAAGTCGTCGCTGATCAATGCGCTGGTCGGCCAGAAAGGTCTGGCGCGCACGTCGAACACGCCGGGGCGCACGCAGGAGCTCAATTATTTCGTTCCGGACGGCTTTTCCGGCGAAGGTGGCGACCTGCCGCCAATGGCGATCGTCGATATGCCGGGCTATGGGTATGCGCAGGCACCGAAGGAGATGGTCGACAAGTGGACCAAGCTGGTTTTCGACTATCTGCGCGGCCGCGCGACGCTGAAGCGCGTCTATGTGCTGATCGACAGCCGCCACGGCATCAAGAAGAACGACGATGACGTGCTTGATCTGCTCGACAAGGCGGCCGTCTCCTATCAGATCGTGCTGACCAAGACCGACAAGATCAAGGCGCCCGCTGTGCCGAAGCTGCTTGCCGAGACCGCGGAAAAGATCCGCAAGCGCCCGGCCGCCTATCCCGGCGTGCTGTCCACCTCATCGGAAAAGGGCGACGGCCTGGACGATCTGCGCCAGGCGATCGGCGATACCGTCGGCATCGCCCGCTGGAAATAGAACGGCGCCCGGCTGCGGTATTTGGGGCGACGCGTGAGTCTGGCTCGTTCCAAAGCTCGCTTCCGGCATATCCGGATTCTCGGCTTTTCACGCGGCCGAGTCCTATTTGGTGCAAAGGCCGAAGGAGCATCTACAGGTTGACTTGTTCATCGATGAAAAACTAACGGTTGACGATACGGGTTGGTTGCGGTAGATGGCGGCTATCGAATTTTGCTTGCTGGCTTGGTTATCGCGCGATTAGCACCGCGGCCTGAACGAACTTCCTTTCAAAAATCGCTATCATCATCCGCATCGCCCTGGCGCTGCGGTTCTTCAATATTGCTATGAAAGGGTTCATCATGACCACTGGCACCGTTAAATGGTTCAACTCCACCAAGGGCTTCGGCTTCATTCAGCCTGACAATGGCGGCGCTGACGCCTTCGTTCACATCTCCGCCGTCGAACGTGCCGGAATGCGCGAACTCGTCGAAGGCCAGAAGATCGGCTTCGATCTCGAGCGTGACAACAAGTCGGGCAAGATGTCCGCTTGCAATCTCCAGAACGCTTAAATCGATATCTGCTTTCCTTTGACCACGGATGTACTGGCACTGCCGGAAGCACGTTATCCATTCAAGGCCAGGCGATTTGCCTGGCCTTTTTGTTTTCGCTCGTGCATCGAGCCCCTGAAATGACCGAGCGTAAATTATGCTTGGTGGCTGCTGGCGCAATTTCCGGGTTTGGCCTGAATCAAGGGTCGGATCACGTCAATCATCCTCGCAGTATGAAACTGCTTGCATAGGCTGACCGGCAGTGTTTGCACTTGCGTCCGCGAAGTTTTTAAAGCAACCCTCCATCCCATGCTGTGCAAGAGCAGCCGCGTGCGCGAGTAGTTAGATGACTGATAGCAAAGACCAGCCGCTTTCGCCGGAAGGCGTCGGCAACCTGCCCCATCTGGCCGAAGCCCTTGATGACGATCGGTTTCGACACTTTCTCGATCACGTCCCCTTTGCTGTGGCCGTCTCCGAACTCGATAACTGTGAGGCGCTGATTTACGTCAATCTCGAGTTCGAACGGCTGACGGCGCTCAGCGCAACGCAGGTCCAGGGAAAAGCCTGGACCGAGATCGAATTGGATTCCACCGCCATATCGGGAGGAGCGACGCTGACAGCCGCCGTGACTTCTGCGGAAGAGTATATTGGCGCGTTCTCCCTGGTGGCCGAACCTGACAGCACGACCATTATCGATGTCTGGTCGAATACCATCGTCGACGATGACGACACCCCGCTGTTCCGATTGGTAGCCTTTGCGGCGCGCAATGAGGCGGCGGCGGATCAGAGCTTCGGCGAGCTGCTGACCGAGAAGGATGTGCTTCTGCGCGAACTTCAGCATCGCGTGAAGAACAATCTTCAGATGATCACGGCGCTGATCCGGATGGAGGCGCGCAATGCACAACAGAGCGAGGAAAGCGAGAGATTTGCACGGCTTGCCGGGCGGATCGAAGCCTTGGCGCTGTTGTACCGCTCGCTGTCGGACGAAGAGAAAGGCGCCACAGTCGATCTTGGCACCTATGTGAGCCAGATTGCCGCCTCGGTGATGGCTGCCCACGCCGTGGAAGGCATACGGCTGGACATGAAGGTCGATACCTGGCCGGTTTCGGTCGATGTGGCCATGCCCGCCGGGCTGGTGATCAACGAACTCCTCACCAATGCGCTGAAACATGCCTTTGTGGGGCGTGACGGCGGAGAGATCACGCTCCGCTGTGTCGTCAGCGATACCGGCTGCAGGATCACCGTTGCCGATAATGGGGTCGGTCTTCCTCAAGATGTGAATTGGCCGCACCCGGGAAAGCTGAGCGCGATGATCGTGCAGTCCCTGAAACAGAACGCCCGCGCTAACGTCGAAGTAACCTCGTCCCCCGGCACCGGCATGAGTGTCACACTCGTTTTCCGGAGAGCCGAAGCGGCCCGATAGCCACCTCATCAGTGACGCTGGCGCCTCTCTCATTGTGTTTGGGGCGCCCCGGAGAGCGCCCCACGCCTCTGCCGACATACGCAGACTTACATCTTCGGCAGCAGCACCTTGTCGACGACGTGGATGACGCCGTTCGACTGTTTGACATCGGCGATCGTCACATGCGAGACGCCGCCGTTTTCGTCGGTCAGCGTGATCTTGCCCATGCTTTCCTTGGCTTTCAGCACGCAGCCGCCGACGGTCTTGATGTCGTGCTCGCCGCCGTCATCCTTGATCATCTTGGCAACGGTCTTGGCCATCGCATCGGCGGCAACGACATGGCAGGTCAGAACCTTGGTGAGCGTCGCCTTGTTTTCCGGCTTCAGCAGCGTCTCGACCGTGCCTTTCGGCAGGGCGGCGAAAGCTTCGTTGGTCGGCGCAAAGACGGTGAAGGGGCCTTTGCCCTCGAGGGTGCTGACCAGGCCCGCCGCCTTGACGGCTGCGACCAGCGTCGTGTGATCCTTCGAATTGACAGCGTTTTCGATGATGTTCTTGGTGGCGAACATCGCCGCACCGCCGACTTCCGGGTTCTTGGCGGCGGCAAAGGCGACAGCGGATAGGGCGGTCGCGAGTGCAAAACCGCGCAATACGGACTTGATCATGATTTTCTCCTCACCGGACACCATCCGCGGGCTTTATGCCTGAGCGTCGTCCGGACATTTCGAACTACGGAGGCTTGCGCCAAAGAGTTTCAGTTGGGAGAAAATGATTTTATGGGCGCGCGATTTACGACCGGCGCCCAATCATGGCCGGCGCAAGGCGCCGCTTGCGATCACCGGACCGGTCGCCTGGCCGGTCGGCGAGCCGCCGAAGGGTTCGAGGCTGACGGCAAGCGTTGCACCATCGGCGAGATGGCTGCGCAGATCGGCGGGAATGACGAGTTCGCCGCTCTCGCCCGGCTGGAAGACGCCGAGCGATTTCGGCAGGCCGCTGCCCAGCACCAGCCAGAGTTCCAGTGACTTCTCCTCCGGCTTGCCGGCGGCCACCGGCACGATCTTCAGCCGGCCGCTCTGCAGCTCGTAGGAGGCGAGAAGATTGATGGCGCTGTTCTGGCCGGAAAGCGAGGCCACCAGCGGTGTCGGCCCCTGCGGCTGCGGCACCACGCCGGAGGCGAAGATAACGGCGCTGACGGCGACGACGACACAGGCAAAGCTCAGCGAGCGCCAGAAAACCGCCGAATTCCAGATTCCTTGCGAAAAGGATGCGGGTTTTGCAGCATCGCCGAAAAGCCGCGCCTCGATCTGCTTGAAGGTTTCCCGGTTTGGCGAGGCGGTTTCATACTCGTCATTGAAGGCGGAAAGGTTGGTTTCCCAGCGGCTGACGATCGCGGCAAAGGGCCGATCGTGGCGAATGCGCTCTTCCACCACCCGTCGGTCCTGCAGCGAGAGGACGCCAAGCACATATTCGCCGGCGAGAACCTCGTCGCGGGAGCGGTCTCCCTTGCTTTTGTCGGGGGATGTCATCGTTCCATGCACTCTCTCAGTTTCAACAGGCTGCGCCTGAGCCAGGTCCGCATCGTGTTCAGCGGGACACCAAACTGATCAGCCAGTTCCTGATAGCTCAGCCCTTCGACATAAGCCCGTTTCACCGCGACCGCACGATCAGCTTCCAACTCTTCCATGCAGGTGTCAATCCGCCTTCCTTCATCCTTCGTCACCGTCTGCATTTCCGGGTCGGGTGCGGCATCGGCAAGATCGTAGGCACTGTCGATTTCGTCGGCGATAGGCTTGCGCGACCGCAACGTATCGATCGACCGATTGCGGGCAATCGCCGAAAGCCACGCCGAGGACGAACCTGTGGCTGCCTGGAAACTTCCGGCCCTTTGCCAGATGCTGATATAGACTTCCTGCAGGGCTTCTTCGGCTTCCGTGCGATCCTTCAAGATACGCAGGCAGATGGCAAAAAGTTTCGGCCCGGTCTGATTGTAAAGGGCAATAAAAGCCCTGCGGTCGCTGAGCGCGACGCGGCCGATCAGGTCTGCAATCTCATCGCCTTGCATGCCGTTCCTCATATCATACTTGCGTGCGCCGGACGGTAAAGACCACCGGCTCCGCGCCAGATACGAAAAACTATTGCCCTCTGGATTATTCCCTCTGTCAGAAACTTGCGATAAAAGGCCGCGAACAATTCTGCGGGGTCCCCATGAACGAGTCCGAAAGCGAACTGCAGGCACGGCTTCTGGCCAAGGCGCTGCCCTTCATGCAGCGTTACGAGAACAAGACGATTGTCGTCAAATATGGCGGCCACGCCATGGGCAATCCCGAGCTCGGCAAGGCCTTTGCCAGCGACATCGCGCTGTTGAAGCAATCGGGCGTCAACCCGATCGTCGTTCACGGCGGCGGCCCGCAGATCGGCGCCATGCTGAGCAAGATGGGCATCGAATCGAAATTCGAGGGCGGGCTTCGCGTCACCGACCAGAAGACGGTCGAGATCGTCGAGATGGTGCTCGCCGGCTCGATCAACAAGGAAATTGTCGCGCTCATCAACCAGACCGGCGAATGGGCGATCGGCCTTTGCGGCAAGGACGGCAACATGGTCTTCGCCGAAAAGGCGCGCAAGACCGTGAAGGATCCGGATTCCAACATCGAGCGCGTGCTCGATCTCGGCTTCGTCGGCGAGGTGGTCGAGGTCGACCGCACGCTGCTCGATCTGCTCGCCCGCTCCGAGATGATCCCGGTGATCGCCCCGGTCGCACCCGGCCGCGACGGCGCCACCTACAACATCAATGCCGATACTTTCGCCGGCGCCATTGCCGGCGCGCTGAACGCCACCCGCCTGCTCTTCCTGACCGATGTGCCCGGCGTGCTCGACAAGAACGGCCAGCTGATCAAGGAGCTTTCCGTCGCCGAAGCGCATGCGCTGATCGCCGACGGCACGATCTCGGGCGGCATGATCCCGAAGGTCGAGACCTGCATCGATGCGATCAAGGCCGGCGTCCAGGGCGTCGTCATCCTGAACGGCAAGACAGCCCATTCCGTCCTGCTCGAGATCTTCACCGAGCACGGCGTCGGAACGCTGATCGTCCCCTGATCGAGGTTGCGCCCTTCACCGGCGAAGGGACGCATCTTCCAAGACTGGAGCCGAAATCAGAGCGGGCTATAGATCGCCGCCGCGGCTTCCTTCAGCTTCTCCATCATGGCCCGGTATGGCCCCGGGCCGTAGCTGATGCGCGAGACGCCGAGCTTTCCGAGCGCTGCCGGTTCGGGCGCGCCCGGCTTCATCATGATATTGACCGGCATGCTGGAGGCGGCGCAGATCTTCTCGATCAGCGCTGGTTCGATGAGGCCGGGCACGAAGAAGCCGCTGGCGCCTGCCGCTGCATAGGCCTTGCCACGCTCGACTGCCTCGTCGACCAGACCGGCATGCCTGGAGCCGTCGCCTTCCTGAAGGAACAGGTCGGTGCGGGCGTTGATGAAGAAATCGATATCCCTCGCCTCGGCCATTTCCCGGATGGCGCGGATGCGGGCCGCCTGCGCCTCCACCGGATGAAGGCCGCTCGCGCCGATCTTTTGATCCTCGAAATTGATGCCGACGGCGCCGGCCTCGATCACTTTCGCCACATTGGCCGCGGCACCTGAAGGGTCCGTCGAATAGGCGCCTTCGAAATCGACCGAGAGCGGCAGTTCGTTGACGGCGGCGATCGAGCGTGCCGTCTCAAGCAGCACTTCCATCGGCAGCTTCTGGCCGTCGCCATAGCCTTGAGCGGCGGCGACCGACCAGCTTCCGGTCGCCAGCGCCTTGGCGCCGGCTTCCGTCACCGCCTTGGCCGTTCCGGCATCCCAGATGTTGTAAAGAATGACCGGGTTGCCCTTGCGGTGCAGCGCGCCGAATGCCTTGGCCTTTTCAGTCTGGTTCATGTTGTCTCCTCCATCTTTGATTGTGTGCTGATCTTCTCTTCATGCCGCAGCAGCCATTGCTTGCGCCAGAGCCCGCCGCCATAGCCGGTCAACGATCCATCCGCGCCGAGCACGCGATGACAGGGCACGATGATGGCTAGCTGGTTGGCGCCGTTGGCGCGGCCGACGGCACGCACGACTTCCGGCCTTTCCATCTGCCTTGCAAGATCGCCATAGGCGCGGGTCTGACCGACAGGGATATCCATGAGCTTTGCCCAGACATGTTTTTCGAAGGGCGTGCCGCCGAGCGCCAATGGCGTCGTGAAGACCGTGCGCCGCCCTTCGAAATAGTCCCGGATCTCCGTCTCGATCCGGTCGATTGCCGGCGTGCGGCCGATCGCGACCGAGGAGCGGACGCGCTTCTGCAGTGCCTCGAGCTCGCTCAGTAGCGCCTTGCGGTCGTGAAATTCGAGCAGATGCAGATGTGTCTGGTCGGCAACCGCGATCATCGGCCCGAGCGGCGTGTCGAACCAGTCGGCAAAAAGCAGTTCGCGGTTCTGCGAGAGCGCCGGCGCCTTGCCGACGAGCCGCTGGAATGCCGTGCGGAAGCCGCTCGGAGACTCGTATCCGGCGTCGATCTGCGCATCGATGACGCGTGCGCCATCGGCCAGTTGCCGGGCCGCTTGCCTGAGACGGCGGTAGCGGACGATGTCATGAAAGGTCATGCCGAACGCCCGCTTGAAGGCGCGCCGCACCGTCGAGGGATCATGTCCGCGGCGCACAAGCTCGTCTTCGGTCCAGCGAACCTGCGGCTCGCTGTCGAGCGCGGCAAGCAACACGTCGACGATCGGCTCCCTGCCCGGCTGCTCCAGCGGCCGGCAGCGCCGGCAGGGGCGAAAGCCGGAATGCATGCAGGCGGCGATCGTCTCGAAGAACAGGGTATTTTCCCGCTTCGGCTTACGCGCCGGACAGGTCAGACGACAGAAGATGCCCGTCGTCTTGACGCAGACATAGGCCTGGCCCTCATAATCGGCGCAGCGCGCGATCAGGTCATCATAGAGCGTATCATCGTCGGGCCGTTCGAAAAACATGTCCGTTTTCTAGCATCCCGAGCCTGCGACGTCCGCCGAAAATCGGGCGTCTATTTTATTCTTGTCGATTTCCTTGCGGCCGTACCCGTGCCATAAGTCCGCCATGACAAAGATCGACCGCACGCCTGATAAAGCCGACTTCGCGCACGTCACAGACTGGGTCTTCGACCTCGACAACACGCTCTATCCGCATCATGTCAATCTCTTCGCGCAGATCGACAAGAACATGACCGCTTATGTCGCGGCGCTCTTACAGATGGAGCGGGAAGAGGCGCGCAAGCTGCAGAAGCAATATTACCTCGAGCATGGCACGACGCTGCAGGGATTGATGATCCATCACGGCATCGACCCGAACGACTTCCTCGAAAAGGCGCATGCGATCGACTACACGGCGCTGACGCCGCAGCCTGAACTCGGCGCGGCGATCAAGGCGCTGCCGGGGCGCAAGTTCATCTTCACCAATGGCAGCGTCAAGCATGCGGAAATGACGGCCGAAGCGCTCGGCATTCTCGAGCATTTCGACGACATCTTCGATATCGTCGCCGCCGACTACGTGCCGAAGCCGGCGCAGGCGACCTACGACAAATTCATGGCGTTGAAGCGCGTCGAAACGAGCAAGGCAGCGATGTTCGAGGATCTGCCGCGCAATCTGACCGTGCCGAAGGCGCTCGGCATGCAGACCGTGCTGCTGGTGCCGCGCAATCTCGAAGAAACGGTCGTCGAATGGTGGGAAAAGACCAGCGGCGAAGAGGATCATATCGACTTCGTCACCGACGACCTCGCCGCGTTTCTCGGCAGGATTACCGGTCCGGGCTGATTTCGCCCGGGCTGACGGCGACCGACGGCATTACCAAAGTTTCATTCAGCTTACCGATGTTTAACTGGGTCTTTCCGCCCTGTTGCCATAGCTTTCTTCGTGAGGGGACACCTCACGAAAGGCAAATACGATGTACCGCAACAAGCTGATACTGGCAGCGCTTTCCTCCACCCTCATCTTCGGCGCAGCCGCCGGGGCAGGCTATGCCGCACCCGGTGACGGGCCGCGTCAGCAGGCAGGCATGCACGGTCCAGGGCCTGCCGCCTTCCGCGAAATCACCTATGTCCGCATGCTCAAGCAATTCGACGCAAACAAGGACGGGCAGGTTACCAAGGAGGAGGCCACCACCGGACTCGACAAGGTTTTCGCTGCGATCGACACCAACAAGGACGGATCGCTGACCCCGGGCGAAATCCGCGAATACCAGAAGACGCAGATGCAGGCGATGAAGGATCAGCGCAAGCAGGATGCCGGCGAAACCAAGGATGCGGATACCGCAGCCGCGACACCGGAGGATAACGATCAGGCACGGCCGCCCCGCGACGGGCACGGCGGGCACGATGGCCGTGACGGACATCACTGGATGCGCCATGGCGGCAACTTCATGCGCGCCTCGATGATGATGCACCGGGTCGACACCGACCAGAACGGCCAGATTTCCAAACAGGAAGCCGTCGCCGCCTTCGACAAGCTGTTTGCGCGGATGGACCGCAACAAGGACGGCGTCATCTCGATCGACGACATGCCGGACCGGCCGCTTCTGTAAGGCCTGTCGCACCATTGCTCCGCTCTTTCCCCTGGTTCGGCGAGGAAAGAGCGGAGATCTAACTGTTTGTTCTACGCATTCCGGACGGAAAACCGCTTTGCACTTTGCCTCGGAATTGCGTTATTCTCGGTGTTCGTAGAAATCCTGGACAATCTTCCACGCGGCTTCAGCCGTGTCGACGAAGCTGATCAGCTTGACGTCGTCGGGCGCGATCGTGCCGAATTCGGCCAATGCGTCGAAATTAATGATGCGCCTCCAGAACGTCTCGCCGAAGAGGATCAGCGGCAGACGCTCCATGCGGCCGGTCTGGATCAGTGTCAGGCATTCGAAGAATTCGTCGAGTGTTCCAAAGCCGCCGGGAAACACTGCGATCGCCTTGGCGCGCACCATGAAATGCATCTTGCGGATGGCAAAATAGTGGAAGTTGAAGCTGAGTTCCGGCGTCACATAGGCGTTCGGCGCCTGCTCGTGCGGCAGCACGATATTGAGGCCAATCGACGGTGCGCCCTCGTCGGCCGCGCCGCGATTGCCCGCTTCCATCACGCCGGGGCCGCCGCCGGTCACGATGACATATTCGTGGAAATCGAAGCTCGCCGAATATTTCGAGCAAAGCCCGGCAAATTTGCGCGCCTCGTCATAATAGACCGAGGCCGCCTCCAGGTTGACGCGCTGGACATCGTTGCGGGCGGCCCAGGCGCTCTGCCCAGGGGCGGGAATGCGGGCGCCGCCGAACATGACGACGGTCGACTTGATGCCGCGTTCGGTCAGCATCATTTCCGGCTTCATCAGTTCCAGCTGCAGGCGGATCGGCCGCAGCTCCTCGCGGCAGAGGAAATCCTCGTCGACATAGGCAAGGCGGTAGGCAGGCGACATCGTCTGCGGCGTCTTCGGCACGGCCTCGGCGCGCTGCCTGTCGGTCGAACTGCTCTTCAGCGGGTCCCATACGCCATCCTTGCGCCGCGAACCGCCGTTCCGTCCCTTCGCCATCTCGAAATGCCTTTCAGTATTGCCGGCTACGAAGCCGGATATGTCGCTATAACGCCTTGAATCCAGGTGCGATCTTGTCGGAAAAATCATTCCGTTCTACGGCTGCATGCTGTAGAGCAGGATAAACCCCCGCCAACCGCGTTCCGGAGATTTCGCCGTCTCCACGATAAAGATCGAAGTTTAAGGAATTCTCATGAGCGCCACCGACCTCGCATCCCTCGAAAAGACCATCGAAGCCGCCTTCGACAATCGCGACAATGTGAACACGTCGACGAAGGGCGAGGTTCGCGATGCGGTCGAAGCCGCACTCGATCTGCTCGATGCCGGCACGGTCCGCGTCGCGACGCGCGGCGCCGACGGCGCCTGGACGGTCAATCAGTGGCTGAAGAAGGCCGTGCTCTTGTCCTTCCGTCTCAACGATATGGACGTGGTCAAGGGCGGTTCGGGCAATTCCACATGGTGGGACAAGGTGCCGTCGAAGTTCGAAAACTGGGGCGAAAACCAATTCCGCGCCGCCGGCTTCCGCGCCGTGCCGAACTGCGTCGTGCGCCGCTCGGCCTATATTGCCCCGAACGCCATCCTGATGCCCTCCTTCGTCAATCTCGGCGCCTATGTCGGCGAAGGCACGATGGTCGACACCTGGGCAACGGTCGGCTCCTGCGCCCAGATCGGCAAGCATGTGCATCTGTCCGGCGGCGTCGGCATCGGCGGCGTGCTGGAGCCGATGCAGGCCGGCCCGACGATCATCGAGGACAATTGCTTCATCGGCGCTCGTTCGGAAGTGGTCGAGGGCTGCATCGTCCGCGAGGGCTCGGTGCTCGGCATGGGCGTCTTTATCGGCAAGTCGACCAAGATCGTCGACCGCGCCACCGGTGAGGTGACCTACGGCGAAGTGCCGCCTTATTCCGTCGTCGTCGCCGGCTCGATGCCGTCGGCCAATGCGACCATGGGCAACGGCAAGCCGGCGCCGCATCTCTACTGCGCCGTCATCGTCAAGCGCGTCGATGAACAGACCCGCTCCAAGACCGGCATCAACGAGCTGCTCAGAGATTGATGACACCAGGACATTGATCCGGTAAACAGACGGCGTCTTTTACGCGAGGCGCCGCCGCCTTGCCATGTCTTTGCCATTCCCGCCGGATAGTTCGACCGCCATGACCGCTACCGATCCCGTCGCCAATCTCCAGACGCTGATTCGCTGCCCCTCCGTGACACCCGCCGAAGGCGGCGCGCTGTCGGCGCTCGACGCCATGCTTGCGCCGCTCGGCTTCACCGTCGACAAGGTGAAAGCCAGCGAAGAGGGCACAGCCGATATCGAAAACCTCTATGCCCGCCTCGGCAAGGATGGCCCGCATCTGATGTTTGCCGGGCATACCGATGTCGTGCCGGTCGGCGACGAGGCCGCCTGGACGCATCCGCCCTTTGCCGCCGAGATTGCAAAGGGTGAGCTTTTCGGCCGCGGCGCCGTCGACATGAAGGGCGGCATCGCCTGTTTCGTCGCCGCCGTCGCCCGCCATATCGAGAAAAACGGGCCGCCCTCCGGCTCGATCTCCTTCTTGATCACCGGCGATGAAGAAGGCCCGGCGATCAACGGCACGGTCAAGCTCCTGCAATGGGCCACTGAGCGCGGCGAGCGCTGGGATGCCTGCCTGGTCGGCGAGCCCACAAATCCGGACAGGCTGGGCGACATGATCAAGATCGGCCGGCGCGGCTCGCTGTCGGGCCGAATCACCGTGCACGGCGTCCAGGGCCATGCCGCCTATCCGCACCTTGCCGACAATCCGGTGCGCGGCATGCTGCAGCTGACCCAGGCGCTGATGGACTCGCCCTTCGACGGTGGCACCGACGACTTCCAGCCCTCGAACCTCGAAGTGACCACGGTCGATGTCGGCAATCCGGCGACCAATGTCATTCCGGCGAAGGCATCGGCCAGCTTCAACATTCGCTTCAACGACAGCTGGACGGCCGAAACGCTGCGCGCCGAAATCCTGCGCCGCCTCGATGCCGCCGCCGGCAACGGCCAGCTGCGGCCGGGCCGCGAGCCGGTGAAATACGATATCGTCTGGGCCGACCGGCCAAGCCACATGTTCCTGACGCGCAACAATGGCTTGATTGCCTCGCTGTCATCGGCCGTCGAAAGCGTTGCCGGCCGCTCGCCGGCGCTTTCGACCACCGGCGGCACGTCGGATGCGCGCTTCATCAAGGATTATTGCCCGGTCGTCGAGTTCGGCCTCGTCGGCCAGACGATGCACATGGTCGACGAGCGCGTCGCAGTCGCCGATCTGGAGACGCTGACGGCGATCTACGAGACCTTCATCGCCCGCTGGTTCACCAATGCCGGGGCTTAGGGAAGTCCAGTACTATCTGGCCGGCCTCTGGCTGCTGATCCGGCTGGATCCGCGCGGCTTCCGCTACCTCGACATGTCCGAGCGCGGCGTCAACCGCTCGTTCTGGGCGATGGCCTGGTGCCTGCCGCCGATGGGCATTTCCTGGCTCTGGTGGCGACAGGCCTTCCTGCGGTCGATGCCGCCGGAAGCCGATGTCGGCTTTGCCTTCTATGTCAGGCTCGGCCTTGTCGAGGTCGCCAACTGGTTTGTGCCGCTGGTCTTTGCCGGGCTGCTGCTGCTGGCCTTCCGCATGGGTGAGCGTTTCGCCCCGGTCGTCGTCAGCGTCAACTGGCTCGGCGTGCCGCTCTCCTATATCAACGGGCTGCTGCTGGCGATGGTGGTCTTTCTGCCCGGCTCCGTCGGCCTCGTCTCGCTGCTGCTGCTTGCCTTCATGCTGGCGCAGGTCTTCGCGCTGGCGCGCATTGTCCGGATGATCTGCCATGGTCACGCCTTGATGGTCGGGGCGCTGACGCTGGTGCTGCTCGTGCCGTCGATGATCCTTTCGGAATATCTGCAGCACTTCCTCGGCATCTATCCCCCCTGAGCGGGCTTACGACAGATCTTCGCCGTCACCGTCATCGGTGACCGGCCTGCGGCGATCCGGGATCACGTCGGGATAATCCACCCGCATGAAATAGAGCCCATCCGGCGGCGCCACCGGGCCGCAGGCCTTGCGGTCGCGCGCTTCGAGGGCTGCCTCGACATCTTCAGGCGTCCATTTGCCTTCACCGGCGAGCTTCAGCGTGCCGGCGAAGGAGCGAATCTGGTTGTGGAGGAAGCTCTGCGCCGTGGCGCGGATCTCGATGAGCTCGCCGTTGCGGGTCACATCCAGCCGGTCGAGCGTACGCACCGGGCTGTTTGCCTGGCAATGGGCGGCGCGGAAGGTGGAGAAATCGTGCCGGCCGACCAGCTTCTGGGCGGCGGCGTGCATGACCTCGTGATCGAGCACCTTTGGTACCCACCAGGCCTTGCCGGCTTCAAGCGCCAGCGGCGCCCGGCGGCTGAGGATACGGTAGAGGTAATGCCGGCGCAACGCCGAGAAGCGAGCATCGAAGAATTCGGGAGCCACCTCGACATCGAGAATCGAGACACGCTCGCCGGCGAGCCTCAGATGGGCGTTCAAGGCATTCTGCAGCTTGTAGGGCGACCAGTCCTTGGAAAGATCGGTATGAACCACCTGCCCCATCGCGTGGACGCCAGAATCGGTGCGGCCGGCGCCGCGGACCAAGACCGCCTCGCCGGTCAGCGACAGCACCGCCGCTTCGATCGCGCCCTGCACCGAGGGGCCGTTCTCCTGTCGCTGCCAACCCACATAGGGGCCGCCGTCATATTCGACGGTCATGCGGAAACGTGGCATCAGGAAAGCCTCGTGCCTGCGCCAAGCGGCGTGCCCCTGAGGAAATCGGCTGCCGCCAGCGGCTTGCCGCCTGCCTTCTGGAGCCGCGTCAGCCGCACCGCGCCCGACGCGCAGGCGACCAGAAGATCGTCGGTCAGCAATTGCCCGGCTATCCCCTGGCCTTCGGCCAGCTCGGAGCCCAGCACCTTCACCCGCTCGGGCTTGCCGCCGATCTCAAGTTCGAACCAGGCCCCCGGAAATGGCACCAGGCCGCGGATATGATTGTGCACATCCCTGGCATACCTGGCGAAATCGATCCGCGTCTCGGCCTTGTCGATCTTGGCGGCATAGAGCACGCCTTCTTCCGGCTGCGGGGTCAATGGCAGGTCGTTCATCTCCAGCTTGACCATGGCCTCGGTCATCGCCTTGGCGCCGACCTGCATCAGCCGGTCATGCAACTCGCCTGCCGTCATGTTGGGGCCGATCTCGACTTCTCGGGTCAGCGCCACGGCGCCGGTATCGAGACCCTTGTCCATCTTCATCACCATCATGCCGGTCTTTGCGTCACCCGCCATGATCGCCCGCTGGATCGGAGCCGCACCCCGCCAGCGCGGCAGCAGCGAGGCATGGCCGTTATAGCAGCCATCGCGGGTGCCGTTCAAAACCGCCTCCGGCAGCAGCAATCCGTAGGCAACAACGACGCCGGCATCGGCCTTGAGAGCGGCAAATCTCTCGCGCTCCTCAGGATCTTTAAAATTGACCGGCGTGAAGACCGGGAGACCTAGCAGTTCGGCCGCCTGATGCACCGGCGATTTCTGCAGATCGAGCCCGCGCCGCCCGCCTGGCCGCGGCGGCTGCGTATAAACGGCGACAATCCTGTGGCCGGCATCGACGAGTAGGCGCAGGGTCGGGACCGAGAATTCCGGGGTTCCCATGAAGATGATGCGAAGAGACATTCTATCTCGCCAATTGAGGATCAACCGTCTTCAAACGGGTTTACGAGCTTGAGATCAAGCCCCTCGAAATCTGTGGTGTTGCGGGTGGCAAGCGTCGCGCCGTTGGCAAGGCAGATGGCGGCAATCATCGCATCCTTCGTTTCGATCGGCCGCCCGGCCTTTCTGCGCTCCGCTGCCAATAGCCCGTACCGGTTCGCCGCACTGAGGGAAAACCCGAGGATACGGCCGGCAAATTCCGATTCGATCCGATTGAAGTCGGATACCAACGCTGTCTTTCGCCTGCCGTCGTCGAGGAGTTCAAGACCATAGCGCATTTCGGCGACGGCGATCGTCGTCAGAAATAGCGTTTCAACGTCGTGGCCATCAAGCCAATTCAATATCCGCTCGCTGTAGGCCCTACCCTGCATTTCGGAAATCACATTCGTATCGAGGACGATCATGTGTCGAAGCGCGGTGGTTCGCGGTCGCGTTCGTGGCGCGATGCGGCAATGGCTTCCACTTCATCTTCGCGCAATCTTTCGTCACCCATCAGGGAGCGCAGGCGCTGCCCGGCCGAAACGCCCGAGCGCTCCGCAGCGATCTGCCGGCGGAGGATTTCGATCGCCTCCTCCGAAAGGCTGCGGCCATTGCGCTGCGCGCTTTCCTGAAGCTGCCGTTTCATCACATCCGGAACATCGCGGATAAGCAGGTCACCCATTCGGCATCTCCATCATGATATCGGTGATATCATAGTGCCTTTCCGGTGAATTTTCAACGCAATGCTCAGAGCGCCTTCGACTTCGCCGCCTTGGTGAACTTCTTGATCACCATCTCCCGCTTCAGCCGCGAGATATAATCGATGAACAGCACGCCGTTCAGATGGTCGATCTCGTGCTGCAGGCAGGTGGCGAGCAGGCCGTCGGCTTCAACCGTCTGTTCCTTGCCGTTCCGGTCGAGATATTTGACAGAGACGACAGCCGGGCGCTCAACCTCAGCATAATAATCCGGAATCGACAGGCAGCCTTCCTCATAGACCGAGCGCTCGTCGGAGGAGGTGACGATCTCCGGGTTGATGAACACCTGCGGCTGCTTTTCCTCGCCCTCGCGAGCGATGTCGATGACCAGCATGCGGCGCGGTACGCCGATCTGAACTGCCGCAAGGCCAATGCCCGGCGCGTCGTACATGGTTTCCAGCATGTCGTCGGCAAGGCGCTGCAGATCGGCGTCGACCCGCTCGATCGGCTTGGAGATCTGGCGGAGAACGGGATCGGGAAGAATGATGAGTGGCTTGATGGTCATGGCGTTCCCATAACCCATCTTTTCCGACTATGGAATTATCCGGCAGGCGACGAAGACGCTTTTTTGCATCGCCGCCTGGAATTTCGCCATATTCCCCTTAGGCTGCCCAGCGGGCGGCGATGGCGACATGGCCCTCGGGGCGTGCGCGGAAGCGGCGCAGCAGTTCGATCAGGTTCTCCACCTCGTCCTTGAGGCGGCGGGTTTCGGCCGAGGAGTGCTCGAGCATGTCCGAATTCTGCTCGGTGATCGCTCCCATGTTGCGGACCGCGACGCTGACCTCGTTGACGCCGGTCGCCTGATCGCGGGCGGCGGCGGCGATATCGGCGACGAAGCGGTTGATGATGTCGATGCGGCTGATCATGTCGTTCAGCGCCTCGCCGGTGCTGGAGACGATGCCGACGCCCTCATTGACCTGGGTCGAGCTCTGCGAGATCAGGTTCTTGATCTCCTTGGCGGCTTCGGCCGTGCGCTGGGCGAGCTGGCGGACTTCCTGGGCGACGACGGCAAAACCCTTGCCGGCATCACCGGCACGCGCCGCTTCGACACCAGCGTTCAGCGCCAGAAGATTGGTCTGGAAGGCGATCTCATCGATGACGCCGATGATCTTGGAGATCCCGGTCGAGGATTTCTCGATGCCGGCCATTGCCGAGACGGCGCTGGTGACGAGTTCGCCGGAGTTCTTCGCCTTCTGCTGCGTCTCGCGCACGGCAGCCGATGCCTTTTCGGCATTGGCGGCCGTCTGGCCGACGCTGACGGAGAGCTGTTGCAGGGCGGCTGAACTCTCCTCGACGCCTGCCGCCTGCTGGGCGGTGCGCAGCGCCAGGTCGTTGGTCGCAGTGGAAATGATATCGGCGCCGCCCATGATCTGGCCCGAGGCCTCGCGCACGGATGCGAAGGACTTGCGAAGGGCGCCGACGGCGCGGTTGTAATCCTCGGCCATCTGCCGGAAATTACCCGGCAGGTCGGACGGCAGAGTGGCTTCGAGATCGCCGTTCGAAAGCGCTTCCAGACCGCGGCGCAGTTGCTCCAGTGCCATCGCCTGGTCGGATTCGGCCTTGGCGCGCTGCTCTTCCAAGGCGCGGCGCTTGGCTTCGAGCGTTTCGAGATAGACCGAGATGGAATAATCCATGTCGAGCATGCCGGCCTTGATGACCACCGACAGCTTCTCGGCCAGCAGCTTGCCTTGCTGGCGCGCGAAAACCGACGGCCACTGCTTTTCCATGATGCCCTTGACGAGTTCGGACATGACGATGGCGTAACCGCCGATATACCAGCGCGGCTCCAGGCCGATGCGGGCGTGCGTCCGGCCGACCGCGGTGACGCCGTCGACATAACTGTCGTCGAACGCACCGCCGGCGAGATTGGCCCAATGATCCTGCTGGCGCTGCTTGGCTTTGCCGACATGGTTCCTGTCGGCAAAGAAGCCGGCGACAGCCGGGGTTCTGGCAATCTTGGCGTAGAATTTATCGAGGGCGCCGCCGATCAGCTCGGTGATGACAGGGCGCAGATCCCGCATCGACTTGCGCGCCGCCTCGTCGAGTTCGATGAAATCGAGGCGCTGCCTGAGGGCACTGTCGGTCTGCCGGGAGGTCATCGGGATCTCTGTACTTGGCGCGAGTGTGCGGGAAGGAATTCTGCGCCGCAGGTTTTGGCGAATATGGTTGAGCAATCGTTAAATCGAGGCGCAATTTCTCCGCAGGAGCCAGCAGAAGTAGCGGCGTGCGAGGATAGTGGCGACCGCCAATTCCGTTCACCCTTTGATCTATATATTGCCGTCTCTTCTGGTATGGTTGCGACATGACCGTCAATTCCGATTCGTTCACTGTGTCGCTTGCCTCGATCAGCCCGGCCATGCTGGCGCTTGCCGGCGGGGTTCTGTTGGCGTTTGTCCTGCTGGTGATCGTGCTGCTGCTACGGGGCGCGAGCCTTCGCCACGAGCAGGCGGAGGAAGCGAGCTTTCGCGCTGGGGAAAGCGACGCGCGCATGGCCGAGCTTCTCAGGATCCAGGCGGAGATGCAGGGCCGCATCGCGGCGATGACCGAGGTCTTCGGCGCGCGGCAGAGTGAACTCAACCAGACGATCAGCCAACGCCTCGACGGCATGTCGCAGCGCGTCAACTCGACGATCACCGAGCAGACCAAATCGACCCATGAGAACCTGCAGCGGCTGCAGGAAAGGCTGGCGGTGATCGATGCCGCGCAGAACAATATCCAGACGCTCGCCAAGGATGTCGTCGGGCTGCAGGCCATTCTGTCCAACAAGCAGACACGTGGCGCCTTCGGCCAGTCGCGGATGGAGACCATCGTCGCCGACGGCCTGCCGATGGGCGCCTATGCCTTCCAGCAGACGCTCACCAACGGCTCGCGACCGGATTGCACGATCCGCATGCCGAACGGCGCGCCGCCGCTGGTGATCGACGCAAAATTCCCGCTCGAAGCCTGGAACGCGATCCGCGACGCCGGCAGTCCCGAGGCCGGCAAGACCGCCGGCCAGCAGTTCCGCCGCGACATGGAGGTCCATATAAGGGACATTTCCGAGAAATATCTGATCCAGGGCGAAACCCAGGACACGGCCTTTCTCTTCGTGCCGTCGGAATCGATCTTCGCCGAGATCCACGAAAACTTCGAGCCGGTGGTGCAGAAGGCGCACCGGGCGCGCATCGTCATCGTCTCGCCGTCGCTGCTGATGCTGTCGATCCAGGTCATCCAGGCCGTGCTCAAGGACCAGAGCATGCGGGCGCAGGCGCATCTGATCCAGGGCGAGGTGGCGATCCTGATGGACGATCTCGGCCGCCTCGACGAGCGGGTGCGCAAGCTGCAGGGTCATTTCGCCCTGGCGCAGAAGGATATCGACATGGTGGTCACCTCGGCCGACAAACTCACCAGGCGCGGCGCCAAGATCGAAGCGCTGGAATTCGAGGCAGGCGGCGAGGCCAAGCCTGCTCGCGACAGCGAACCTGCGGCCAAATCGGTGGAAAGCCGTACCGGTCTTCTCAAGCTCAGGGTGGTTGACGAGGAGTGACCGCTTCGGGCAGTGTCTCGCCCGAATGAAACAGCAGGAGCATGATGTCTTTCGAAAACCGCGCACACTTTTCGGCATCATGCTCTATCGAAGAAGTGGAGCATGCCGTCGCCGCATGCCCCAAAAGACGGGACACCCTTGATGATAACAGTTTTCGGGTCCATCAACATGGACCTCATCGCCACGACCGAGCGCCTGCCGAAGCCCGGCGAAACGGTGGCCGGCAACGGTTTTGCCACAGCCGCCGGCGGCAAGGGCGCCAACCAGGCGCTGGCAGCGCGGCGCGCCGGCCGCTATGTGCATATGGCCGGCGCCGTCGGCAAGGATAGCTTCGCCGCCGATGCCCTTTCCCTGCTCGATGATGCAGGAACCGATCTTTCTCTCGTCAAACATGTCGACGGTCCCACCGGCACGGCGCTGATCCTTGTCGGCGGCGACGGCGAAAACATGATCGCCGTCGTTCCCGGCGCCAACGGCCTGGTCGCGCCTGAGGATGCCGAGACGGCGATCGGCGGCATGAAGGAAGGCGATATCCTGATGCTGCAGCTCGAAGTGCCGGCTGCAGCCGTCGAACGCGCCCTGTCGGCCGCCAGCGCCAAAGGCGTCACCAGCATCCTCAACCTTGCTCCTTTGATCCCCGATGCGCCGCGTCTCGGCCGACTTGCCGATATCGTCATCGCCAACGAGACCGAGTTCGAGCGGCTAGCCGGCCAAGATGGCATGGATGCGCAGGCGCGTGAGGCAGCCCTGACCCGGCTGCATGCCGAAACCGGCCAGACGTTGATCGTGACGCTTGGCGGCGACGGCGTCGTCGCCATCCGCGATGGGGCGGTTTCAAGGGCGCAGGGTCTGAAGATCGAACCCGTCGATACGGTCGGCGCCGGCGACACCTTCTGCGGCTATTTCGCTGCGAGCCTCGACGAGGGCCTCGATTTTGCCTCGGCGCTGCGCCGTGCGGCCGTTGCCGGTTCGCTCGCCTGCCTCAAATCAGGGGCACAGCCTTCGATCCCTTCGGGTGAAGACGTCGCAGCCCGGATATAGCGGGGTTTCCTTGCGAAGCCGCCGGTAAAACTCCTGCTGTTTCAGGGAATTCCGGCGGTTTTTGCCTGACGCGCATCGCATCGAAGGTGATTCATGCGGCGCGCTTTCTGCAGATCCTTATCGCAAAACTGCTGCACAGGTTTGCAGGGCCTGGTTCACGCAGCGTTCGACGTCTGCTCTTCATTGAGGAAGGCGTAGATCGCCGAAGCGGAATCGGTGGCGCGCAGCTTGGCGACCAGATCGTGATCGCGCAGCACGCGGGCAATCCGCGACAGGGCCTTGAGATGATCAGCACCCGCGCCCTCCGGCGCCAGCAGCAGGAAGACGAGATCGACAGGCTGGTCGTCCAGGGCCTCGAAATCGACAGGCTGCTCCAGCCGGGCGAAGATGCCGACGATCGAATGGATGTTGACCAGCTTGCCGTGAGGAATGGCGATGCCGTTGCCGACGCCGGTCGAGCCAAGGCGTTCGCGCTGCAGGATGACGTCGAAAATCTCCCGTTCGGAGAGCCCGGTGATCCTGGCGGCTCTTGCGGCCAATTCCTGAAGCAGCTGTTTCTTGGAATTTACTCTGAGGGCGGGAATGATCGCATCCTGATGGAGCAAATCTGCCAATGCCATTTCTTTTTCCTTCTGTCGCCTTGATCAAATGCAAGGAGCGGCGGCAATACCGCCGCTCATAGCCCTGATCTCAGCCTTTGATATTGGCTGAATCGATCCAGCCAATATTTCCGTCGTGCCGACGGTAAACGATATTCAGATGTTCCTTGCCGGGGCTGCGGAACAGGAGAAGCGGCTCGTCGGTCATGTCGAGCGCCATTACGGCGGTGGCCACCGACATGGTCTTCAGCTGCTTCGTGCTTTCGGCGACGATCGCTGGCGCGAAATCGTCGGGGATTTCATCTTCGTGGTCAGGAACGGAATCCATGACCGTGTAGGCGACTTCTGCAAAACCGTTCAGATGGTTTCCGGCGTGATGGTCCTTCAGCTTGCGCTTGTAGCGGCGCAGCCGTTTTTCGATGCGCTGGGAAGCGGCGTCGAAAGCCAGCTGCGGGTCCGTCGCCTCGCCGGCCGCATGCAGCACCACCCCACTGTCGAGATGAAGCTTGCAGTCTGCCGAGTAACGAGAACTCGCCTTTTCCACGGTCACCTGACCCGAATATCCCCCGTCGAAGTATTTCGTGATGGCCATACCAATTTGGTCCTCGATCTTTTGACGGAACGAGTCACCAATTTCCATATGTTTACCGGACACACGCACACTCATGGAGTTTCCCTTCTTATCGTCGTTTGCGGGTATCAGTTTACGCCAAGCCTCAGGTTCATCCAAGCACTTCGCGCAATCTCAAGCAAGATCGGCGTCAGCCTGGGGGTCCTTGGTGCCCTTCTGATGCTGGGGATAACTCCAGACGCCGTTTGCGGCATCGATTGCGGCGGGCTTCTAGCCAGCCGTTGTCGAAAAGTCAATAGGGCGAAAAACCGCGATGCTAATGCGCGTGCTGCGTGCGACAGGCGCGTGCGAATACAGGGCCTGCCGCCGACCGCCAGCCAATGATTTCTAGACACTTCTCGCCTTGATTGCACTCACCCTTGCCGGGATCGTCATGGCTGCGACACCGAGGATGACGCAAACGAGTCCAATCCAGGCCGTCGGGCTCAGCCTTTCGCCGAGGAAAACGATGCCGATCGTCACTCCGATCGGCACCCTGAGATAGGCTTGCGACGTCGTTCCGACCGAACCCAGCGTCTGGACGAGACGGAAATAGATCGCAAAGGCAAGGGCCGTCGAAAAGGCGGAAAGAGCCAGCAGCGCCAGGATCGATGCGCCCGAGGGATCGAGCGTCCACGGCCGGTCGACGACGAGGCTGACCGGCAAGAGTATGACCGCGCCTGAGATCAACGAGCCGGCCGCCGGCACGGCGGGTTCGAGCCCCTTGAAGTTCTTGCTGAAAATCGCCGCGCCTGCATAGCAGGCGGTCGCCAGGATGATGGCGAGTTGCGCCATCAGGCTTTTGCCGAGACCGCCGAGCACCTCGACGCCGATGACCAGGCAGATACCGGCAAGCCCTGATATGACGCCGAAAAGCTTTCGCGCCGTCACCTGCTCATGGCGGGCTATCAGCACGGTCAGCAGGAAGGTGAAGATCGGCGTTGCCGAATTGAGGATCACAGCCAGCCCGGCATCTACGGACTGCTCCGCCCAGGCGATCAGCGTGAAGGGAATGACGCTGTTCAGACAGGCCTGAATGAAAAAACGCCGCCACATCGCGCGGTCACTGGGCAGGCGGATTCGTCGATAGCGGAGGACGACAAGCAGGATGCCGCCGGCAATCAGCGTGCGGACGGCGATCAACGTCACCGGCGGGATCGTCTCGACACCGATCTTGATGAAAGTATAGGAGGCCCCCCAAAGGGTTGCCAGCACCAGCAGCAGGAGAAGCTCCCTGGCAAGCTTCGGATTGTGCGGCGTCATGGTCGGCTTTCCCAAGTTCGTTCAAGACGTCAGAGAAATAGCGGGATTTGGAGCTCGATGCTTCGATCAAGACCGAAGCATTGCGGCGTCAGAAGCCGGCGACCTTGGCGAGCGCCCGCTTTTCGCGGCGCCGCTGGACCGAAGAGGCGATGTTCATGGCCTCCCGGTATTTCGCAACCGTGCGGCGGGCGAGATCCACGCCGCCCTTCTTCAGCATGTCGACGATATCGTCGTCGGAGAGCACCGCGTCAGGGCTCTCCTGCATGATCAGCGCGCGGATCTTGTGACGCACGGCTTCGGCCGAATGGCTGTCGCCACCGGCGACGGCGCTGATCGAGACGGTGAAGAAATATTTGAGCTCGAAGAGACCGCGCGGCGTCAGCATGTATTTGTTCGAGGTGACACGGCTGACGGTGGATTCGTGCATCTTGATCGCCTCGGCGACCGTCTTCAGGTTCAGCGGACGCAGGTGGTCGACGCCGTAAAGCAGGAAGGCGTCCTGCTGGCGGACGATCTCGCTTGCCACCTTCATGATGGTCTTCGCCCGCTGGTCGAGGCTGCGCGTCAGCCAGTTGGCGCTCTGCAGACAATCGGAGAGGAAGGCGTGATCTTCGCCATTCCGGGTCACGCGGGAAAAGTAGGACTGGTTGACGAGCACCCGCGGTAGCGTATCCGGATTGAGCTCGACCAGCCAGCCGGTGTCCGAGGAGACTCTGACGACCACGTCAGGCATGATCGCTTCGGAAACACCGGCTTCGAAACCGCTGCCGGGCTTGGGATTAAGCTGGCGGATTTCACCGAGCATGTCGAGAAGGTCCTCCTCGTCGACGCCGCAGAGCCGTTTCAGCGTGGCGAAATCGCGTCGCGCCAACAGTTCGAGGTTTTCGACGAGCGCCTGCATGGCCGGGTCGTATCGATCCTTCTGCCGGAGCTGGATCGCCAGGCATTCCGCGAGACTGCGGGCGAAAACCCCCGGCGGATCGAGCGTCTGGAGGGCGGCAAGCACGCGCTCGGCGGCCGTGAGGCTGGTGCCCAGCCGCTCACCGGTCTCGACTTGCAGATAACCGGCATCGTCAAGCTGATCGACGAAGTTCTGCGCGATCAGCCGATCGGCAACGTCAGGCAGGACGAAGGGAATCTGCTGGGCGAGATGATCGCGCAGCGACACCTGTCCGGCGACGAAATCGTCGAGATCATAATCAGCGCCCTCGCCGCCGCTGCCCGGCATCGATTTCCACTGGCCGACCAGCTCCGGCGCATCGAGGCGCTGCGGCGCGCTGTCATCGGGAAAGACATTGGTATAGTTGGCGTCGAGTTCGTCGTTCAGCCGGCTGGTGCTGGCACTGCCGCCATTGTCGTACCAGTCGCTGGAGAGCGCTTCGGTGCGGTTGTCGTAGCCGTCGTCCGAGCCTGCATCCTCCGGCGGATGACCATAAGGCTCGTCTTCGGCTTCGCCACGTTCGCCCCCTGCCTCGCCGTCATTCGACGGAAATTCGAGCAGCGGGTTCTTCTCCACTTCCTGGGCGATGAACTGGCTGAGTTCGACATGCGTCATCTGCAGCAACTGGATGGATTGCATCAGTTGCGGTGTCATCACCAGGGATTGGTTCTGGCGCAGGAAAAGACTGGCGGACAGTGCCATGACGGACGCGAAACTCCCTCGATTCCTCCGGGAAACCGCGTCCGATCAAGGCTTCAGGCCGCGGAAGTCCAACTGGCCCAAAAATTGCTTTTTTATCTCATTTGGTCAAGCGGAACTGTGTCGGCGCGGTTAATTTCTGTGGTGGGACAGGTGCAGCCGGAAGGCCTGCGCCGTTTCAGGACGACTGGGGCGCACCTTCTCTGTCTTGGCATCGTCCGCGTTCAGAGGCTGAAATTGTCGCCGAGATAGAGCCGGCGCACTTCCGGATTGTTGACGATGTCATTTGCCCGGCCATGGGTCAGCACCTCACCGGCATGGATGATGTAGGCCCGGTCGATCAGGCCTAGGGTCTCGCGCACATTGTGGTCGGTGATGAGAACGCCGATGCCGCGCGCGGTCAGGTGGTGGACGAGATTCTGGATGTCGGCGACCGAGATCGGGTCGACGCCGGCGAAGGGCTCGTCGAGCAGCATGAAGGTCGGATCGGTCGCAAGGGCGCGCGCGATTTCGAGGCGGCGACGCTCACCGCCTGACAGAGCGACGGCGGCAGTCTTGCGCAGCTTCTGGATATGAAACTCCTCCAGCAGCTCGTTCAGCTTCTGCTCGCGCTCGGCCTTGTCCTTGACATGCACTTCGAGCACGGCACGGATATTCTCTTCCACGGTCAAGCCGCGGAAGATCGAGGCTTCCTGCGGCAGGTAACCGACGCCGAGGCGTGAGCGGCGGTACATCGGCATGGTCGTGACATCGTTGCCGTCGATCTCGATCGTGCCTTCATCCACCGGCACGAGGCCGGTGATCATATAAAAACAGGTGGTCTTGCCGGCGCCGTTCGGTCCGAGCAGGCCGACGGCCTCGCCCCGGCGCACCACCAGAGAGACGCCGTTGACGACCCGACGCGTCGCATAGGTCTTCGTCAGACCGCGTGCGATGAGCGTTCCCTGATAGCGGCTCTTGTCGGCGGCACCCGCAGCTTGTGGCCCGGGCTTGCCGAACATGGTTGATAGCGATGATAATTTCACGTGGGAGGCCGGCTTCTCAGTTCTGCTTCTGCTGTGCATTCGGCTGCGATTTCGGATCGAGCTGAATCTGGACACGACCGCCGCAGCTTTCAAGCTCCGCCTGGCCGGTCTGCATGTGAACCGTCAATTTGCAGCCGGTGAAGACGTTCGGCCCATCCGACAGAATGACCTTATTTCCCTGATCCGCCGTCAGGGTGAATGTCTGCGAGGCCATGTCGAAATTGCCGTCATCGGCGGTCGCAGTCTGCGTGCCCGAGGTCAGCAAGACCTTGTCCGTCACCAGGATCTTGTCGATATCGGCACTTCCCGATGCAAGCGAGGCCGACTGCTGCGGCTGCGTTGCCGGTTGGGCGGCAGGTTGCGCCCCGTCCGCCGCCGGCTTTGCCGCCTTGTCCTTGTAATAGACGGTCATCTTGCCGGACTGCATCGTCGTCGTCCCCTGAACGACCTTGACTTTGCCGGTGAACAACGCGGTGTGTTCCTGGTCGTGAATCTCCAGCTTATCGCTTTCGATCTGGATCGGCTGGTCGTTGGAAAGCTTCATGCCCGGCATCGAGGCCGTCGCCTGCTGCGCGCCCGCGCCCGATGCCGTCAGAATAAGGGCAAACGCGCCGGCAATGAACGCCAGGCCAGTCTTGCAAGTGGAAATGCGACAATCTTTTGTCATGGATGACCCGGCTGGTTAAGTGCCCTGTTTATGGATGGTGGATGGATCGACATTCATGCGAACATTTCCCTCGAATGTGATCACGCGCCCCTTATCGGTTATCTGGAGCGTCTTCGCAACAATGGAGGCATTGTCCTTGGTGATGGTGACGGGGTCGTCGCTCTTCATGTTTCCGCCCTTGATGTCGAGCTGGGCGGACTGGAAATTCGCGTTGAGGCCGCTGCTCAGCACCAGGGTGAAGGGGGCCGTCATATGCAGGTTGTCGGTAGCGCGATTGTAATCCGCCGTCGAGGCGACGACACGGGCGATCAGCCCGTCATTCATCGGCACGGCAGCCTTGATGGTCTCAAGCGTGATGAGATCGGGATTGCGGATATCCTGCAACGCCCTTTCGGCGAGCATCGAATAGTTGATGCCGTCGGAATTGCGTCCAGCGATCGCCGGCTTTTCCATCACGACCTTGCCGTTCTCGATCTTGGCGCCTTCCATCTTGATATTCTCGGGCAGATAGATGCTAACCAACGCCACCGCCGTCAGGCCAGCCGCGATGATGAGGGCCGCCACCGGCAACAAGATCTTCAGCCGCCGCACGCGGGCGGAATGGAACAACGCATCGCCATAGGCGCTCTTGCCGGACCTGGCGTAGGCGGCATGTCCGTTGTTCTTCAGGGTATCGAGCATAGGCCTCGTCCATGTGCGGTGATCGCCGCGCCTTCATAACAAAGGCGGCCCGCCAATCACAGTTCGTTTCGCATTATTACATTGGCTTGCCAATATGGAATTTTTTCTGCAACAAGCAACAAAACGGAAAAACATCAAAAAGTGGCATTCGTACGCGCCGCTGCCACCTATTTCACCGGATTGGTCGGCTGCATGCCGAAGCCGGTGCCAGCGCTGGAGGTTTCTATGGACAGTTCGATGATTGCCGATCGCCGGCGGCTGCGCCGCAAGCTCTGGTTCTGGCGCCTGCTCGCGGTGGCCCTCGTCGTGGCGCTTGGTTTCGCCTTCTACAGCTTCACCGTCGGCGACACCAAGACGGGCCGCCCGCATATCGCCCATGTGACGATATCGGGGCTGATCGTTGACGATGACGAGCTTCTGGAGCGGCTGAAGAAGGTCGAGACCAGCGACCAGGTAAAGGCCGTGGTGATTTCGATCTCCTCGCCAGGCGGCACCACCTATGGCGGCGAAAAAATCTTCAAGGCGATCCGGGCGATATCAGCCAAGAAACCTGTCGTCTCCGACGTGCGCACGCTTGCCGCTTCGGCCGGCTACATGATCGCCACTGCCGGCGACACGATCATCGCCGGCGACAGCTCGATCACCGGCTCGATCGGCGTCATCTTCCAGTATCCGCAGATCCAGCCGCTGCTCGACAAGATCGGCGTCTCGCTGCAGGAGATCAAGTCCTCGCCGCTGAAGGCCGAGCCCTCGCCCTTCCACGAGGCGAGCGAGGAAGCCAAGGCAATGATCCGCAATATGGTGGTCGACAGCTATAACTGGTTCGTCGATCTGGTCGCCGACCGGCGCAAGCTGCCGCGCGACGAGGTGCTGAAACTCGCCGATGGCACGATCTATACCGGCCGCCAGGCGCTGAAGGTGAAACTCGTCGATACGATCGGCGGCGAGGCGGAAATCCGTGCCTATCTCAAATCGCGCGGCGTCGACGCCGACCTGCCGATGGTGGACTGGGACAAGAAGAGCAATACGCCCTTTCTGCTCGCTGGGGCTGTTTCGCGGTTGATTACGATCTTCGGTTATGATGATCTCGTGAAAGGCCAGGATATCAATGGAATCCTGCCCCCAAAGTTGCTTCTTGACGGGCTGCTTTCAGTTTGGCAGGTTGGCCACGATTGATAAGAAATCAATAATTTAAGGGGGCGAACGTGATCAAGTCCGAATTGGTGCAGATTGTTGCGGCACGCAACCCGCATCTCTATCATCGCGATGTCGAGAATATCGTCAACGCGGTTCTCGACGAGATCACGGATGCACTGGCTGCTGGCAACCGCGTCGAATTGCGCGGCTTTGGCGCGTTTTCGGTGAAGAACCGCCCTTCCCGCTCCGGACGCAACCCGCGCACCGGCGATACCGTCTTCGTCGAGGAGAAGTGGGTTCCCTTCTTCAAGACCGGCAAGGAGCTGCGCGAGCGGCTCAATCCCGGCCAGGCCGACGAAGAGGATTGAGTCTCAGCCGCCTGCGGCGAATCCGCACTTGAACTCGAAGGCCGTTTTCCTATTCTGCTTGCATATCGGCCCCGAAAATCGGAATCGATTTTCGGGGCCGATGTGTTGATAAAAGGCTTGAAACGCGCCAGGAAAGACCGGCGCAATCCGGCATGTGGGGACCTCAAATGGCCAAGAAGATCGTCAACCTGTTGATTCTGCTGCCGCTCGGCGTCATCCTCATCATCTTTTGCGTCGCCAACCGGCAGAGCGCTACGCTCGCCTTCAACCCGTTCCGGCCTGACGATCAGGTGCTTGCAATTTCTGCGCCCTTCTTCGTCTTCCTGTTCATTGCCCTGATCACAGGCATGCTGATCGGTTCAGCCGCCACCTGGTTCAGCCAGGGCAAACACCGCAAGCGCGCCCGCACCGAAGCCAAGGAAGCCATCCGCTGGCAGGGTGAAGCCGACCGCCACAAGAACCGCGCCGAGGAAATCGCCGGGCAGCTGCCGTCGCGGTAACAGGCTCAATGCCGGGGACGCTTCGGCGGTCGGTCAATCCGGAAAAAAGCTCAGTTCCTCGTAGTCGCCCTCCGGCGAGGTGCCGTTGCCGGTCACCTGAAAACCGTGGGCGAGGTAGAACGCTGTCGCTCTGCCGTTCTTCACCAGGCATTTCAGCCGGTACCGGTGTTGCGGCCATTCGGGCAGCGCCTGCAGCAGCGACGTACCGGCACCAAAGCCCTGGAAGTCCGGGCTGATATAGAGCATGTGAATGAAATCATCGGCCGGCCAGAGCGACAGGAAGCCGGCTACACTGCCGTTTTCATGCTCGCAGACGAAGACCGTCTCGCCATTGGTATGGGCGGCAAAATCCTCACGGTAGAACTTGCCGGGGTCGACCCAGACGAATGTTTGGCGACGCACGGAAAGATAAATCTCCGCGAGCATTTCCTGGTCTTCCGCGCGCGGCGGCCTGATTGTCCACGTCATGACGTCGATTTAACCCAAGCCCCTATCCCCGCCAAGCCCAAAGCGCGCGATCAGCCGGCCGCCATCTTCGCGATGACGGCGGCATTGATATCCGAAAAGAACCGTTCGGCGAGCTTCTGCGAGGTCGAATCGAGCAGGCGTGCGCCGAGCTGGGCGAGCCTGCCGCCGAGTTCGGCTTTTGCCCGATAATGCAGGATGGTCTCGGCGCCGCTTTGCTCGAGCACGATATCGGCACTGCCTTTGGCGAAGCCGGCAAGACCGCCCTTGCCCTCGGCCGACAGCGTGTAGCTCTTCGGCGCATCGACATTGGAAAGCGTCAACACCCCATGGAAGGTGGCCGACAACAGGCTGAACTTGACCTTGATCGTCGCCTCGAAGGCATCTGGCGACAGCCGCTCGATGCCCTGGCAGCCTGGAATGCAACCGCGCATGATTTCAGGATCGTTGAGCGCTGCCCAGACGACGTCCCGCGGCGCGGCGATGCGTTCTTCGCCGGTGAAGTCCATTCGATAGCCCCATCTCCGATTCGTCCACCTTATCCCAGTGGAAAAGCCTTTTGCCAAGGCGGGGAGGAATGTTATCTCGCTCGTTGCGGAGCAAGGAATTGGCGATGAGTGACGAATTGAAGCCCTGGAGCGTTACGGCAAGCCGCATCGCCTATGAGGACCGCTGGATTCGGGTCCGTAGCGACGATTGCGTCACCGCCGATGGGACCGTCATCGCGCCCTTCCATGTGCTCGACTATCCCGACTGGATCAACGTCGTGCCTGTCATGCCCGACGGCGTGTGCTGCTGACCCGGGAATATCGGCACGGGCGCGGCGAGATCCTCCACGGCCTCGTTGCCGGCGGCGTCGAACCGGCGGACAGCGAGATCGGCGATGCGGCGTTGGCGGCAGCCAGGCGCGAACTGCGGGAAGAGACCGGCTATGAAGCCTCGACCTTCGTCAAGCTGCTGACCTCCTATCCGAATGCCGCAAGCCACAGCAACGCGGTGACGAGCTGGCTGGCGCTCGGCCTCAGCAGGGTCGGCGAACCGCGTTTCGACCCCGGCGAGAAGGTCGAGCTGCTGTTTGCGGATCTTGCCGCCATCCTTGGCGACCTGCAATCCGGCGCGCTCATCATGCAGTCGATGCATGTCGCAGCCCTCTATGCGGTGGAAAGCTGGCTTCGCAGGCAGTCGTCCGAAGGCTTGGAAATTACTGCCATGCCGGCGCGCAGTTGATCCGGCACGGTTTTCTGGGCTACTGCATACTTCAAAGGGCGCTGTGAAGGACGCAGACCCATTGTGATACCCCCGACAGAGACGCGGAAGAGCACGTTGAAACAGAGAGAACGCCGGCCAGGCCAGAAGAAGACCTCAGGTTCTTCTGGTGAAAGCCGCAGGGACGATCGGGCCAGCCGGCCGCCGAAGCCGGTCGCGCAGCCTGCGGCCAGCCGCGAGACGGTGCGCGAGGCGGCTGTGCCTGCCGCTATCGAGCGTCCGCTGATGACCCGCAGCGGCGAGCGTCCGACCGAGCGCGTGCCCGTCATCCTCGAATCGCTCGGGGCCGGCGACTTCCACCTGATCGACAGTGGCAACGGCGAAAAGCTCGAGCAATACGGCCCCTACCGTATCATCCGCCCGGAGGCCCAAGCGCTATGGCGGCCATCGCTGCCGCCGCATGTCTGGGAAAAGGTCGATGCCGTCTTCACCGGCGATACCGACGAGGAAGGCACCGGCCGCTGGCGCTTCCCCAAGGAGGCGTTGGGCGAGGCCTGGCCACTCAATCTGCTCGGCGTCGATTTCCTCGGCCGCTTCACATCCTTCCGCCATGTCGGTGTCTTCCCCGAGCAGATCGTGCACTGGAGCTGGATGAAGGACCAGGTCGAAAAGGCCGGCCGGCCGCTGAAGGTGCTGAATCTTTTCGGCTATACCGGCGTCGCCTCGCTGGTTGCCGCCGCAGCCGGCGCCGAGGTCACCCATGTCGACGCGTCGAAAAAGGCAATCGGCTGGGCGCGCGAGAACCAGGCGCTCGGGCGCATGGAGAAGCTGCCGATCCGCTGGATCTGCGAGGATGCGATGAAATTCATCCTGCGTGAGGAACGTCGCGGCAGCCAATACGACATCATTCTCACCGATCCACCGAAATTCGGCCGCGGCCCGAACGGCGAAGTCTGGCATCTATTCGAACACCTGCCATTGATGCTCGATGTCTGCCGCGAGATCCTGTCGCCGAAGGCGGTGGGTCTGGTACTGACGGCCTATTCGATCCGCGCCAGCTTCTATTCGATCCACGAACTGATGCGCGAGACGATGCGGGGCGCCGGCGGGGTGGTCGAATCCGGCGAACTGGTCATCCGCGAAGCGGGCCTCGACGGCAAGACACAGGGCCGCGCGCTTTCCACTTCCCTCTTTTCCCGCTGGGTGCCGAAATGAGCAAGGACTTCCACGATCAGGGACCGCGCAGGGTCGGACAGGTGAAGGAAGTCACCTCGCTTGCCAATCCCATCATCAAGGACATCAAAGCGCTGACGAACAAGAAGTCGCGGGAGGAAAGCGGGACTTTCCTGGCCGAAGGACTAAAGCTCGTCATCGATGCGATCGAACTCGGCTGGACGATCCGCACCCTGGTTTATGCCAAGGCGGCCAAGGGCAAGCCGCTGGTCGAGCAGATGGCGGCGAGGACCGTCGCCTCGGGCGGGCTGGTGCTCGAAGTCAACGAAAAGGTGATTGCCTCGATCACTCGCCGCGACAATCCGCAGATGGTGGTCGGCATCTTCGAGCAACGCTGGGCGCCGCTTAAGGGTATCCGGCCGAGGGAGGGCGAGACCTGGGTGGCGCTCGACCGGGTGCGCGACCCCGGCAATCTCGGCACCATCATCCGCACGGCGGATGCAGCCGGCGCTTCCGGCGTCATTCTGATCGGAGAGACGACCGATCCCTTCTCGCTCGAAACGGTGCGGGCCACCATGGGCTCGGTCTTCGCCGTTCCGGTCGCACGCGCAACGCCGGAGGAATTCATCGCCTGGCGGAAATCGGCCGGCGTTTCCGTGGTCGCGACGCATCTTGCCGGCGCGGTCGATTACCGCACGATCGACTACCGGAAAAAGCCCGTCGTGCTGTTGATGGGCAACGAGCAATCCGGCCTGCCGGACCAGCTGGCCAGGGAGGCCGACGCGCTTGCCCGCATTCCGCAGCAGGGCCGCGCCGATTCCTTGAACCTTGCCGTCGCCACTGCCGTCATGCTTTTCGAAGCCCGCCGCCATCTCCTCTCACTTGCCGAGGGCAAATGACCGAACAGACGTATGCCCGCCCCGCGCTGTTTTCGCGCCCGGCGCCGATCCTCTTCTTCATCGTCGTCGCCGTTCTTATCGACCAGGCCGTCAAGATCGCCGTCGATCATTACCTGCCGCTGCAGGAGGCCGTGCCCGTTATTCCGATGCTGGCGCTCTACCGCACCTACAATCTCGGCGTCGCCTTTTCGATGCTGTCGGGCATGGACGGCTGGTTCATCGTCGGCATGCGGCTCATCATCGTCGCCTTCGTCATCTGGCTGTGGAACCGCACGGCGAAGGACCGCTGGCTCGCCCATCTCGGTTATGCGCTGATCATCGCCGGCGCGATCGGCAATCTCGTCGACCGCTTCGCCTATGGCCATGTGATCGATTACATTCTTTTCCACACCGAAAGCTGGTCCTTCGCGGTGTTCAATCTCGCCGACAGCTTCATCACCATCGGGGCCGGCTGCGTCATTCTCGACGAGCTGCTGCTGCCGAAAAAGGCCGGCCGCTAAAATCTTATCGAATTCCTGAAGGCATTCGGAAGAGGCCTCATGTTATCAAAATAGCATGCAGAGTCTGGGACAGTTGCAGGAAAGATTGTCCGCCGCCTTCGGCGGACCCGCCGCCAAGCCGCATGAAGAGCGGATGGGGGCCTCCTCCTTGCGACCGGCCGCGTCGGCGCCTGAGGCAGCCGATGACAACGAAATGGGGCCGGCAACGACACGGCGCCTGCTGGTCTACTGGCTTGGTGGCGCCGGCCTTCTTACCGCGATGATCCTGACGCTGCTTGCCCATGCCGGCGATCCGCTGCTGCTTTCGGGCGGTCTTGTCGTTCTCGGCCTTGCCGTCATCGCCAGTTACGCCGTCCTGATGGTTCGCCGGCGCATAGCCCCGCCCGGCGGCAAATCCCTGCCGGATTGGAACGATGGCGCAAAGCTGTTTGCCGACGTGCACGACGTACTCGGCGACATCACCGTCAGCCGCAGCATGGACCGGCGCATCATCTCTGCCAACGACACGTTTCGCCGCCTGACCGGGCGGCTGCGTCCGGAAGGACGGAGTTGCGAGGAGATCGGGCTTGCCTTCCGCCCCGGCCCGATACCGCACTGCTTTGACGTCGAGATCTCGACGCCGGACGGCCAGCGCATCTTTCTCTGGCGCGACGTCGTCACCCGCGACCCGGCAAACGGCCGTCTGCTGCTGCAGAGCGTCGCGCGTGATGTGACCGACGAGCGGCTGATCGCGCAGGGCCGCGAAGAGGCCCGCCAGAAGGCCGAATATAACAGCGCCGCCAAATCGAGGCTGCTTGCGACCGTCAGCCACGAGGTGCGCACGCCGCTTTCCGGCATCCTCGGCATGACGCATCTGCTCGCCGAGACGCGGCTGACGCAGGAGCAGCAGAACTATCTCGCCAATATCCGCCAGTCCGGCCACGCGCTGACCCAGCTCGTCGAGGATCTGCTCGATTTCTCCACCATCGAGGTCGGCCGCTTCGCGCTGCACCCGCGCTCGGAATCGCTGCGCAAGCTTCTGGAAAGCGTTGTCGAGATGCTCGCCCATCGGGCGCATGAAAAAGGAATCGAGATCGGCGCCACGGTGTCATCCGACGTGCCGGAAAATATGAGCTTCGATCCGGCGCGGCTGCGCCAGGTTCTGTTCAACGTCATCGGCAATGCCGTGAAGTTCACCCAGGTCGGCGGCGTCTTCATTCGCGTGACGCTCGACGCAGACGACCTATCGATCACCGTCACCGATAGCGGTCCCGGCATGACAGCGGAGGAGCAGGCGCGCGTCTTCGGCGAGTTCGAGCAAGGTGGGACCGGTGCCGACAGGAGCAGCGGCACCGGGCTCGGCCTTGCCATCTCCGCCCGCATCATGCGCGAATTCAACGGCACGCTCACGGTCGCCAGCGAAAAGGGCAGAGGCAGCGAATTCACCATCCGCTTCCCTGTCGATATCGGCAGCGAGCGCCCCGACAGGCGAAATACGCTGCTTGCCGGCAACAGCGTCGTGCTGTTGGCGCCGGCGGGTGCCGCGCGCACCGCCATCGCCGAGACGATCACCACGCTCGGCGGTCTCTGCCATCTCGTCGCCGACGGCGAGAGCGCGCGGGCAGCGCTGCTCGGCTTGGCCAACGGCGGAAAGCGGCCGACCGATATCATCATCGACCATCGCATGTCGGCGGAATTTTCCGCCCATCTTGCCGACCGCGCCGAAATCGCCGCCCTTGGCCTGCGCAAGGTCCTGCTCGTCAATCCGGAAGAGCGCAGCGCCCATCCGCTCGACCTCTTCGATGCCTGGCTCATCCGGCCGTTGCGCGAACAGTCGCTGATCGACGTGCTGCGCGGGCGCATGCGCGGCATGGAGAAGCGCGACGCGCTGAACGACAATCAGCCGGGCTTCGGCCTTTCGGTGGCGGAGACGCTGGTTACAGCCAGCGGGCTCAACATCCTGCTTGGCGAGGACGATCCGATCAATGCCATGCTGGTGCGCGTCGTGCTCGAAAAGGGCGGGCATAATGTGCGCCATGTCGAGGATTTCGAGGCGCTGCTCGACTGCGCTCTCTGCGAGGCGAATGCCCGGCCCGATATCATCATCAGCGACCTGTCGATGCCTGGCGGCAACGGCATCGACATGCTGGGACGCCTGCGCGGCCACGAAAGGCGGCTCGACCTTGCCCCGGTACCGGTGATCGTGCTCACCGCCGACAAGAGCGACGAATCGCGTCGTCAGGTCTTGTTGAACGGCGCCAACCGCGTCATGGTAAAGCCCGTCGACCCGGTTCGGTTGCTGACCGAAGTTCAAGCGGTCGCCGCACTTTCCGCCCGTCGGGCAGAGGCGCGGTAACGTGCCGCGGGGCCAGCATGCGTCTTGCGCTGGGAAATCCAATATGTCACTTTCCTGTCGCAGAGAAGTGTTTTATGGCGTCGATAAACCGGCAACGGGAGAATCGTCATGTCCGCCATCGACATCCTGAATCGTGACACCACCGCCGAGGCTGCACCGCCCCCGACGGCGGCTGCGCAGAAGGACGGCGATATCCTCGGCCGCATCGGTAATCTGGAAACCCGCCTCGCCCGCACGGCGCGCGAAATCGATGCCGCCCAGGCCGTACGCTACCGCGTCTTCGTCGACGAAATGAAGGCACAACTGCCGCTTGACGCCATGCGCCGCCAGCGGGATGTCGATGCCTATGACGCCTTCTGCGACCATCTTCTCGTTCTCGACCGCACGATCGAGGGTGATCCGGAAGACCAGATCGTCGGCACCTACCGGCTGCTGCGCCAGGATGTCGCCCTCTCCAATGGCGGTTTTTACTCGGCTTCCGAATTCGAGATCGACGACCTCATTGCCAAACATTCGGACAAGCGCTTCATGGAGCTTGGCCGTTCCTGCGTGCTGCCGGAATACCGCACCAAGCGCACCGTCGAACTCCTGTGGCAGGGCAACTGGGCCTATGCGCTGAAGCACGGCGTCAGCGCCATGTTCGGCTGCGCCTCGTTCCCCGGCGTCTATCTGGAAAGCCATGCGCTGGCGCTGTCTTTCCTCTACCACAATGTGCTGGCGAAGAACGAATGGGCCGTCAGCGCACTGCCGCATCTCGCCCGCAACATGGACCTGATGCCGATCGAGGCGGTCAACCCGAAGCGGGCGCTGATGGCGCTGCCGCCGCTGATCAAGGGTTATATGCGCCTTGGTGCGATGGTCGGCTCCAGCGCCGTGGTCGATCATGCCTTCAACACGACCGACGTGCTGATCGTGCTGCCGATCTCCAGCATTTCCGACCGCTACCTGAATTATTATGGCGCCGACGCCGGCCGTTTCGCGAGCTAAACGCTGAAGCCTTTGTTTTTATGCATGTCGTTGTCCCGAAACCGCTGCACACTTTCGGGCGGCATGCACCTGCAATGCTTCAGGGCACGATCTCTATCGGTGTCTGGTTGGGGACACGCGCCCAAATATCGCGCATCTCCGCGTTGGTGACGGCAATACACCCGTCGGTCCAATCCCACAGTCGATTATATCCGAGCAGGCCCCAACCATTGGGAAGCCCGCGGATCACGATATTGCCGCCAGGCGGAAAGCCACCGGCTTCGGCGTTGTGCCGATCATCCGGGTTTGGATAGGAAATGTGCAGACTGAGATGCGCCATGGAGTCTGGATTTCGCCAGTCGATTTCGTAACGCCCTTCCGGTGTTTTCTCGTCACCTTCTCGTTGCTTGGGGCCCTCATTCGGTAGCCGACCCCAGAGAAAGCCGGTTTATCGAGATGGGCGCATCGCCTCTAAGAAGAACCATGCGACGTTCGGATTTATAAACGCGAACGAGGTCAGCCCGCTGCTCCAACGGCGCATCTGGAGGCCGCGAGCCCGAGCCGACCTTGGCCATCAATTTCGTGTAAGCGAAGAGGCTGGCGACTACGACGGCTGAAACGACAAGTTTGTTCTCAACATGATCCTCGCCTTTAAGCGGGCGGAAGGGGCTTTATCTTATCCGCGCCATGCAGAAGATGCCGCTCTCGCCTCCATTCTATAGCCGCGCAAGTACCTGCCCGACGCGCTGTCGGCCAAGCACTGAATTCCGTCCCTATGCGGGAGAAAGTTACGAACCCGCGCCATAAGCGGCGATCGCCGCCATGTTGACGATGTCGCTGTCCTTGGCGCCCATCGAGGTGATCTGCACCGGCTTGTCGACGCCGACGAGGATCGGGCCGATTACCGTGGAGCCGCCGAGCTCCTGCAGCATCTTGGTCGAGATCGAGGCCGAGTGGAAAGCCGGCATGACCAGCACGTTGGCAGGACCGGACAGGCGGCAGAACGGATATTGCTCCATCACCTTGCGGTTCAGAGCGACGTCGGCGGCCATCTCGCCGTCATATTCGAAATCGACGCGACGCTTGTCGAGGATTTTCACCGCCTCGCGCACCCGCTCCGAGCGTTCGCCGGAGGGATGGCCGAAGGTGGAATAGGCCAGCAGGGCGACACGCGGCGGATAGCCCATGCGCCGCGCCAGACCCGCAGCCTCTTCGGCGATATCGGCAAGCTCCTCGGCTGTCGGCATGTCGTGTACGGCGGTATCGGCCACGAAGACCGTGCGGCCGCGGCAAAGCGCCAGCGATACGCCGATGATGCGGTGGCCGGGCTTCTTGTCGATGCAGCGGCGCACATCTTCGAGCGCCGTCGAATAGTTGCGGGTGATGCCGGTCACCATGCCGTCGGCGTCGCCGAGCGCTACCATGGTGGCGGCGAAATGGTTGCGGTCGTTGTGGATCAGCCGCTGGGCGTCGCGGTAGAGGTAACCCTGCCGCTGCAGCCTGGCATAGAGATAGTCGATATAGGCCTCGACCCGGGTCGAAATACGGGCATTGACGATCTCGAGGCCCGGCCGGTTGAGATCGATGCCGGCGCGTTCCGCCGTTGCCCGGATCAGATCCTCGCGGCCGAGCAGGATAGCGGTGCCGAGCTGCTGGTTGGCATAGGACATCGCGGCTCGCAGGACCTGTTCCTCCTCGGCCTCGGCAAAGACGATCCGCTTCGGGTGCCGGCGCACACGCTCGTAGAGCCGTGCCAAGGTCGAGGCGATCGGATCGCGGCGCGCCGAAAGCTCGCGGGCGTAACCGGCCATATCGGTGATGACCTTGCGGGCGACGCCGCTTTCGATCGCCGCTTCAGCGACCGCGACCGGGATTGCCGAGATCAGCCGCGGATCGAAGGGGACGGGGATGATGTATTGCGATCCGAAACGCGGCCGGTTGCCCTGATAGGCGGCCACCACGTCATCGGGCACATCCTCGCGGGCAAGATTTGCCAGCGCCTTGACGGCGGCGATCTTCATCGCGTCGTTGATTGTGGAGGCACGGACATCGAGAGCGCCGCGGAAGATATAGGGAAAACCGAGGACGTTGTTGACCTGGTTCGGATAATCCGAACGGCCGGTCGCCATGATGGCGTCGTCGCGGATGCGGGCCACCTCTTCCGGGGTGATCTCGGGATCGGGATTGGCCATGGCGAAGATGATCGGCCGCTCGGCCATCGAGCGGATCATCTCGGCCGAGAAGGCGCCCTTCTGCGACAGGCCGAAAACGACGTCGGCGCCCTCCATCGCCTCCTCAAGCGTGCGCGTGTCGGTCTTTGCCGCATGCGCCGATTTCCACTGGTTCATGCCTTCGGTGCGACCCTGGTAGATGACGCCCTTGGTGTCGCAGAGGATGATGTTCTCAGGCGCAAAGCCCATCGCCTTGATGAGCTCGATACAGGCGATCGCCGCAGCACCGGCACCATTGCAGACGAGCTTCGTCGTCTTCAGGTCGCGGCCGGTCAGCTCCAGCGCGTTGATCAGGCCAGCGGCGGCGATGATTGCCGTTCCGTGCTGGTCGTCATGGAAGACGGGAATATCCATCAGCTCGCGCAGCCGGCTTTCGATGACGAAGCAGTCCGGCGCCTTGATATCCTCGAGGTTGATGCCGCCGAAGGAGGGGCCGAGGAAACGCACGCAATTGATGAACTCGTCGACATTTTCCGTATCGATCTCGAGGTCGATGGAATCGACGTCGGCGAAGCGCTTGAACAGCACTGCCTTGCCTTCCATGACGGGCTTGGAGGCCAGCGCACCGAGATTGCCGAGACCGAGGATCGCCGTGCCATTGGAAATGACCGCGACCATGTTGCCGCGCGCCGTGTAATCATAAGCCGTCTGCGGGTCGGCGGCGATCGCCTTGACCGGCACGGCAACACCCGGCGAATAGGCAAGCGAGAGGTCGCGCTGCGTCGCCATCGGCTTGGTCGGGACGACTTCCAGTTTCCCTGGGCGGCCCATGGCGTGAAATTCAAGCGCCTCCTGGTCGGTAACTGATGTCGCCGGCCGGTCCTTCTTATCGATATCGGGCATAAATCCTCCAACGTCTTGTGGGCGACGCTTTGCTCTTCCTCAAATGCTGTTGTCATCTATAGCGGCGCGCGGATAGGGTTGGCACCTGTTTTTTTGGGAAAAACCGCACCTCCGTGAACGCACGCATCGACACAGGGAATGAGGCCTTTTCGGCTGCCGAGCTTGCCACGGCGGAAAGCCGTGCCTCGGCGACGCCGATGATGGAGCAATATATCGAGATCAAGGCGAACAATCCGGGTTCGCTGCTCTTTTATCGCATGGGTGATTTCTACGAGCTGTTCTTCGAAGATGCGCTGGAAGCCTCACGCTCGCTCGGCATCACGCTGACGAAGCGAGGCCAGCACATGGGCCAGGACATCCCGATGTGCGGCGTTCCGGTGCATGCGGCCGACGATTATCTGCAGAAGCTGATTTCACTCGGTTTCCGCGTCGCCGTCTGCGAGCAGATCGAGGATCCGGCCGAAGCGAAAAAACGCGGCGGCAAATCCGTCGTCAAGCGCGATGTCGTCCGCTTGGTCACGCCAGGCACGATCACCGAGGAAAAGCTGCTTTCGCCCTCGGAATCCAACTATCTGATGGCGCTGACCCGCATTCGCAGCGGGGCAGAACCCTTGCTGGCGCTAGCCTGGATCGATATTTCCACAGGCGTCTTCCGACTGGCCGAGACCGAAGCCTCGCGGCTGCTTGCCGATATCCTGCGCATCGATCCGCGCGAGCTCATCCTGCCCGACACGATCTTCCACGATCCGGAACTGAAGCCGGTCTTCGATGTGCTCGGCCGCACCGCGGTGCCCCAGCCTTCCGTGCTCTTCGACAGCGCCAGCGCCGAAAGCCGGATCGCGCGTTATTTCGGCGTCGCGACGCTCGACGGCTTCGGCACCTTCTCGCGCGCCGAGGTGGCGGCAGCGGCGGCCGCCGTCGCTTATGTCGAGAAGACGCAGATCGCCGAGCGGCCGCCGCTTGGAAAGCCGGAGCGGGAAAGTGCGGCTTCGACGCTGTTCATCGACCCCGCCACCCGCGCCAATCTGGAACTTGCCCGGACGCTGTCTGGCGACCGCAACGGCTCGCTCCTGAAAGCGATCGACCGCACCGTCACCGGCGGCGGGGCGCGGCTTCTTGCCGAGCGATTGATGTCGCCGCTGACCGACCCCGTCCGCATCAATGCTCGACTCGACTCGATCGGCTTCCTGATCGACGAGCCTCTGCTCTGCGGCAATCTGCGCGACACGCTGAAACATGTGCCGGACATGCCGCGGGCGCTGTCGCGGCTGGCGCTCGACCGCGGCGGTCCGCGCGATCTCGCGGCGATCCGCCAGGGACTTCAAGCGGCGAGCGAAGTTGCGGCCATGCTCGCCAGCGCGATGTTGCCTGAAGAACTCGGCCAGGCGCTGTCCGCGCTGCAAGCCCTACCCGCAACGCTCGAAACCCTGCTGGCCGAGACACTCGCCGACGAACTGCCGCTGTTGAAACGCGACGGCGGGTTCCTGCGCGACGGCGCCAGCGCCGAGCTCGACGAAGTGCGGGCACTGCGCGACCAGTCGCGGCGGGTGATCGCCGGCCTGCAATTGCAATATGCCGAGGAGACCGGCATCCGGTCGCTGAAGATCAAGCACAACAACATCCTCGGCTATTTCATCGAGGTCACCGCCGGCAATGCCTCGCCGATGACGGAGACGGCTGAAGCCAAGGCCCGCTTCATCCACCGCCAGACGATGGCGAGCGCGATGCGCTTCACCACCACCGAACTTGCCGATCTCGAAAGCCGCATCGCCAACGCCGCCGACCGGGCGCTGACGATCGAGTTCGCCGCCTTCGAGAAGATGACGGCGGCCGTGGTTGCGGAAGCCGAGGCGATCAAATCCGGCGCCCGGGCGCTTGCCGTCATCGATGTTGCCGCAGGACTGGCGCTTCTCGCCGAAGAGCAGGCCTATTGCCGCCCACAGGTCGACGGCTCAAGGATGTTTGCCATCGAAGGCGGGCGCCATCCGGTCGTCGAGCAGGCGCTGCGGCGGCAGGCGGGCGGGCCGTTTGTCGCCAACAATTGCGATCTCTCGCCGAAGACCGGCGACAGGGACGGCGCGATCTGGCTGTTGACCGGGCCGAACATGGGCGGCAAGTCGACCTTCCTGCGGCAGAACGCGCTGATCGCCATCCTGGCGCAGATGGGCTGCTTCGTACCGGCAACATCAGCCCATATCGGCATCGTCGACCGGCTTTTCTCGCGCGTCGGCGCCTCCGACGACCTAGCCCGCGGGCGCTCCACCTTCATGGTCGAGATGGTCGAAACAGCTGCGATCCTCAACCAGGCGAGCGACCGTTCGCTGGTCATCCTCGACGAGATCGGCCGCGGCACCGCCACCTTCGACGGCCTGTCGATCGCCTGGGCCTCCGTCGAGCACCTGCATGAAGCCAACCGCTGCCGCGGCCTCTTCGCCACGCATTTCCATGAGCTGACCGTGCTTTCGGAAAAGCTCGGCCGGCTGTCGAACGCCACGATGCGGGTCAAGGAATGGGACGGCGACGTCATTTTCCTGCATGAGGTCGGTCCGGGTGCGGCAGACCGCTCCTACGGCATCCAGGTCGCCCGCCTTGCCGGGCTTCCGGCTTCAGTCGTGACACGAGCCCGCGATGTGCTGACCCGTCTGGAGGATGCCGACCGCAAGAACCCCGCGAGCCAGCTGATCGACGACCTGCCGCTCTTCCAGGTGGCGGTGCGCCGCGAAGACACGGCTCGCGGACCGTCCAAGGTCGAGGAGGCGCTGAAGGCGATGAGCCTTGACGACATGACGCCGCGCGAGGCAATGGATGCACTTTACGACCTCAAGAAGAAACTGAAATAGGGCAGCGGTACGCGATGTTCATGGAAAAGCTGATTCGCGAAACGGAGCGCCTCTCGCTCATCTGCTCGATGCTCGATACGATGCGGCGCGCCGATGCCGATCGCAATGCGCGCGGCTGGACGTCGCCGATCGGCATGCTGAAAATTACCCGCTGTTGCGCTATGATCTCGGAGCTCGGAACGTCGATCGCCAAGGCAGGTTATCGCGAATGCGACCGGCAGTCGCTTGAGGAGATCATGAGAGAGACACGGCAGGTGCTGCATTTGCTGAATGCGCGGGCCGCCCTTTGAGCGTTCGGGGAAACGCCAGCTGTTGCGCCACTGCTGTTCAGCTTGCGCCTGTGACTGCCCCTCACCCTAACCCTCTCCCCGTAAACGGGGCGAGTGGACGTGCCCTGCGAGAGACAGGCGAGAAACGGAGAGGGCGCGGCTATCTCCCTTCGCCCCGTTTACGGGGAGAAGCTGCCGGCAGGCGGATGAGGGGCTGGTTTCGGCAATCTCCTGACCCAACGTGGTGTCAGGCTGTCGCGCGGCTTACCAACACCATTTCGCCAAATTTAAAGGTTCTTGCAGTATGAGGGCGCGTGTCAATCGCCTGATAAAGGGATTATAGCGCATGCAGACGAAACACGAGGCGAGCCAGGATCAGGCCGTCCGGCATGAACAGGAAACCACCCCGGCGAAAGCGATGCGCGAGCTTGATTTTTCTCATATCCTTGACGTCGAATTCTTGCAGAAGCAGTGCGACGCCGTTGGCGAGGCCAACCGCAACCGACCCGACGTGCTGCGCGCCGATCTTCTCGCCGTATTGAAAAAGGCAAGCACCGAAGGCCGGCAGAAGGCGCGGGCCGCACTGATGGCCGATGGCGGCGGGCTGAATTGCGCCTACCGGATTTCCTGGCTGCAGGATCAGATCATCACTGTCCTCTACAATTTCGCCACCGCCCATATCTTTCCACAGCAGAAGGACAAGTTCGCGGTCACCGCCGTCGGCGGCTACGGTCGCGACACGCTGGCGCCCGGCTCCGATATCGACCTGCTTTTCCTCTTCCCGCCGAGGCCGGCGGAAGAGACGCACAAGGCGGTCGAATTCATGCTCTACGTGCTCTGGGACATGGGCTTCAAGGTCGGCCACGCCACCCGCACGGTGGAGGAATGCATCGCGCTTTCCAAGTCCGACATGACGATCCGCACCGCCATCCTGGAGATGCGCTACATCTGCGGCCTGCAACGGCTGGAAACCGAACTCGAGACCCGCTTCGACAAGGAAATCGTCACTGGTACCGGCCCGGAATTCATCGCTGCCAAGCTTGCCGAGCGCGACGAGCGCCACCGCAAGGCGGGTGATACGCGCTATCTCGTCGAACCGAACGTCAAGGAAGGCAAGGGCGGGCTTCGCGACCTGCACACGCTGTTCTGGATCTCGAAATATTATTATCACGTGCGCGACCAGGCGGAGCTGGTCAAGCTCGGCGTGCTGTCGAAGCACGAATACCGTCTGCTTGAGAAAGCCGACGATTTTCTCTGGGCGGTGCGCTGCCATATGCACTTCCTGACCGGCAAGGCCGAGGAGCGTCTGTCGTTCGACATCCAGCGCGAGATCGCCGAAGCCTTCGGCTATCACACCCGCCCGGGCCTTTCGGCGGTCGAGCGCTTCATGAAGCACTATTTCCTCGTCGCCAAGGATGTCGGCGACCTCACCCGCATCCTCTGCGCCGCGCTCGAAGACCAGCAGGCGAAGTCGATCCCGGGCCTCACCGGCGTCATTAGCCGCTTCACCCATCGCAATCGCAAGATCGCCGGCAGCGTCGAATTCGTCGAGGACCGCGGCCGCATCGCGCTTGCCGACGCTGAGGTCTTCAAGCGCGATCCGGTCAGCATCCTCCGGCTCTTCCACGTCGCCGACATCAACGGGCTGGAATTCCACCCGGACGCGCTGAAACGTGTCACCCGTTCGCTGGCGCTGATCGATAATAATCTGCGGGAAAACGACGAGGCGAACCGCCTGTTCATGTCGATCCTGACGTCGAAGCGCGATCCGGCGCTCATCCTGCGGCGGATGAACGAGGCCGGCGTGCTCGGCCGCTTCATTCCCGAATTCGGCAAGATCGTCGCGATGATGCAGTTCAACATGTATCACCACTATACGGTGGACGAACATCTGATCCGCACCGTCGACGTTCTCTCCGAGATCGACCAGGGACGCTCCGAGGATCTGCATCCGCTCGCCAACAAGCTGTTCTCAGGCATCGAGGATCGCGAGGCGCTTTATGTCGCCGTTCTGCTGCACGACATCGCCAAGGGCCGCCAGGAGGATCATTCGATCGCCGGCGCCCGCGTCGCCCGCAAGCTCTGCAGCCGCTTCGGTCTGTCGCAGAAGCAGACGGAAATCGTCGTCTGGCTGATCGAGGAACATCTGACCATGTCGATGGTGGCGCAGACCCGCGACCTCACCGATCGCAAGACGATTACCGATTTTGCCGACCGCGTACAGTCGCTCGACCGGTTGAAGATGCTGTTGATCCTGACGATCTGCGATATCCGCGCCGTCGGTCCGGGCGTCTGGAACGGTTGGAAGGGCCAGTTGCTGCGCACGCTCTACTACGAAACCGAGCTGCTGCTGGCCGGCGGTTTTTCGGAGGTCTCCCGCAAGGAGCGTGCCGGTGCCGCCGCCGAGGCGCTGCATTCGGCACTCGCCGACTGGAGCCAGAAGGACCGCAATACCTATACCAAGCTGCACTACCAGCCCTATCTGCTCTCCGTGCCGCTGGAAGACCAGATCCGCCACGCCCACTTCATCCGCCAGGCCGACAAATCCGGCCAGGCGCTGGCCACCACGGTGCGCACCGACAGTTTCCATGCGATCACCGAGATCACCGTGCTGTCGCCCGACCATCCGCGCCTGCTCGCCGTCATCGCCGGGGCGTGTGCTGCGGCCGGAGCCAACATCGTCGACGCGCAGATCTTCACGACGTCGGACGGGCGGGCGCTCGACACCATCCATGTCAGCCGCGAATTTGCCGACGATGCCGACGAGCTGCGCCGGGCCGCGACGATCGGACGGATGATCGAGGACGTGCTGTCCGGCCGCAAGCGGCTGCCCGAGGTGATCGCCACGCGCGCGCGCCACCGCAAGAAGAACAAGGCCTTCGTCATTCCGCCGTCGGTCAACATCACCAACAGCCTGTCGAACAAGTTCACGGTCATCGAGGTCGAATGCCTCGACCGGCCGGGGCTGCTGTCGGAAATCACCGCCGTGCTCTCCGACCTGTCGCTCGACATCCAGTCGGCCCGCATCACCACCTTCGGCGAAAAGGTGATCGACACTTTCTACGTCACCGATCTGGTCGGCCAGAAGATCTCCGGCGACAGCAAGCGCGCCAACATCACCGCCCGAATGAAGGCCGTCATGGCCGAGGAGGAAGACGAGCTGCGTGAGCGCATGCCTTCCGGCATCATCGCGCCGGCTGCCACCGCCCGGACATTGCCCTCAGCCGAAAAGAAAGCCGATTCCCCCGCATGAGCGACCAAGCATGAGCCCCCACGAATGAGCCTCGTCAAGAAATTCGCAACCGTCGGCGGCGCCACCCTCGGCAGCCGCATCTTCGGCTTCGCCCGCGAAACGCTGATGGCCGCCGCACTCGGCACCGGGCCGATGGCCGACGTCTTTTATGCCGCCTTCCGCTTTCCGAACCTGTTTCGCCGGCTGTTTGCCGAAGGCGCCTTCAACGCCGCCTTCGTGCCACTTTTTGCCAAGGAGATCGAGGCGAACGGCACCGATGGCGCCAAGCGCTTTTCGGAAGAAGTCTTCGGCGTGCTGTTTTCGGTGCTGCTGCTCATCACCATCGTGATGGAGCTTGCCATGCCGCTCCTGGTGCGCTTCGTCATTGCACCGGGCTTTGCCGACGATCCCGACAAATTCTCGATCACCATCCGCATGGCGGCGGTGATGTTTCCCTATCTGATGTGCATGTCGCTGACGGCGATGATGAGCGGCATGCTGAATTCGCTGCACCATTTCTTCGCCGCGGCCATCGCGCCGGTCTTCCTCAACGTGGTGATGATCGGGGCGCTGTTTTATGCGCTCCATACCGGTGCCGATCCGCTGACGACGGCCTGGTATCTCTCCTTTGGCGTTCTTGCCGCCGGCGTCCTGCAGCTCGCCGTCGTCTATGTCGGCGTGCTTGCGGCCGGCATGAGCATCGGCTTCCGCTTCCCGAAGATGACCCCGAACGTCAAGCGGCTGCTGATCCTGGCGGTGCCGGCTGCAGTGACCGGCGGCATCACCCAGATCAACCAGCTGATCGGCCAGGCGATCGCCTCCTCTCGCGAGGGCGCGATTGCAGCGCTGCAATATGCCGACCGGATCTACCAGCTGCCGCTCGGCGTCGTCGGCGTTGCCGTCGGCGTGGTGCTGCTGCCGGAACTTGCCCGGGCGCTGAAGGGCGGCAATCTGCGCGAAGCCGGAAACCTGCAGAACCGCTCGATCGAATTCGTGCTGTTTTTGACGATCCCCGCCGCCTTCGCGCTGTGGATCCTCTCCGACGAGATCATCCGCGTGCTCTACGAGCGCGGCGCCTTCCATCAGGAAAACACCGCCGTCGTCGGCTCGATCCTGGCGATCTACGGCATCGGCCTGCCGGCCTTCGTGCTGATCAAGGCGCTGCAGCCCGGCTTCTATGCGCGCGAGGACACCAAGACGCCGATGCGCTTTTCGGCAATCGCGGTGGCCACCAACTGCGCCACGGCGCTGACCCTCTTTCCCTATATGGGCGCGCCCGGCATCGCCGTTGCCGAAGCCACCGCCGGCTGGATCAGCACCGTGCTGCTGTTCACCACGCTTCTGCGCCGCGGCCATCTGACATGGGAATGGGCGCTGGCAAAACGCACCGTCCTGCTGATCGTCGCCGCAGCCGTGATGGGTGCGGCGATCGTCTTCCTCAAGCAGCACTTTGCGCCCTCGCTTGCCTCCGGCGCGCCGCTTCTGACCAAGGTCGGCACCCTCGGGCTGCTGATTGCGATTGCCATGCTGGTCTATTTCGCCGCCGCCTTCCTGATCGGCGGAGCAAATCTCGGCATGATCCGGCGCAATCTGAACCGCAAGCCGGCGCCGGCAAAGGACCCGCAAGGCTAAGGAGATTGCCGGTGCCTGCCCCTCATCCGCCTGCCGGCACCTTTGTAACTTCCCTTTACCCGCTATTGGCGTAGTACTGCCTGTTGCGGTGGCGGATGGAAGACCGTTGCACCTTTGGGACACCAAGCCCGTGGGAGAGCCTGGGTCTCCGTCCGCCGTTCCATTGAACCCGAACAGTCGCCGGGGCCGCTTGCGAAAGCAAAGCCCGCTTAGGCAAGGATGGGATCAGATGGAGATGAATGAGAGGGTGGTTGTCGGTATCGATGTTTCCAAGGACCGATTGGACGTGTCGCTGCACCCTTCAGGCGAGCACTTCGCGGTCAGCAACGACCACGCCGGCCTTGAGGAATTAATCACCGGGCTGGTCGCCTCCAGGCCGACGATCGTCGGCCTGGAGGCGACCGGCGGCTACGAGATGTTAGCGGCGGGTAGCCTGTCGGCAGCTGGTTTTGGGGTGGTTGTTGTCAATCCGGCGCAGGTGCGCGCCTTTGCCAACGCGCTCGGCCGCAGGGCCAAGACCGATCCGATCGATGCGGCCGTCATCGCTGCCTTCGTACTGGCGACGAAGCCGGCTATCCGGCCGTTGCGCGATGCCGAGACGCAGGCCCTGTCCGAACTCATTGCCCGGAGGCGGCAGATCGTCCAGATGACCGTTGCCGAGGAGAACCGGTTGCGTATGGCGCTGGCCAAACAGGCGCAGAGAAGCATCAAGCGCTTGCTGACAGCCTTGCGCCGCGAACTCGAAAACCTCGATGCCGACCTCGACAGCCATATCCGCAAATCGCCGGTCTGGCAGGTGCGCGAGGCGCTGTTGACCGCGGTGCCGGGTGTCGGGCCGACAACGGCGCGTACGCTGCTGGCCGAGCTGCCCGAACTCGGCAGCCTCGACCGCCGCCAGATCGCCTCACTGGCAGGTCTTGCCCCCTGGACGCGGCAATCGGGAAAGTGGAAGGGCAAGAGTTTCATCGGCGGCGGCCGCGGCAAGGTGCGGGCTGTGCTGTTCATGGCCGCCCTCGTCGCCAGTCGGTACAACCCCGACCTCAAGGCCTTCCGCGACCGTCTGGTCGCGGCCGGCAAGCCCAAGATCGTCGCAACCGTCGCAACTATGCGCAAGCTGCTCACCATCCTCAATGCCATCATCAGGGACGGACGACCATGGCAAAACGCTTGACAAATAAGACAGTCGCTCTCCCCGCTTGCGGGGCGAAGGGGATAGCGGCAACCCCTCTGTTCCTCACCAGCATTTCGCAGGGCACGTCCCCTCTCCCCGTTTTTTACGGGGGTCCGAAGGACGGGTCGAGACCGTTGGCTCGGCCCTGGTGGGGTTAGGGTGAGGCGCAATCTTGAGGGCAAAACCCGGACAACCATTGCACAAGGCCGAGCAGCACCTGCCTTAACAATCGACCCATCGCCGCTGCGGTCCGACGTCGACATGAACGATACCGTTGCAATAGGTGCCGATGCCGCCAATGCCAGGCGCACTTCTGGCGGCCGCGATGATGATGCGCTCCGAGAGGCCCGGCATTCTGATATCGGCCGCCAGGCATTTTCCGTGCAGGGATCCATGGCGGCTGGGATGCGGCCGGAGGCCGGAGGTGATCATTGGCCGGCGCCCGGTTTTTGCGGCGATATGCGACAGGACCGCCCGAAGACGCTCGGGAAAACAACCGGCACGAACACTGACGGTCTGGACCGTATAGGCGAGGCGTGCATCCTGGCTGGGAAGATGGAGGACCGGTCGTTTGCTGTCTTGACCGACGGCGTTGGTTGCTGATTGTAGGGCGAAAAGGCCTGCCATGGCGAGCAAACTGGCGTTCTGCATGGTCCCTCCGGGCGGTTGACGCGGCGACCATTGGGCCGCTACTGCGCGGTAGAGGATTTTCATTTCAATAAAAGCTTTTCTGTGAAATTTTATACTCAATTATGAGTAATCAGCTTGATCATTTTGGCTTAAAACCGTGGATATCGCCGATCCAAATTGGAATAAACGTCTCAATCGGGAGATATAACATGACGATCCAGTCGCTTTTCCTCGTCACCCTCGTCGTCGACGACTACGACCGCGCCAAGGCTTTCTATTGCGATTGCCTCGGTTTCGACTGCCTGCAGGACGAGACGCAGCTGGAGGGGAAGCGCTGGGTGGTGGTGAAGCCGAAGGGTGGGGCCATGGTTGGAGATGGAGCCGCGTTTCTGCTGGCGCAGGCGGCAGATGCGACGCAGCGCGCGGCGATCGGCAATCAGACCGGCGGCCGTGTCGGCTTCTTTCTGAAGACCGACGATTTTGCCCGCGACCATGCCGCACTGCTTGCGGCCGGCGTGCGCTTTCTGGAAGAGCCGCGACATGAGGTCTACGGCACGGTTGCGGTGTTTGCCGATCCCTACGGCAACAGCTTCGATCTGATCCAGCATGCCGCAGGCTGAACCCCTTGATTGCGGCCGGTTGCCCGTGCATAAGCCGCGGCGTTAGCAACACGGGCGAAAGCCCTGTTGCAAATGCAGCCATCTAAAAGCTGTGGGCCCTCCACCAGCCTATTGAGGACGACATGAGCGAATTCAAGAAACTCGTATTCTCCGGCGTGCAGCCGACCGGCAATCTGCATCTCGGCAATTATCTCGGCGCCATCCGGCGGTTCGTGGCGCTGCAGGACGGCAATGACTGCATCTACTGCGTCGTCGACATGCATGCGCTCACCGCCCAGCTCGTGCATGAGGACATGCCGAGCCAGACGCGCTCGATCGCCGCCGCCTTCATCGCCGCCGGCATCGATCCGGAAAAGCATATCGTCTTCAACCAGTCGGCCGTGCCGCAGCATGCCGAACTTGCCTGGATCTTCAATTGCGTCGCCCGCATCGGCTGGATGAACCGCATGACGCAATTCAAGGACAAGGCCGGCAAGGATCGCGAACAGGCTTCGCTCGGTCTCTACGCCTATCCTAGCCTGATGGCCGCCGACATTCTCGTCTATCGCGCCACCCATGTGCCTGTCGGTGAGGATCAAAAGCAGCATCTGGAGCTTGCCCGCGACATCGCGATGAAGTTCAACCTCGATTATGCCGAGCATATCAGCAGGACCGGTTATGGGGTCGACATCACCGTCGGCAACGAGCCGGTGCATGCCTATTTCCCGATGGTCGAACCGCTGATCGGCGGGCCGGCGCCGCGCGTCATGTCGCTGCGTGACGGCACCAAGAAAATGTCGAAATCCGACCCTTCCGACCTCTCCCGCATCAACCTGATGGACGACGAGGACGCGATCTCGAAGAAGATCCGCAAGGCAAAGACCGATCCGGACGGCCTGCCGAGCGAGATCGACGGGCTGCAGGGCCGCCCGGAAGCCGACAATCTGGTAGCAATCTATGCGGCCCTTGCCGACAAGTCGAAGGCCGACGTGCTTGCCGAATTCGGCGGCCAGCAGTTCTCCGTATTCAAGCCGGCACTGGTCGATCTCGCCATCCATGTGATGGCGCCGATCACCGGCGAGATGCGCCGGCTGATGGACGACACCAGCCATATCGACGCGATCCTGCGCAAGGGCGGCGAACGCGCCAGGGCCCGCGCCGAGGTGACGATGAGCCAGGTCCGCGACGTCATCGGCTTCCTCTACTGAGGGTGATCTGTTCTTCTCCCCACCCAGGGGCGAAGGGGACCTTCGTCTGGGGAGAAGGGAACATTCTGCCGGGGGGAGAAGAGGAAAAACTGGGCTTGCAAATTTTCCGCTTCGGGTGTCAGAGTCCGCGCCATGGTATCGAAGCGACTCTCACGGCTCGAAGGTCATCGCCGCAAATTCATGGCGGTGATCGACGGTACACCCGAATGCCAGCGCGCCGTTCATTATGCCGGCCGGCGCGCGAAGAATTCCAATGGCGGGCTGGTGCTGCTCTATGTCATCCCCGACGGGGATTTTCAGCAATGGCTCGGCGTCGAGGCGATCATGCGGGCGGAAGCCCGTGAAGAGGCCGAAGCGGTCGTTGCCAAGATCGCCCAGATCGTGCGCGAGACGATCGGCATCGAGCCTGAGGTCGTCATCCGTGAGGGCAGTGCGGCCGAACAGATCAACGCCGTGATCGAGGAAGACCGCGATGTGGCGATCCTGGTTCTGGCTGCCGGTTCGGCGAAGGAAGGTCCGGGACCGCTGGTTTCGTCGGTTGCCGGCCGCGCGGCGGCGTTTCCGATCCCGGTAACCGTGTTGCCGGATACGCTGACCAACGAGGAAATCGACGCCCTCTGCTGACAATTTCTTGAGTAAAAATCTCTTGAATGGAACCGGCAATGGGCTTATCTTCTTTTGAAGAATTCTAAAGACGGCGAAGCCATGGGCCAGCCGCATGGAGACCCAGATGTTCATTCAGACCGAAGCCACGCCGAACCCCGCCACGCAGAAGTTCCTGCCGGGCAAGGTGGTGATGGAAAACGGCACGGCCGAGTTCCGCAGCGCCGAGGAGGCTGAGGCTTCGCCGCTCGCCGCCCGCCTGTTCGAAATCCCCGGCGTCACCGGCGTCTATTTCGGCTATGATTTTATTTCCGTCTCCAAGGATGATGCCGAATGGCAGCATCTTAAGCCGGCTATATTAGGCTCGATCATGGAGCATTTCATGTCCGGCAAGCCGGTCATGGGCGATGCCTCCATGCTTTCGGAAGACGTCGATGCCGGCGACGAATTCTTCGACGAGGGCGATGAATCGATCGTGCTGACCATCAAGGAGCTTCTGGAGACCCGCGTGCGCCCCGCCGTTGCCCAAGACGGCGGCGACATCACCTTCCGCGGCTTCAAGGACGGCAAGGTCTATCTGAACATGAAGGGTTCCTGCGCCGGCTGCCCGTCTTCAACGGCAACGCTGAAGCACGGCGTCCAGAACCTGCTGCGCCATTTCGTCCCGGAAGTGCAGGAAGTGATTGCCGCTTAAAAGCTTGGATCCGTCCGGCCGTTCATCTCTCGTTCGGCCAGACGGATTTATGTTCAAGCGACAATAGATTTTTCGGAAATTGATGGCATGATTGTTCTGGCGCTCGACACGGCAGGTGTAGACTGCGCTGCCGCCGTTTACGACAGCGGCAGGAATACGATGCTGGGGGAGGCATCGGACATGATCGGCAAGGGGCATGCTGAACATCTGATCGATATCGTTGATCGCGCACTCGATCAGGCGGGGCTGGCACTTTCTCATATCGACCGGATTGCCGTCACCATCGGCCCCGGCTCGTTTACCGGTATCCGTGTCGGCGTTGCCGCAGCCCGGGGTTTTGCGCTTTCCCTCAATGTGCCGGCCGTCGGCGTCACGACGCTCGAGGTCATGGCATCAGCCCAGCGCGAGAAGACGCCTCATCGCCCCGTGCTGGCAGCGATGGACGCCAAACGGGGCGAAATCTACCTCCAGGCCTTTTCATCAGACGGTTCGTCTCTCGACGCGCCACGGGCGTTAAGCGTTGCAGAGGCGCAGGCTTTTGCTAGAGACTTCGACGGCGAGATCACCGGTTCGGCGACGCCGCTGCTGAAGGCCGGCGCCGGCGGCGATCACAGCAACAGTTTCCCGATCTCTGTCGTGGCGCGCCTCGGTGCTGCCGCCTCCCTGGATGCCGGAAAGCCGAAGCCCCTTTATCTGCGCGGACCCGACGCCAAGCCGCAGGCCGGGTATGCAATCGCCCGACGAGTGTGACCATGCTGGAATCCTACCTGACGCTGAAGCCGGAATTCGAAATCATCGCCATGGAGCGCGAGGATTGCCGCGATGTCGCCGTCCTGCATGGGGAGCGCTTTGCCCGACCCTGGGGCGATGGTGAATTTCACGGCCTGCTTATGCAGGACACCGTGTTCGGCTTCGTCGCGCGCCAGACCAATGCCTTTCTGAAAAAGCCGCTTCCCGGCTTCATCCTTGCCCGCCATGTCGCCGGCGAGGCGGAGATCCTGACGATCGCCGTGCAGGCGAAAGTCGCCCGTTCCGGGCTCGGCTGGCGGCTGATGCAGGCGGCGATCCGGGAAGCGCGCGCACGCGGCGGCGAGAGCATGTTCCTCGAGGTCGACAACGGCAATACCGCGGCCCTTGGCCTCTATCGCAAGCTCGGCTTCGAAAAGGTCGGCGAACGCAAGGGTTACTACAAGCAGGACAATGGCGCCCTCTCCACGGCGCTTGTCATGAAGCGCGTTCTTCGGTAGTTGCCTTGCAGCGAGATGACATGCAGGCCGGCGCAAGCACCGCGCGGCGTTGTCGAAACACGGATATTTTACAGGCGGGCCATGTCTGATGTAGCCAAGACCCTTGAGGAGCTTTGCACCGAACGCGGCATGCGCATGACCGAGCAGCGCCGCGTGATCGCGCGCATCCTCGAAGATTCCGAGGATCATCCCGACGTGGAAGAACTCTACCGCCGCTCGGTGAAGGTCGATGCGAAGATTTCGATTTCGACCGTCTATCGCACCGTGAAGCTGTTCGAGGATGCCGGCATTATCGCCCGCCACGATTTCCGCGACGGGCGCTCGCGCTACGAAACGGTGCCGGAAGAGCATCACGACCACCTGATCGACCTGAAGACCGGCACGGTCATCGAATTCCGCTCGCCGGAGATCGAGGCGCTGCAGGAACGCATTGCCCGCGAGCATGGCTTCCGGCTGGTCGACCACCGGCTCGAGCTCTACGGCGTTCCGTTGAAGAAGGAAGATCTCTGAAGCAATGGCCCCCCGGGAGACCAGCATTTGATCGCCTGGCTGCGCATCGGGCTTGCTGCGGTCGTCATCCTCGCCGTCAGCATCGTGCTCATGCCGCTGCAGCTGCTTGCCCTGCGTTTTGACTGGCGGCTGCGCCGCAGGCTTCCGCGCGCCTGGCACCGTATCGTCTGCTATTGTCTCGGCGTCCGCATCCGTGTCACCGGCAGGCTGGAGGAGCGTCGGCCGCTGATGCTCTGTTCCAACCACTCGTCCTGGCTCGACATCATGGTGATGTCGGCGGTTGCCGACGTCGCCTTCATTGCCAAGATCGAGGTGGCCGACTGGCCGATCTTCGGCACGCTCGCCAAGCTGCAGAAGAGCGTCTTCGTCGTGCGCGAGGAGAAGCGCAGGACCGGCCACCAGGCCAACGAGATCGCCGGGCGAATGGCCGACGGCGAGATCGTCGTGCTCTTCCCGGAAGGGACGACTTCCGACGGCAACCGGCTGCTGGAGGTCAAATCCTCGCTGTTCGGCGCTGCTGCGATGGCGGTGCCCGCTTCACCGACGGGAACCGTCGTGGTGCAGCCGGTGGCAATTGCCTACACCAGGGTGCACGGCATCGCCATGGGCCGCTATCATCGGCCGCTGGCCGCCTGGCCGGGGGATATCGAGCTGTTGCCGCATCTGATCGATATCGTGCGATGCGGCGCGATCGACGCCGAGGTTTGCTTCGGCGAGGCGGTGGATTACCGCGCCGACACCAATCGCAAGGAGGTGAGCGGCACGATCGCCTTGCGTATCCGCAACCTGTTGAACAGCTGCCTGCGCGGGCGGGAAATCTCCTGACTCAAGATTTCGATTTTCTCGGACGGCAAAAACCACTAAATAGCGCGCCATGACACAGGACAGCGCCCTTCTCCAGGCCCCGAAGCCGATCGTCGCCGACGGCAGCAACAGCCGCAAGGTCTTCATCAAGACCTATGGCTGCCAGATGAACGTCTACGATTCTATGCGCATGAGCGATGCGCTCGCCCGCGATGGCTATGAGCCGACCGAGGACATGGAAGAGGCGGACCTGGTTCTGCTCAACACCTGCCATATCCGCGAAAAGGCGGCCGAGAAGGTCTATTCGGCGCTCGGGCGGCTGCGCGACATGAAAAAGAGGAAGGCAGCGGACGGAAGGGAGATGATGATCGGCGTTGCCGGCTGCGTCGCCCAGGCCGAAGGCGAGGAGATCCTGCGCCGGGCGCCTGCCGTCGACGTCGTCATCGGCCCGCAGACCTACCACCGCCTGCCGGAGGCGCTGCGCCGGGCCAAAGAGGGCCAGCGCGTCGTCGATACGGAATATGCGATCGAGGACAAGTTCGAGCATCTGCCGATCCCCGAGAGCCGCAAGATCCGCGCCCGCGGCGTCACCGCCTTCCTGACGGTGCAGGAGGGCTGCGACAAGTTCTGCACCTTCTGCGTCGTGCCCTATACGCGGGGCTCGGAAGTGTCGCGGCCGGTTTCTCAGATCGTCGAGGAAGCCGAAAAGCTCGTCGAAGGCGGGGTGCGCGAAATCACCCTGCTCGGGCAGAACGTCAATGCCTGGCACGGCGCCGGGCTGCAGGGCGAGGCATGGAGCCTCGGCGACTTGCTCTACCGCCTTGCCGAGATCCCCGGCCTTGCGCGGCTGCGTTATACCACAAGCCATCCGCGCGACATGGACGACCGGCTGATCAACGCCCATCGCGACCTCGGGGCGCTGATGCCCTATCTGCACCTGCCGGTGCAATCAGGCTCCGACCGTATCCTCAAAGCGATGAACCGGCGCCATACGGCAGCCGAATACCTGACGTTGATTGGGCGCATCCGCGCGGTGCGGCCCGATATTGCGCTGTCGGGCGATTTCATTACCGGCTTTCCGGGGGAGACAGACGCCGATTTTGAGGATACACTCCGGCTTGTGGAGGAGGTCCGTTATGCACAGGCCTTCTCGTTCAAATACTCGACACGGCCGGGCACGCCCGGCGCGGAGCTGAAGGACCAGGTGCCGGAAGAGATCAAGGCAGAACGGCTGGAACGCCTGCAAGCGCTTCTCCTGAAGCAGCAGCAGGAATTTGCCGAATCCTGCATCGGCAAAGAGATTGATCTGTTGCTCGAAAAGCCCGGTCGCATGCCGGAACAGCTAATCGGCCGTTCTCCCTGGCTTCAATCAGTGAATGTTGATGCAAAAGCATCGCAAATCGGTGACATTATTAAAGTGCGAATCACCGGAACCGGAACCAACAGCCTGTTTGCCGAACGCGCAGAGGCTGCGGTTTAACCCAAGGAGCCTGACCGCTTGAACGGACAAGAATTGGTTTCTTCTTCACCGCGCCACCCCCCCGCACGCCAAGCGACTCCAATCACTTTGTCCTGACGTTCGAGAACAATCGCTTCGCCAGCGAACTCTTCGGTCAATTCGACCAGAACCTCAAGCTACTCGAGGAACGACTCAACATCGATGCTCGGGCGCGCGGCAATTCGGTCGTTATCACCGGCGATGTCGTGACCACCAACCAGGCGCGGCGCACGCTCGACTATCTCTACGAAAAACTTCAGAAAGGCGGCAGCGTGGAACGATCCGACGTCGAGGGCGCAATCCGCATGGCGGTCGCCGCCGACGATCAGCTCAGCCTTCCCACAATGGAGCGCAAGGCCAAGTTGACGATGGCACAGGTTTCCACCCGCAAGAAGACGATCATCGCCCGCACGCCGACGCAGGACGCCTATATCAGGGCGCTGGAACGCGCCGAAATGGTCTTCGGCGTCGGCCCGGCCGGCACCGGCAAGACCTATCTCGCCGTCGCCCATGCCGCCCAGTTGCTGGAGCGCGGCGCCGTCGAAAAAATTATCCTGTCGCGCCCTGCCGTCGAAGCGGGCGAGCGCCTCGGCTTCCTGCCCGGCGACATGAAGGAAAAGGTCGACCCCTATCTTCGCCCGCTCTATGACGCACTCTACGACATGATCCCCGCCGACAAGGTCGATCGGGCGATCACCGCCGGCGTCATCGAAATCGCGCCGCTCGCCTTCATGCGCGGCCGCACCCTTGCCAACGCCGCCATCATCCTCGACGAGGCGCAGAACACGACATCGATGCAGATGAAGATGTTCCTGACGCGTCTCGGCGAAAATGCCCGGATGATCATCACCGGCGACCCGAGCCAGATCGACCTGCCGCGCGGCGTCAAATCCGGTCTCGTCGAGGCGCTGCAGCTACTGAACGGCGTCGAGGGCATCTCGATCGTGCGCTTCAAGGATACCGACGTCGTCCGCCATCCGCTGGTCGGGCGCATCGTCAGGGCCTATGATTCGACCTATGCCGTCGAAACCGAAGCAGTCAGCCGGCAGGACTGATGGCCGAACTCGACATCCAGATCAGCGTCGAGGACATCGGCTGGCCGGGCGAGGAGACGCTGCTGTCGTTTTGCGAACGCGTGCTCGGCGCAGCCGTGGTCTATCTCCGCGACAGCGAGAAGCAACCGTTCCCGACGATGCCGCCCGAGGTTTCGCTTGTTTTCACCGACGACGCCTCGATCCAGGACATCAACGCCGAATGGCGCGGCAAGGACAAGGCGACCAATGTGCTGTCCTTTCCGGCCTTTCCGGTTCAGCCCGGCAAGATGCCCGGTCCGATGCTCGGCGACATCATCGTCGCTCGGGAGACGGTGGAGCGGGAAGCCGGCGAGCTCGAAAAGAGTTTCGACGACCACCTGACCCACCTTCTGGTGCACGGTTTCTTGCATCTTCTCGGCTACGACCATATGAATAGTGCCGAAGCCGAAATTATGGAGGGGCTGGAGACTCGCATTTTGGCGCAGCTCGGCCTATCTGATCCCTACGAGGGTCAAGACCTTAAAATGGAACCATGAGCGACTTTACGACGAAGCCGGCGGCAGACGCCAAGGACTCCGAGCCATCCTCCTCTTCGGACGAGGCAGGCAGTAGTCGGCCATCCGGCCGATCCCAATCCTTCTGGTCGCGCGCCGCGCGCATCCTCCGTCCGCAGCAGGGCTCGCTGCGTGAGGATCTTGCCGACGCGCTGATGACCGATGCGCACGGCGACGATGCCTTTTCGCCCGACGAACGGGCAATGCTGCACAACATCCTGCGCTTTCGTGAGGTGCGCGTCGCCGACGTGATGGTGCCGCGCGCCGATATCGAGGCGGTCGATCAGAACATCACCATCGGCGAACTGATGATCCTGTTTGAGGAATCCGGCCGCTCGCGCATGCCCGTCTATGCCGATACGCTCGACGATCCGCGCGGCATGGTGCATATCCGCGACCTGCTCTCTTATGTCGCCAAGCAGGCGCGCAACAAGCGCCGCGGCCCGACGAAACCGGCCGCTAGCCTGCCGGCGCTGCCGGCGATCGAGGTTGCGCCCGAAAACATCCAGAAGACCACGCGTCTGGCCAAGCCCAATTTGGACCTCGCCCGCGTCGACTTGCAGAAGACGCTGACGGAAGCCGGCATCATCCGCAAGATCCTGTTCGTGCCGCCGTCGATGCTGGCATCCGACCTGTTGCGCCGCATGCAGGTGAACCGCACGCAGATGGCGCTCGTCATCGACGAATATGGCGGCACCGACGGGCTCGCCTCGCATGAGGACATCGTCGAAATGGTGGTCGGCGACATCGACGACGAACATGACGACGAAGAGGTGATGTTCAAGCGGGTCGCCGAAGACGTCTTCATCGCCGACGCCCGCGTCGAACTGGAAGAGATCGCCGCAGCGATCGGGCCGGATTTCGACATCAGCGAGCAGGTCGACGAGGTCGATACGCTGGGCGGCCTGATCTTCTCCGCGCTCGGCCGCATCCCGGTGCGCGGCGAGGTCGTCCAGGCGCTGCCCGGCTTCGAATTCCACATCCTCGACGCCGATCCGCGCCGCATCAAGCGGCTGCGCATCACCCGCAAGCGCCACGCGATCCGCCGCCGCGCCAAAGTCGATGGCGACATCGCGCCCGGCTCCGACGTCGGCGACGACCGGTCGGCGGAATCGACCGCCAACTAAAGCGCGTAGCATTCAGTTTGATTGCTGTGACGCGCTTCAGCTGTTTTTTATGCATGTCGCTATCCCGGAACCGCTGCACACTTCCGGGCGATCTGTTCTCAATTAAAGAGTTAGAGCATGATGTCGTCCGAAAACCGCTCACACTTTTCGGCATCATGCTCTAGCAGGACAAAGAGCCGCTTTTTTGAAAGACTGCGAATGGGTTGATTCGCGGTTTGATGGGAGTGCGCATGGAGCGGCTTGCGGACAGGGTTATCCTCGTCTGGGGGTTCAAACGGTCGCTGCTGGCCATCGCCGCCGGAGCATTCGCCGTGCTGGCGCTGCCGCCTTTCGGCTTTTTTGCGGCAATGTTCCTCTCCTTCACCCTGCTCGTCTGGCTGATCGACGGGGCGGCGGCGGCGCCTGAAAGCGGCCTGGTCGGCAGACTGTGGCCGGCCTTTGCCACCGGCTGGCTGTTCGGCTTCGGTTATTTCGTCGCTGGTCTCTGGTGGCTCGGCCATGCGCTGCTGGTCGATCAGGAGGAGTTCGCCTGGGCGTTGCCCTTGGCAATTCTCGGGTTGCCGGCCTGTCTTGCGATTTTCTACGGGCTGGCAGCCGCCATTGCCCGCATCTTCTGGTCTGATGGGATGGGACGGATCGCCGCACTTGCGGCCGGCTTCGGGCTGATGGAATGGCTTCGAAGCGTCATCCTGACCGGCTTTCCCTGGAACGCCATCGGCTACGGCATGATGCCCGTTCCGCTGATGATGCAGTCGGCGCATGTGATCGGGGTGATGGGGGTGACGGCACTTGCCGTCTTCATTTTTTCCGCGCCTGCCCTTGCCGGCACGCGGCAAGGCGCGCGCGGCGGCATCGCGCTCGCCGCCCTGCTGTTTGCCGCCCATCTCGGTTATGGCGCTTATGCCCTCTATCTCGCACCGCGGCCCGACGCCTTGCCCGAGGACAAGCGGCCGGTGGTGCGGTTGGTGCAACCTGCCATCGATCAGGCGGAGAAGATGGACAACGACGCCGACCGCAATGCGATCTTCGAGACCCATCTGAAGCTGTCGGCCGAAGCGCCGAAGAATGGCGGACGGAAGCCCGATATCATCGTCTGGCCGGAAACCTCGATCCCTTTCATCCTCACCGACAACCAGGATGCGCTGATGCGGATCGCCGATACGCTCGACGACAACCAGATCCTGATCGCCGGCGCCGTCCGCGCCGAGGAAATGGGACCGGGCACGCCGACACGCTACTATAATTCCATCTATGTCATCGACGGCCGCGGTCAGATCATCGCTGCCTCCGACAAGGTGCATCTGGTGCCTTTCGGCGAATACCTGCCCTTCGAGGACCTGCTCACCGAATTTGGCATCCAGAACGTCGTCGAGATGCCGGGCGGGTTTTCGGCGGCTGCCAGCCGCCACCTGCTGGCGCTGCCCGGCGGGCTCAATCTCTATCCGCTGATCTGCTACGAGATCATTTTCCCCGATGAAATGACCGGCGACATCAAAGACGCCAATGCGATCCTCAACATCACCAATGATGCCTGGTTCGGTGCGACACCCGGCCCCTATCAGCACTTCCAGCAGGCGCGAGTGCGGGCGGTCGAAACCGGGCTGCCGCTGATTCGCGACGCCAATAGCGGCATTTCAGCAATTGTGAATGCACATGGGGAAATAATTGCGGGCCTCGGTCTCGAGGAAATCGGCTTTATTGATGCAACTCTTGATAGGTTCGGCGGAGAGGCTGGAACGACATTCCCCCTGCAAACACACTTCTGGTTGACCGAGGCGCTGCTCATTTTGATTGCGCTGGTTTCTCGTAGAGGTTTTATTTCCGGGCTGAATTGACCAAAAACCCCTAAAATTGCATAGTGATGACAATCGGCGTTCTGAATGGATGTGCAAAGGTGGTTCTCACCGCTTGCAACGTGGCGTTTGGGATGGATCAGGGGCATGCCGGTTAGAAACAGGTTGAAATTCTTAGCTAGGGCACGACCATGATTGAAAACAAAAAGAAGCCTAATCCGATCGACATCCACGTTGGCAGCCGTATTCGCCTTCGCCGAACAATGCTGGGCATGAGCCAGGAAAAACTCGGGGAAAGCCTCGGCATTACCTTTCAGCAGATCCAGAAATACGAAAAGGGCACCAACCGCGTCGGCGCAAGCCGTCTGCAGAATATCTCGAACATCCTCAATGTCCCGGTTTCCTTTTTCTTCGAGGACGCGCCCGGCGAAAATTCCGGCGCCGGCGGGATGGAAACTTCCAGCTCGAATTACGTCGTCGATTTCCTCTCTTCCTCGGAAGGCCTGCAGCTCAACCGCGCCTTCGTCAAGATTTCCGATCCCAAGGTTCGCCGCAAGGTCGTGGAGCTGGTGAAGGCATTGGCCGCTGAGGCCGACTCCGACTGAGCCAGCTCCATCGCAGAATTCGAAAGGCGGCCGAAAGGCCGCTTTTTTGCGTTTTTGGGGCAAAATTTGTCACTTTGCCGCAGATATAAAGATATATTTATGTCCTTCTGCGCTTGTCATCGGGTCTCGAACTGAGTACCTACTAGCGAGCTTTTGTTCTTTGAGGGGAATCCCGGAATGCGCGCGAATTATCTCTTTACCAGCGAATCTGTTGCCGAAGGTCATCCGGACAAGGTTTGTGACCGCATCTCCGACGAGATCGTCGATCTGGTCTACCGCGAAGCGGCCAAGACCGGCGTCAATCCGTGGGGCGTTCGCATTGCCTGCGAAACGCTGGCGACGACCAACCGCGTCGTCATCGCCGGTGAAGTCCGCCTGCCGCCGAGCCTGATGAAGAAGGACAAGCATGGCAAGGACGTCATCAATCCTTCGAAGTTCAAGGCCGCCGCCCGCCGCGCCATCAAGGATATCGGCTACGAGCAGGACGGCTTCCACTGGAAGAAGGCAAAGATCGACGTGCTGCTGCACTCGCAGTCGGCCGACATCGCGCAGGGCGTCGACAGCGCCGCCGACCAGCAGGGCGACGAGGGCGCCGGCGACCAGGGCATCATGTTCGGTTACGCCTGCCGCGAAACGCCGGACCTGATGCCGGCGCCGATCTATTATTCCCACAAGATCCTGCAGCTGCTGGCAACTGCCCGCAAGAAGGGCGACGGCGAAGTCGCCAAGCTCGGTCCCGACGCCAAGAGCCAGGTGACCGTGCGCTACGTCGACGGCAAGCCGTCGGAAGCAACCTCGATCGTGCTTTCGACCCAGCATCTCGACGAAAGCTGGGATTCGAACAAGGTCCGCGCCGTCGTCGAGCCCTATATCCGCGAAGCGCTCGGCGAACTGAAGATCGCTGACGATTGCAATTGGTACATCAACCCGACCGGCAAGTTCGTCATCGGCGGGCCGGACGGCGATGCGGGCCTCACCGGCCGCAAGATCATCGTCGACACCTACGGCGGTGCGGCTCCGCATGGCGGCGGTGCGTTCTCCGGCAAGGACACGACGAAGGTCGACCGTTCGGCTGCCTATGCCGCCCGCTACCTCGCCAAGAACGTCGTCGCCGCCGGCCTTGCCGACCGCTGCACGATCCAGATCTCCTACGCGATCGGCGTCGCCCAGCCGCTGTCGATCTATGTCGACCTGCACGGCACCGGCAAGTTCAGCGAAGATCAGGTCGAAGCGGCGATCCGCAAGAACATGGACCTGTCTCCCTCCGGCATCCGCCGCCATCTCGACCTCAACAAGCCGATCTATGCGAAGACCTCTGCCTACGGCCATTTCGGCCGCAAGGCCGGCCGCGACGGCTCGTTCTCCTGGGAGCGCACCGACCTCGTGAAGGCGCTCAAGGAAAGCGTGAAGGCCTGAGATAAAGCATGACGGATATGGAACGCCGCGGCCGGGCGACGGAAGCCTTCTTCGGTCGCCGCAAGGGCAAGGCCCTGCGCGAACAGCAGGCCGAGACGCTGAACAGTCTGCTGCCGGCATTCCTTATCGATCTTTCAGCGGCTCCACTGGGGCCGCTGACTTCCCTCTTCCCGGCTCCGGTCGAGAGATTGCGGCTGGAAATCGGTTTCGGCGGCGGCGAACACCTGATCCACCGCGCCCTCGAGACACCTTCGACCGGCTTCATCGGCGTCGAGCCCTTCGTCAATTCCATGCAGAAGCTGTTGTCGCGCATCGGCGAAACCGGTGCGCGCAATATTCGCGTCTATAATGACGACGCGACGCAGCTGCTCGACTGGCTGCCGGCCGCTTCGCTCGATCAGATCGATCTGCTCTATCCCGACCCCTGGCCGAAGCGGAAGCACTGGAAACGCCGCTTCGTCTCGAAGACCAATCTCGACCGCTTTCATCGCGTGCTGAAGCCCGGCGGCCTGTTCTGCTTTGCCTCCGACATCGACACCTATGTGAACTGGACGCTGATCAAATGCCGCGACCATGGCGGCTTCGACTGGATGGCCGACAATGCTGCGGATTGGCTGACACCCTACGAGGGCTGGCCGAGCACGCGCTACGAGGCCAAGGCACGGCGCGAGGGCCGCTCTTCGGCCTATCTGACATTCGGGAAGATCTGAGGGCCAACAAGATCTAACGACAGGTCGCAGCAGAGATCTGCCGGCCTTTCCACCTCATCGAATACGGAAAAAACGTCTAACGAGGCACCGCGCCCATGTCGCGGCATCCGCCGCGAGCGCATCCAAATCGAATAGCATGAGCATGCACCGCAAGAGCGGTGAAACGCGACAGACTGCATTCGACGGTCAGTGCAGGCTGACCGTCTTCAGTTCGTCCTCGGCAGCCTTGAAGAAGGTGCTGGAGCGATTGTCCGTCAGAAGGATGGGCGTGCCGTCGGCGCCGAAGAGCGCCCAGAGGTCGACGTTCGGATCGATATCCGGCGCCTCGGGAAAGCACTTGGCAACCTCATCGGTACGCATTTTTCTGATATAGGCGACCTCGCCGCTGCCGATGTGGGCAAGCTCGGATTTGGTCAAGTGAGACGTGGCTTCTTTCATCAACATTCCTGTTCCTCCGGAAGAAGGGACCAACGGTTCGACAAACCGTTGTGCTACTCTGAGACCGAAATGTTAATTTTCTTGACCATGCGCGCGGGTTCCGGACGAATTAGATCGACGGAGAGCAGACCGTTCTTCAGGCCGGCTCCAAGCACCTGCATGCCGTCGGCAAGAACGAAGGTGCGCTGGAACTGGCGGGCGGCGATGCCGCGATAGAGATAATCCCGTTCACCCTGCTCCACCTGGCGGCCGCGGATCAGAAGCTGGTTCTCCTCGATGGAGACATCGAGTTCCTCCTCGCCGAAACCGGCCACCGCCAGCGTAATGCGCAGACGTTCCGGCGCGCCGCTATCGGCGCCGATGCGTTCGATATTATAGGGCGGATATCCGTCGCTCGCCTTGGAAATGCGCTCCAGCGTCTTTTCCATGGCATCGAAGCCCAGAAGCAGCGGGCTGGCGAAAGGGGTAATGCGGCTCATTTCTTTTCAAGTCCTTGATGCAAGCGACCATCCCGGACCTTAAGGGCAGCATCCGGATGCTACTAATATGGGGACAGCACTCCGGCGCTGCAAGACGCAGGCGACGTCCCTGCCCCATCCCTCAATTTTAAGGTGGTGGCGGTCGGCTGCTTGACAAAGCGCCTGCTGCCTCGCATCAAAACGTGCCGGCGCGGAATGTGCCGATTTGTGACGAGAAATGAAGAAAACGGTGCATCGGATGGCAAACGCAAGAAAGATCATCATCGACACGGATCCCGGCCAGGACGACGCGGCCGCCATCATGCTGGCCTTCGGCAGCCCCGAGGAGCTGCAGGTACTGGGGATCACCACGGTCGCCGGCAACGTGCCGCTTTCGCTCACCAGCCGCAATGCACGCATCGTCTGCGAGATCTGCGGCCGGACGGAGACGAAGGTTTTCGCCGGCGCCGACGCGCCGATTGCCCGCAAGCTGGTGACCGCCGAACATGTGCACGGCAAGACCGGCCTCGACGGTCCTGATCTCGCCGAGCCGACGATGGCGCTGCAGCTCGGCCATTCCGTCGACTTCATCATCGAGACGCTGCGCCTGGAGCCGGAAGGCACGGTGACGCTCTGCACGCTCGGGCCGCTCACCAATATCGGCATGGCCTTGCAGAAAGCACCCGATATCGCCCCGCGCATCCGCGAACTGGTGATGATGGGCGGCGGCTTCTTCGAGGGCGGCAACATCACCCCGGCGGCCGAATTCAACATCTATGTCGACCCCGAGGCAGCCGATATCGTCTTCCGCTCGGGCGTCCCGATCGTGATGATGCCGCTCGACGTGACGCACCAATTGCTGACCCGCAAGGACCGGGTCAAGCGCATGGCCGAGATCGGCACGGCGCCGGCAAAGGCCATGGTCGAGATGCTGGAATTCTTCGAGCGGTTCGACATCGAGAAATACGGCTCCGACGGCGGGCCGCTGCATGACCCGACAGTCGTCGCCTACCTCCTGAAGCCGGAGCTTTTCAACGGCCGGGACTGCAATGTCGAGATCGAGGTTCACTCCGAACTCACCGCCGGCATGACCGTCGTCGACTGGTGGCATGTCACCGAGCGCAAGCGCAATGCGAAAGTCATGCGCCACGTCGATGCGGACGGCTTCTTCGATCTTTTGATCGAACGCTTCGCCCGCATCTGATTTTTTGGATGTCCGTCTCTTGAAGAGAGGACAACGGCAACCTCAGGCGTCCTTCTCGTCGAAGACCGAATTGGTCTCGGCTTCGGCCGGCTTCGGGCCGCCCTTGGCAACGCCGACCATGGCTGGGCGCAGCACTCGCTCGCCGATGGAAAAGCCTGCCTGCACGACCTGGACGACGGTGTTGTTCGGCACGTCGGGGTTCGGCACCTCGAACATCGCCTGATGGAAATTCGGGTCGAACTTCTGGCCGACCGGCTCCAGCTTGCGAACGCCATGGCGTTCGAGAGCCGACAGCATGGCGCGCTCGGTCATCTCCACACCCTCGATCAGCGTCGTCAGGCCGGCATCGGCCGCGTCCTTGAGCTCTGGCGGGATGGCATCCAGCGCCCGGCGCAGATTGTCCGAGACGGCAAGCATGTCGCGGGCAAAACCGGCGACGGAATAGGACTTGGCATCCTTGACCTCGCGCTCGGTGCGCCGGCGCAGATTGTCCATCTCGGCAGCAAGGCGCAGATAGCGGTCGCGCAGTTCGCCGTTTTCGGCTTTCAAAAGCTCGAGCGGGTCCGGCTGGGTGGCCTCTTCCTGCGCAATATCGTTCTCGACGTAGGCGGCAGCGTCGGCTGCGGCATCGGCCGCAGTTGCGTCAGGTCCGTTTTTCGTCGTGTCATCGGTCATGACGGTCTCCGGTTGGTGTCTTCAGATGCGCCCGATATCGAGGTTTGACCGAAAAAAATCAAGTCTGCGTGACAAAGAAGCGAAAATTCTGCGCCTGTACAGCGCCACTCTCGTCAGATGCCCAACGGACGCTGTCGAACTTTGAAGGGCTGCGACGTCAAAGCGGCATCAAAGGGGATTGCGCGAAAGGCGGGAGACGAGCTGGGCGGTGTAGTCCACCATCGGCACGATGCGGGAATAATTGAGCCGCGTCGGACCGATGACGCCGACGGCGCCGACGATACGATCGTCATCGTCACGATAGGGCGCGACGATGAGCGAGGAGCCTGACAGCGAGAAGAGCTTGTTTTCCGAACCGATGAAGATACGCACGCCCGAACCGGTTTCGGCGAGATTGAGGATCTCGATCAGGCTGTCCTTCTTTTCGAGATCGTCGAACAGCAGGCGCAGCCGGTCGAGATCCTCGGCGCCGGCGAGGCCTTCGAGCAGGTTGGCGCGGCCGCGGATGATCAGCTGCGTCGGCTTTCCCTCGTCCGGGCTGCCGGCCCAGACAGCGATGCCGCGCTCGACGAGATCACGCGACAGGGCATCGAGCTCGTGACGGACGTTATCCTTCAGCTGGCTTAATTGTTTGCGGAGCTCCGGCAGGGTCTGGCCGGACATGTGGGCATTGAGAAAATTCGCCGCCTCCGCCAGCTGCGAGGAGGTGACCCCCGCCGGCAGCTCGATGATTCGGTTTTCCACCTGATCGTGATCGCCGACGAGCACGGCCAGCGCCTTTGTCGGTTCAAGCCGGATGAACTCGACATGTTTCAGCACCGGATCGCTTTTCGAGGTGATGACCAGGCCGGCGCCGCGCGAAATGCCGGACAGCATGCGGCTTGCCTCGTTCATCATCGATTCCACCGGATTGCCGCCGCTTTCGGCCCGCACCTGCCGATCGATATTGGCGCGGTCCTCGGCGGAGAGATCACCGACCTGCATGAAGGCATCGACGAAGAAGCGCAGGCCTATCTGGGTGGGCAGCCGGCCGGCGCTGGTATGCGGCGAATAGATGAGGCCGAGATCCTCGAGATCGCTCATGACGTTGCGCACCGAGGCCGGCGACAGCGACATCGGCAGCAGGCGGGACAGATTGCGCGAACCGAGCGGCTCGCCGCTCTCCAGATAACCCTCGACGATGCGGCGAAAAATTTCCCTGGAGCGCTCGTCGAGCGCAGCAACGGCATCCGAAACCGATGTCGACCTGATGCCCATGAACCTCTCGAACCCGCGCTGATGATATTTCCCGAAAGTAAGTCAAACTCGCAGCCGTGGCAAAAGGGAATTTGCAAATGAGCGCCGCCAATCGTAGAAGCGGTCAACAAACCCCAGGAGATAAGAATGCGGCCTTCAGGCAGAAAAATCGACCAGATGCGCAAGGTCTCGTTCGAGCGCAATTTTTCCAAGCATGCGGAAGGCTCCTGCCTGGTAAAATTCGGCGATACGCATGTGCTCTGCACGGCCAGCCTCGAAGAAAAGACGCCGCCATGGCTGCGCAATTCCGGCAAGGGCTGGGTCACGGCCGAATACGGAATGCTGCCGCGGGCGACCGGTGAACGCATGAAGCGCGAGGCCGCCGCCGGCAAGCAGGGCGGCCGCACCCAGGAAATCCAGCGGCTGATCGGCCGGTCGCTACGCGCCGTCGTCGACCTGCAGGCGCTCGGCGAACGGCAGATCACGCTTGATTGCGATGTCATCCAGGCCGATGGGGGCACCCGGACGGCTTCGATCACCGGCGGCTGGATCGCCCTTTACGACTGCCTGAAATGGATGGAAAGCCGCAACATGATCAAGGTCGACCGGGTCCTGAAGGATCATGTCGCCGCCATCTCCTGCGGTATCTTCGCCAGCCAGCCGGTGATCGATCTCGATTACCTCGAAGATTCCTCGGCCGAGACCGATGCCAACTTCGTGATGACCGGCACCGGCGGGATCGTCGAGATCCAGGGCACGGCCGAAGGCACACCGTTCAGCGAGGGCGAATTCACCTCGCTGATGCAGCTTGCCAGAAACGGCATCGGCGAACTGGTCGCGCTGCAGAAGCAAGCCGTCGAAGGATGAACCCCATGCTGGAAGGCATGTTGGAAACGGCGCTCTATGCACGCGATCTCGATCAGGCCGAGACGTTCTACGAAGACGTTCTCGGACTTGAAAAGATCGCCCGCGCCGCCAACCGGCATGTCTTCTTCCGCTGCGGCCCCGGCGTTCTGCTGATCTTCAATCCTGAGGAAACGGTGAAGCCGCCGGCGCGGGATGCCCTGCAGGTGCCGCCGCACGGCACGACCGGACAGGGCCATGCCTGCTTTCGGGTGTCCGGCCGCAACATCGATGCGATGGCCGAACGGCTGAGAACGGCCGGCGTGGCGATCGAATCCGAAGTGCACTGGCCGAATGGCGGCCGCTCGATCTATTTCCGCGATCCTGAGGGCAACAGCCTGGAATGCGCGGAGGCGAAAATCTGGGGCATCGAACAGGACATCTGAATGCGCAAGCTTGAAACGAAGACCATCGTCGTCGCCAGCCACAATGCCGGCAAGATCCGCGAGATCCAGGAACTGATCGGACCGCTCGGCTTCACCGCCAGATCGGCTGCCGAGCTGAATTTCGTCGAACCGGAGGAAACCGGCACAAGTTTCGAGGAGAATGCGACGATCAAGGCGGTCGCCTCGGCCAATGCCGCCGGCATGCCGGCGCTTTCGGACGATTCCGGGCTGGTGGTCGATGCGCTTGACGGCGACCCCGGTGTCTACACCGCCAATTGGGCGGAGACATCAGACGGCACGCGCGATTTCGACATGGCGATGGCCAAGGTGGAAAAGGCGCTGCAGGATGCCGGCGCGACCAAGCCGGAACAGCGTACCGCGCGTTTCGTCAGCGTGCTCTGCCTTGCCTGGCCGGACGGCCACACGGAGCTGTTTCGCGGCGAGGTGGAAGGCAGCGTCGCCTGGCCGCCGCGCGGCACCCAGGGCTTCGGCTACGATCCGGTCTTCCAGCCCGAGGGTTACGACATCACCTTCGGGGAAATGAGCAGCGAGGAAAAACACGGCTGGAGCGCCGGCAAGCCGCAGGCGCTGTCGCACCGGGCCCGCGCCTTCAAACTCTTTGTCGAAACCTGCCTGGAGGCATAGGATCACTCCGTGGACAATTTCGACACGCCAAGCCTTTCGCGCGACGCCGCGCTGCTGCCCGATACCGGCGAGCCCGGCTTCGGCGTCTATGTGCATTGGCCCTTCTGCGCGGCGAAGTGTCCCTACTGCGACTTCAACAGCCATGTGCGCCACCAGCCGGTCGATCAGGAGCGTTTTACGGCGGCCTTCCTGAAGGAGATGGCGACGGTGCGGGCGATGAGCGGGCCGAAGACGGTGACGAGCATCTTCCTCGGCGGCGGCACGCCCTCGCTGATGAAACCGGAAACGGTCTCCGCCATTCTCGACGGCATTGCGCGGCACTGGCATGTGCCAGATGGCATCGAGATCACCATGGAAGCCAATCCTTCGAGCGTCGAAGCCGAACGCTTCCGCGGCTACCGGGCGGCGGGTGTCAATCGCGTCTCGCTCGGCGTGCAGGCGCTGAACGACCGGGATCTAAAATTCCTCGGCCGGCTGCATGACGTCGCCGACGCGCTGAAGGCGATCCGGCTGGCGCGCGACATTTTTCCGCGCATGTCGTTCGATCTGATCTACGCGCGGCCGCAGCAGACGGTCGAGGAATGGGAAAAGGAGCTGAAGGAGGCGATCTCCTATGCGGTCGACCATCTTTCGCTCTATCAGCTGACCATCGAGGAAGGCACGCCCTTCTACGGCCTGCATAAGGCCGGCAAGCTAGTCGTGCCGGATGGCGAGCAATCGGCAGTGCTCTACGAGGCGACGCAGGAGATTACGGCGCGCGAAGGCATGCCCGCCTATGAGGTTTCCAATCACGCCCGGCCGGGTGCGGAAAGCCGGCATAACCTGACCTATTGGCGCTACGGCGATTATGCCGGCATCGGCCCGGGCGCCCACGGCCGGCTGGCGCGTGGCCCGGAGAAGCTCGCGACGGCGACCGAGCGCAAGCCGGAAGCCTGGCTCGACATGGTCGAACGTGACGGCCACGGCATTCTCGATGAGGAACGACTCGGCTACGAGGAACAGTCCGACGAGTTGCTACTGATGGGGCTGCGGCTCAGGGAGGGCGTCGATCTTGCCCGCTGGCAACAGCTTTCCGGCCGCGACCTCGACCCGAAACGCGAGGAATTCCTGCTTGAACACAAATTCATCGAGCGGATCGGCAATTCACGCCTGCGCTGCACGCCGTCCGGCATGCTGATCCTCGATTCCGTCGTCGCCGATCTCGCCTGCTGACGCCCACGCAATGCATTGGTCCAGCGCGGCCGACATCGCGGGCCGCGCCGGAATGCATTTCTCAGCCGTGGCCGGTGGCGCCCGCCTTGAACAGGCTGCCGGTCGGCGTCTTCAAAAACATCTCCAGCGGAATATGCTCCTGGTGCAGGAACCCGGTCGCCGGCAGCAGGCCGTCGCGGACCATTTCGATGACGGCAACAACGGAGGCCGACGTCGTCCAGGCGATCGCCGTGCGGCGTGCGCCGGCAATCTCGATCGGGTAATAGGCGCGGACGAACTCCTTGCGGCGCAGGCTGCCGTTCTCCGTGCCCTCGGCGGCGACGTGGACATAGACGACATCGTCTTCAACAGGCGGCTTGGCATTGGTCAGGATCTCGCCGGCGAGCTTGCGCTTGTCGCGCATCAGAAGCTCGTGGAAGAAGAAGTTCATCAGCTCCATATGGCCGGGATACCGCATGGTCTTGTAATCGAGATTGTCGATCTTGCCGAGCATCGTGTCGCACATCGTGCCGAGACCGCCAGACGTCGTGAAGGCTTCGAGCTTGACGCCTCCGACATAGACGGTCTCGTGCCATTCCATCGGCGAGACGAGCTTGCGCACCCCGCCCTCGATGACCTCGCAATCGTTCAGATATTCGTTGACGACGCCCTCAGGCGACCAGTTGAAGGCATAGCCGAGCAGTCCGGTCGGATGCTGCGGCAAGGCGCCGACGCGCATGCGGATCGAACGGCAGCGATCGAAGCCGTCGGCAAGGCTTGCGCCGACGATGCCGACGAAACCCGGCGCCAGGCCGCATTGCGGCGCCATCAGGCCGCGGGCGGTCTTTGATAGTTCGATGATGAAATTGGTGGTGGGAACGTCTTCGGTCAGGTCGAAATAATGAATGCCGGCCAGATGGGCGGCGCGCGCCAATTCGATGTTCAGATGGTAAGGCAGGCAGGAGAGCACCGCCTCGACATTCGACAGCAGCTCGCCGACCACCTGCGGGTCGGAAATATCGCCGGCGCGGCACTTGAAGGGAACGTCGCTCAACGGCAATTGCGCATCGACGCCGATGACCTCGAAGCCGCTTTCATGCAACAGCGTCGCCGCCAGCCGTCCGACCTTGCCCAGGCCGAGAACGGCGATCTTTTCGAAACTCATTCATTCCTCCCACGCGCCATTCGGCGCTTCTTCATCTTGTATCGTCCCTCCAATACCGCCGCCGTTTTGAGCGACAGGCACTGGGAGGCCGGAGGTATAGAATAAAAAGCTCATAAAAGAAAACGGCCGGAATCGCTTCCAGCCGCCAAAGCTTTGCGAAAATCGGGCGATTATTCGTTAATCAACCGCTTCAACAGCTCGACTTCGTGCGAAAGCTTGTTGTCGCCCGAAATCAGCTCCTCGATCTTGCGCACGGCATGCAGCACGGTCGTGTGATCGCGCCCGCCGAAACGGCGGCCGATCTCGGGGAAGGAGCGCGGCGTCAGCGTCTTCGCCAGATACATGGCGATCTGGCGCGGCTTGACGATGACGCGGGTGCGGCGGTTCGAGACCAGTTCCTGGCGCGAGACGTTGTAGTGCCTGGCGACGATGCGCTGGATGTCCTCGATGCGCACACGGCGGGGCTCGCCGGAGCCGACGAGATGCGCGAGCAGCTCGTCGACGCGCTCGATCGACAGGTTCGGCTCGAAGGAGCGCCGGAAGACCAGCTGATTGAAAGCGCCTTCGAGTTCGCGGCCGCTGGCCGTGACGTTGCGGGCGACGTGCTGGAGCAGTTCGGCCGGAATTTCCAGCGACGGATCTTCGAGCCGGGCGGCCGCCAGGCGACGCTTGAGGATTTCGAGACGCATCTCGTAATCCGGCGCGTCGAATTCGATCGCGACACCGCCCTGCAGGCGCGAGCGAACACGCGGGTCGAGCGATTCCAGCTCCCAGGGCGCCCTGTCGGCGGCGACGACCACCTGCTTGGCGCTGTCGAGCAGCATGTTGAGGAGATGGCAGAATTCGTGCTGGATCATCTTGCCCTGCAGGAACTGCATGTCGTCGATGATCAGCAGATCGATGTTGCGCAGCGAATCCTTCAGCGTCAGCGCATCATTGTCGCGGATCGCGGTGGCGAAGCGCCACATGAAATATTCGGCCGTCAGATAAACGACGCGCAGAGCCCGCGGGTTCTGCACCGCCGCATTGGCAATTGCCTGCAACAGGTGTGTCTTGCCGAGGCCGACCGTCGAATGGATGAAGAGCGGGTTGAAGCGCACGGCGCCGGAACCGGCTTCGGCGATCGTCTTCGCCGCTGCAAGCGCGACGCGGTTCGAGCTGCCTTCGACGAAGGTGTCGAAGGTGAAGCGGCTGTCGAGCGGCGAACCGAAGAGCGGCGAACCAAAGCTTGCGGGCCTTGCCGCAGCAACGGAGGAAACCGCCTGTTGGACGGCCTGGCCGGCCGGCTGGGCACTTGCGGGACGGCGCGCCTGGGGGGCAGCGACCGGCTCGGGCTGGGCCGCCTCATCGAGTGCCTTCGTGCTGCTGCGCGTTGCCGTGCGCACCAGGACTTCGATCTTCAGAATTTCCGGATCCTCGGCCTGGAACAGGCCGGTGATGAGATCGAGATAACGATTGTTGATCCACGACTTCAGGAAGGTGGTGGGAACCGAAAGGCGCACCACACTCTTCGATACCGAATGCAGCTTCAGCCTGGCGAACCAGCTGGCATAGACGTCAGGACCAACCTGGGCCTTCAAGCGCGCGCTGACGCGCTCAAACAAGATGCTGTGCTTCATTTCCGCCTTTGCTTCTCCCACGTCGAGGCGAATGGAGCCAAACGTCTGCGGTGCCACATCCCCATTGTCGGGCCCGCCCGTCGTCATCGTATTCATCTGCATAATGCCGCCTTTCAATTCCACCGGGCGGCTTCCGCTAAAATAGCCGCCCGATCATTCCCCGCTTTGGCGGGCTGACGGCATCCTCATGAAGCCGCTCACCTGCCGGTTCACTCAAACACTGCCCCCGAAGGGACCGGCACAAAATTCCGTTGCAGGAACCGCATTCATGCGGCAACCTTCATCGGCTTTCCGTGCCAGGCTGGCGGTCGATCCTCGTTTTCGACCGATCAGCCCGAACGCAATATCACTTTAACCTTCCCCGGCGGCCTCGCCTTAAACGTGTGGCCACTGAAGGCACAAAACATCCCTGCCCGTAACAGCCACGTTACGGCCCAAATCCGTCGAGTGCTTGAAAAAACGGAAGCGCAAGGCTCCGTAACAAATGGCACGCACTTATCGCCCTGCCGACGTGGCAGTTAAGACCGAGCCTCTGCAGGTGATGTCCGCGCCCCTTGTTGGAGGCCATTTAGGCAGGATCAAAAGGCAATATCAACGATGAATTTTACGCAAAATTAACAAGCGGCCATTGACTCCGCCTGCCCTTTTCGGGCGTCACACCAGCGTCAAAAAAGAATCGCTTTTGAATCAAGGAGATTCCCCGTTCGGGCTATTTTGACACGCAGGGAAAGAAAAAAAATAATAATCTTCTTGACTCCCCCCTGGTCCCGGAAGCTTGGGGCAGAGTCGCGCAGCGTGAAAGCATCCTTGCGCAAGTCTTTGTTTTTGAACAATTTTTCCTGTCATGGCGCTGACACGAAACAGTCGTGAGATTAACCATACAGGGGCTGATCGGTTGAATCGAAAAAGCCCGGTAAAATTACCGGGCTAATCATAACGAGGAAGCCGTTAATGGAAGATTACGCGGTCGCAGTGACCGAAAGAGCCTTCACACGAGCGGCCAGGCGCGAGACCTTGCGCGATGCCGTGTTGGCGTGCAGCACGCCCTTGCTGGCGGCGCGGGCAAGCTCGGGCTGAGCAGCCAGGAAAGCTTCCTTCGCCTTGGCGGCGTCACCGGATGCGATGGCCTCTTCGACCTGGCGAACGAAAGTACGAACGCGCGAGCGACGAGCCTTATTGACGTCGGTACGGCGGGCGATCTTGCGGGTCGCTTTTTTCGCCGAAGTTGTATTGGCCATGGATGCCTCTCTCAAGAATTCGAACAAACTCCGCTATTACCGCGGGCCCTGCGGCCACAAAATCCAGCAATTCGGGAGCAATCGCGGAAAACCAAACCGGCTTTCCGAACCGTGGGCGGGCATATAACTCTAAAGCCGGCCCACGTCAACGCGGATTTTCAAGCTTTGCGGCTGGAACCGCCTAAAAGCACTCAACGGTGCGTAAAAGCCGGTTTGCGCTTCTCGACGAAGGCCGCCATGCCTTCCTTCTGGTCGTCGGTGGCAAAGAGACTGTGAAACAGCCGGCGCTCGAAGCGCAAGCCCTCCTCCAGCGTCGTCTCGAATGCGCGGTTGACAGCCTCCTTGGCCATCAAGACCGAGGGGCGCGACAGCGAGGCGATCTTTTCGGCCGCCGCCAGCGCCTCGTCGATGAGACGCTCGGGCGCCACCACACGCGAAACGAGTCCCGATCGTTCGGCCTCGGCGGCATCCATCATCCGGCCGGTCAGGATGAGATCCATCGCCTTCGCCTTGCCGACGGCGCGCGTCAGCCGCTGCGAGCCGCCCATGCCGGGAATGACGCCGAGGGTGATTTCCGGCTGGCCGAACTTCGCCGTCTCCGCGGCGATGATGAAATCGCACATCATGGCGAGCTCGCAGCCGCCGCCGAGCGCAAACCCACTGACGGCGGCGATCACCGGCTTGCGCGCCTTGGCGACGTCATCCCAGCCGCTGATGAAATCACTCTTATAGATATCGGCGAACTCGAGCGGCTGCATCTCCTTGATATCGGCGCCGGCGGCAAAGGCGCGCTCGGAACCGGTGAGCACGATCGCGCCGACCGCCTCGTCGGCATGGAAGGCGGCATAGGCCTCCCTCAATTCCTTGAGGACGATGGAATTCAGCGCGTTCAGCGCCTGGGGTCGGTTCAGCGTGACGAGGCCGACATTGCCTCGGGTTTCGACGATCAGGGTCTCGTAGGCCATGCTGTTCTCCCGGTTCCGGATCTTACTTCTGGCAGGTGGCGCAATAGAAGGTGGAGCGGCCCGCCTGGACGATGCGGGCGACCGTACCGCCGCAGCCGGGCGTGCGGCAAGCCTGACCTTCGCGATCATAGACGGAGAAGGAATGCTGGAAATAGCCGAGCGATCCGTCGGTCTGGATATGATCGCGAAGCGACGATCCGCCGGCTGCGATCGCATCGGCAACGACGTCGCGGATCGAGGCAACGAGCAGGTCGAGCTGCTCTTTCGGCCGGCCGACTGCCGTCACCAGCGTGCCGGCGGCGCGGATCGGCGAAAGATGGGCGCGCCACAGCGCCTCGCAGACATAGATATTGCCGAGACCGGCAATGTTCTTCTGGTCGAGCAGCGCACTCTTCAATGGCTGCGCCTTGACCCGGAAGCGTTCGGCGAGAAAAGCTGCCCCAAGCTCGTTTCCCGTCGGCTCCGGGCCGAGATCGCGGAAAAACGGATGGGCGGCAAGATCGGCGCGCCCCACCATATCCATGAAGCCGAAACGGCGCGGGTCGTTGTAGACGACGCGGCGAGGACCGCCTTGACCTTCCAGATGAAAGACGACGTGATCGTGCTTCTCGTCCTTCGAACGGGCATGGTGGAATTCACCCGGCGCGCCGGAGATGGCACCCTGCTCAATGCGAAAAGAGCCGGACATGCCAAGATGGGAAATCAGCGTGTTGCCGTCGTCGAGATCGACCAGCAGATATTTGGCACGGCGGCCAAGGCTGACGATGGTGCGGCCGGATACCCTGTCGGCGAAAGCGTCGGGAAAGGGGAAGCGCAGATCGCCGCGGCGCAGCTCCAGCCTGGCGATGCGAGCCCCCTCCATCGCCGGCGCCAGGCCGCGTTTCACCGTTTCGACTTCTGGCAATTCCGGCATCTTAACCCATCTATATCTAACGTGTTTCAACCGACGACGATGTGCGCTATAGCGCCAGTGTGCCGCGGAGAGTGCGGCCCTGTGATAACGTCGCGCGCGGTCTTTCGCTATGGCCGCCGCGCCCGAATCTTAAGGAATGGAGCAGCCTGATGTCAGAAAGCCGCACTTCCGCCGATGGCGGCATGGAGACCTCCTACGGCTTCCGTGAGGTGTCTGACGGCGAGAAGCAGGGCCTCGTCAACCAGGTGTTCCACAAGGTCGCCAAGCGCTACGACATCATGAACGACGTCATGTCGATGGGCATGCACCGCGCCTGGAAAGATGCGATGATTTCGGCGCTGAACCCGCGCAAGGAGCCGGGCTACAAGGTGCTCGATGTCGCCGGTGGCACCGGCGACATCGCCTTCCGTATCGTCGAGGCCTCGGGCCGGCAGGCGCATGCGACCGTGCTCGACATCAACGGCTCGATGCTCGGCGTCGGCGCCGAGCGGGCGGAAAAGAAGAAGCTTTCCGGCAATCTCACCTTCGTCGAGGCGAATGCCGAGGAACTGCCTTTCGAGGCTGGCAGCTTCGACGCCTATACAATCGCCTTCGGCATCCGCAACGTGCCGCGGATCGATGCGGCGCTGTCGGAGGCCTATCGGGTGTTGAAGCGCGGCGGACGTCTGCTGGTGCTGGAATTTTCCGAAGTCGATATGCCGCTGCTCGACAAGATCTATGACGCCTGGTCGTTCAATGCCATTCCGCAATTCGGCAAGGCGATCACCGGCGAGGCCGAACCCTACCAGTATCTGGTGGAATCGATCCGCAAGTTCCCGAACCAGGAGAATTTCGCGGCAATGATCCGCCAGGCCGGTTTTTCGCGCGTCAACTACACCAATTATACCGGCGGCATTGCCGCGCTGCATTCCGGCTGGAAGCTTTGAGGGAATGAGGGAAGAAAACACGAACCTCGTCCGGCGGGGTATGGCAGCATGAGCACATTCGGGGCCTATTTCCGCCTTTGGCGCGTCGGCTGGGTGCTCGTGCGTGAGGGCGTCGTGTCGGCTCTTCCGTCCGAAGGCCTGCCGCCTCCGGTCGCACTCGCCAAATCCTTCGTCACGATTTTCGAGCGCAGCAAGGCGCGGCATCAGAAGCGCAGCGACCGGTTGGCACAGGCCGTCGAACGGCTCGGTCCCTCCTATGTGAAGATCGGCCAGTTCCTGGCGACGCGGCCGGATGTCGTCGGCGTCGAATTCGCCAACGACCTGTCGCAGCTTCAAGACCGGATGGCCTTCTTTCCCTCGGCTGCCGCCAAGGCCAATATCGAAGGCTCGCTCGGGCGGCCGATCGGCGAACTCTATGCAAGCTTCGGCGAGCCGATCGCCGCTGCCTCGATCGCCCAGGTGCATCCGGCCGAGGTCGAGACATCAGAGGGCCGCAAGAAGGTCGCCGTCAAGATCGTGCGGCCGGGCGTGCGCCAGCGTTTTGCCCATGACATCGAGGCGATGTATCTCGTCGCCCGTATGCAGGAGCGTTTCCTGGCCTCCAGCCGACGGCTGCGGCCGGTCGAGGTGACGAAGACGCTGGAGCAGACGACGAAGGTGGAGATGGATCTTCGCCTGGAAGCGGCCGCCCTTTCCGAGATCGCCGAGAATACCGAAAAGGACCCGGGCTTCCGCGTCCCGAAGGTCGACTGGGAGCGCACCGGACGCGACGTCATCACCATGGAATGGATCGACGGCACGCGCATGTCCGATGTCGAGGGCCTGCGGGCCGCCGGCCACGATCTCAACCTGCTCGCCGATACGCTGATCCAGTCGTTCCTGCGCCACACGCTGCGCGACGGTTTCTTTCATGCCGACATGCATCCGGGCAATCTGTTCGTCGATGCGGGCGGCATGATCGTCGCCGTCGACATGGGCATCGTCGGACGCCTCGGTAAAAAGGAGCGGCGGTTCCTCGCCGAAATCCTCTACGGCTTCATCACCCGCGATTATATCCGCGTCGCCGAGGTGCATTTCGAGGCGGGCTATGTGCCCGGACACCACAATGTCGAGAGTTTTGCCCAGGCGATCCGGGCAATCGGCGAGCCGATCCACGGACAGCCGGCCGAGACGATCTCGATGGGCAAGCTGCTGACGCTGCTTTTCGAAGTGACCGAACTGTTCGACATGGCGACACGGCCGGAGCTGGTGATGCTGCAGAAGACCATGGTCGTGGTCGAAGGCGTGTCGCGCATGCTCAACCCGCGCTTCAACATGTGGAAGGCCTCCGAGCCCGTTGTCGGCGACTGGATCCGCACCAATCTCGGCCCGAAGCGGATCGCCACCGATATCAAGGACGGACTGAAGGCGGCGGTCAAACTCGCCGAAGCCGTGCCCGAAATCGCAGCGAAAACGGAAAAATTTCACCACCAGCTCCTGCAAATGAGCGAACATGGGCTGCGCTTCGACGCGCAGACGGCGGAGGCGATCGGCAAGGCCGAGGCGCGGCATAACCGCTCGGCCAGGATCGCGCTTTGGGTCATCGCATTGACGCTTCTCTATATTGCCTGGATGGTGAGCTGATCCGCCTGTCAAAAACATGCTGTGTTCGGCATTTAGGATATCCCATGTGACGGAAGGGCCGCTTAGTCTCACTGTTTAGGAGATATGGCACATGCAGCACGAACGCCCTGGCATCAAACTTTCCGGACGGCCGCTCGGTTTTGCCGAGATGGTGACGATCGGTGCCGGCAAGGCGACGATTTCGGCGTCGGCGACCGGCATGGCCCGCATCGCAATCGCCCGTGAGGTCGTCGAGGAGGCCATCGCCTCCGGCATGCCCGTTTATGGCGCGACGACCGGCGTCGGCGCCATGAAGGATGTGGAGTGGTCGGCCGACGAACTCGATACCTTCAACCTCGGCCTGGTGCGCGCCCAT